>DASUJA010000048.1:0-111123 GCA_036279515.1 Rhodocyclaceae bacterium | reverse complement strand
GCGGGTAAACACCAGGGTCTGGTGCCAGCCGTGGTTCTCGAAGAGGTGCAGCAGCAGGTCGCGCTTCTTTTCCTTGTCCACGGTGATGATGCTTTGGGACACAGATTCGGCAGCGGTGTTGCGGCGAGCCACTTCCACCAGAGCGGGGTTGTTCAACAGGCCGCGCGCTAGGTCGCGCACTTCGTTGGCGAAGGTGGCGGAGAACATCAGGTTCTGACGGTCCTTGGGCAGACGCTCGATGATCTTGCGGATGTCGCGGATGAAGCCCATGTCCAGCATGCGGTCGGCTTCGTCCAGTACCAGGGTCTGGATGCAGCTCAGATCGATGGTGCGTTGCGCCAGGTGATCCAGCAGACGGCCGGGAGTGGCGACAACGATGTCGACGCCACGACGCAGCACGGTGACCTGAGGCGCCATGCCGACGCCGCCAAACACAGCGAGGCTACGCACGGGAACGTGCTTGCCGTAGTTGCGAACGCTTTCCAGCACTTGAGCCGCGAGTTCGCGGGTAGGCACCAGGATCAGAGCGCGGGGACGATTGCGGGCCACCTTCTCCAGGGGGCTGTCGCCCTGGCTGGTGAGTCGGTGCAGGATGGGCAGTACGAAAGCGGCGGTCTTGCCGGTGCCGGTCTGGGCAAGGGCTTCCAGGTCGCGGCCGGCGAGAACGTAAGGGATGGATTCCCGTTGAATGGGGGTGGGCGTGTCGTAGCCCTGCTCGCCAATGGCGCGCAGAATCCCGGCGGAAAGGCCGAGGTCGGAAAACAGCATGAGGTGACTCCAGAAGCCGACCACCTGCAGGGTGCAGGCCAGTCCGGGCGGAAACTTCGTAGGGGTGAAACCGGGAAAGCGAAAGTCTCGCTTATCGGGACGGCCGCAGACTGAATACGGGCCGAAAGGGGGGCGGACTGTAACACGGCATGCCGCAAAAGGCCACGACAATTGCGGCAGGGGTTCTAGGCACCTGGTATCAGCGGCACCAGCCCATTCATCCATCTCATCGCCCTAGTTCTGCACGACGAAGCGTCTGCCATGCGGCAGTGCAGCTTGCGTTTGCAGACCTTCCTGCCAACAATGGCTTCGCAGTCCAGTTGCCAAGAGCGCCTCCTAAGAGCATCCCAAGGGCGCCCCTGTTTTAGCAGTACCCGGCTTCGCCGGAATTACATCAACAGGAGACAAGCATCATGATGAAGTCGCTGCACATCCTCTGGCCGTCTTTCCTCACGGCCGCCCTGGGCGAAATGGTGTTCTTCGCTCTCATCAATCCCCAAGAGCTGTACTTGCTAGGCCAGCCCGTGCACTGGAGTTCCATCGCAATTTATTCCGTGGGCTTCCTCATGTTCTGGGCGCTCACCTCCCTGAGTTGCTGGTTGTGCTTGTTCTTCCTCCGGCCTTCGGAGGAGATCGACCGAGAACTGAAAAAGCACCAGGAGTCTCTGTTCCGCTCGCACCACAATCACAGCCTGGGGCACTAGCAGCACTCAGACATCGAACTCCTGCAGGCGCTGCACTGAAGCAATAGCTACGGTGCGGCCCTGCACCTCGATCAGGCCGTTGCGACTGAGCTCCTGAAAAATCCGCGACAGGGTTTCCGGCGTCAGATTGAGGCGGGAGGCGATCACCTGTTTGGTGGTGGGGAGCTCCACCGCCTGGGCGCTTTGCTCCTCACTTTGCTGCTCCATGCTTTCCTGCTGGGCACATTGCTCCAGCAGGTAGCCGATCACGCGCTGCGTGGAAGACCGCAAGGAGTAGGCCTCCACGTCCTGCAACAGGGAATGCAAGCGCTGAGACAAACCGGCCAGCATGCGCCGAGCGAAGGATGCGTCCTCGCTCAACAGCTTGTCCACGGCGACGCGATCAATACGCAGCAGCAGGCTGTCTTCCAAGGCTTCCGCATTCACCGGAAAGGGACGATCGAGAAACATGACCGCCTCACCCAGGCTTTGACGGGGCCCGATAATTTCCACCACTTTTTCCAAACCCTGGGGCGTGGGAATGGCGAGCTTCATGCGGCCATAGGCCACCACGTAAAAGCCCGTGGCGGCATCGCCGCGCTGAAAAAGGAACTCACCCTTGGCGAGGCGCTTTTCCACCACGCTGCCGCGAATGGATTGCAGTTGCTCCGGCTCAAGGGCCTGGAACAGAGGCAAGTGGGAGAGGATTTGAAACAGTGAGTCGGCGAGCGGCATGGCCGTCTCCGGGTGCGTTGGGGCCGCCATCCTACGCCATGGGCAAGGATAGCGATCCCCAACGGTTCTACTTGCTACGCCGCAATCGGCAAGCGGCTTGCGAGGCTTTGCTTTGCCTTCACGGCTTCGCCACCCACCAGCGCGAAACCCAGCAGTTCGCCAGTCGCGCCGATGAAAACGGCCTGGACGCCGTCAGGCGTCGGCACCTCCTGCCACGCGCCATCGACGCCAGGTGCGGGCGGGCAGACCACCGCAGGGCAGGCAGGGGTCTTCACCACCACCGGCATGGCGGGATAGACCACGTCCGTGGGCGTGCCCGTTAATGTGGCGGCGAGGGCCTTGGCCTGATGCATGATGGGCATGACGAATGGCAGCACCTGACCCGCCACTTCGGCGCAATCACCCAGGGCATAGACATCCGATGCGGAAGCGGCGAGTTGCGCGTTGGTGACGATGCCGCGATTCACTGCAAGCCCAGATGCAGCGGCAAGCGCCGTCTCGGGCTTTAAGCCCACGGCGGATACCACGAGATCCACCTCCGTCTCGCCGCCCTGGCTATCGTGAAGACGATAGCCACCTTCGACTCGCTCGATGCGTTGCACGCTGCCGCCGAAATGGAAGCGCACCCCGGCAGCTTCCAGGCCCTTGCGATAGGCGCTACCGGCACCTGTCGGCAAGAGACGGCCCAAAGGCTGAGGCGCGATGTCGAATACGTCCACCTCGCGACCCGAAAGGCGCAGATCGTTGGCAAACTCGCAACCGATCAACCCGGCGCCGAGCAATGCAACGCGCTGACGACCTTCGAGCCGTTCGCGATAAATCGCGTAGTCGTTTAGGTGATTGATGGAGAGCACGTCCGCTGCGCCATCACCCTCGATGGGGAGGCGAATCGGCTGAGCGCCGACGGCGAGGACGAGGCTGCCGTAGGAAAGCTCGCCCTTGCTTGTGTTCACGACGCGCGCCGCCGTGGCTATGCTTTCAACGCGAGTGAGCGGCAGCATGTCTATCTTGAGCTGCGCAGAGAGCAACTCTCTCGGCGTCATTACCAAGGCCGCTGCCGTCTTGCCCGCCGCGAGTCCGTTGGACAGCATGGGCTTGGAATAGAAGTGGCCGTCGTCGGCAGTTACCAAGGTGATGCTGATTTCGGCGTTGCGCTTGCGCAGCTCTCGCACCAGGGTGATGGCTGCGAGTCCGGCGCCGATGATCAGCACGTCGCTGTATGCCTTGCTCATGATGTTTTCTCCGTGGTTTTGTCTTTGTCGGTGAAGCCCGAAACCCCTCCCGCCCCCCCTTCGACGAGCTCAGGACAGGCTTCTCAGGGGAGGAGGGCCATTACGACGCTCGGTGGCATTGAGGGAGACGGCCGGCTTTTCCTAGCGCTCAGACGCGGTTAGACGACGACCATCTCAAAGTCGGACTTGGCTACGCCGCAATCGGGGCAGGACCAGTCGTCCGGCACGTCTTCCCACTTGGTTCCGGCGGCAATGCCGTGCTCGGGATCGCCCTTGGCTTCGTCGTAGATGAATCCGCAGACCACGCACATGTAGGTTTTCATATTCATTTCTCCTTTGATTGTTGGGGGTTGTCGTTTAAGCAGAGACCTTGGCGAGTTGGTCCTTGTAGTGACCGGCGTGACGCTCTTCCACCTTGGCGAGGGCCGCGAAACGCTTGGCGGCCTTGGCAAGGGTGGCGGAGAACAAGGCAGCGTGTTCCTTGGATTCGGCGATCTGCTCGTCGATTTCCTTCACTGCGTCGCTGCGGCCTTCTTCTTCGGCTGCGTGGCGGAAGGAGGGGTACATCTCGGTGTATTCGTAGGTCTCGCCGGCGATGGCCATTTCAAGGCAGCGGGCGGGGCTCATGGCTGCGCCGGGATAGAGCAGGTCCAAGTGGCCGAAGGCGTGGGCCACTTCCTGGTCGGCGGTTTCCTCGAATACCTTGGCCGTGGCTTCGTCACCGGCGGCGCGGCAGAGCTTGGCGAAGTAGCGGTATTTGATGTGGGCCATCGACTCGCCGGCAAAGGCGGACTCGATGTTCTTGATGGTGATGGATTCGGTTTGGCTTGCCATGATGGGTCTCCTGAAGATGCTTGCGTCGTGAATGTGTGCTGCTGACGCTTCGCATTCTGGCGAGACCCAACCGATTGATCTAGTCAATTATTAGAATTGTTCGGATAGGACTTTTCTATTCCTACTTAGCCACTTTGGTTCCCGGCAATTTGCAATCAAGCAGGGCGCGGCGCACCACGTCGATGGCTTTGTGCCGGGGATAGCTGGCACGCCATACCAGGCCCACGCGGCGAGACGGAGTGGGCTCGGTGAAGGGGCGCACCCGCAGCAGGGGATCGCGGGCGGTGATGCCATCCACGGCGGACGCCGGCATGACCGTGCAGCCCACACCCGAAGCCACCATGAGGCGAATGGTTTCCAGGGAGCTGCCTTCCAGAATATGGGGCGAGGTACCTGCTTGGTCGGTGGCACGGGCGCAAAGGTCCAGCACCTGATCGCGGAAACAATTGCCGGGCCCCAACATCAAGAGAGGCGTGTCGAGTAGCGCCATGGGAGCCACGGTCTTCTCCTTGGTGAGCGGATGGCCCACGGGCAGCAGGACGCGGAGTTGTTCGTCGTACACCGGCTGGGCCACGAGGCCCGGCTCGTCGATGGGCAAGGCCAGCACGGCGATGTCCAGTTCGCTGTTCTTCACCTTCGCAATCAGACGTTCGGTGAAGTTCTCTTCAATGATGAGGGGCATGGTCGGCGCCCGCTCCCTGAGCAGGGGCACCAGACGTGGCAGCAGGTAAGGCCCGATGGTGTAGATGCAACCCAGGCGCAGAGGGCCGGAAAGCGGATCCTTGCCGGTAGCCGCCAGTTCCGCCACGCGGGAGGCTTCTGCCAGCACCTTCTCCGCTTGGGTCACGATGCGTCCACCGATTTCGGTGACCCGTACCTCGTTAGGTGCCCGCTCGAAAAGGGCGACGCCCAGTTCGTCTTCCAGCTTTTTCACGGCCACGGACAGGGTGGGCTGGGACACAGCGCACTTATCGGCAGCACGGCCAAAATGTCTTTCGCGAGCCAGGGCAACGATGTAGCGGAGTTCAGTGAGAGTCATGGTGGTTCTGTTCCCGGAGCTAGGGAGCGAATTGTCCCAGATACTTGAGTTGCTTTGCGGCGCTACATCAAGGGATGTAGGGGAGGTCGATTTCGTCGCTGCGCTTCACGCCGGCAGTCATGGCGCGGCAGGCGGAGAGGAATTCGCGCATGGCGGCAGTGTGGTATTTGTCCTTGTGCCAGACGAACTGGAAGCGGCGGCGCAGTTCCAGTTCCGGCGTTTTGAGCGGAACCAAGCTACCGCGCCGGAAGGCTTCGCGCAGCGCCAAGCGGGAGATGCAGCCCAGGCCCAGGCCCGATTCCACGGCGCGTTTGATGGCTTCGGTATGTTCCAACTCCAGGCGAACCTTGGGCCGCATTTGCGTGCTCAAGCCGAGGCGATCCACCGCCTGATCGAACAGGGCGCGCGTGCCAGAGCCGCGCTCACGCAGAATCCACGGCTCGGCCATGAGGGCTGCCAGTTCCAACTTTCGCTTGCGGGCGAAGGGATGATTCGGCGGACAGAACACCACCAATTCGTCATCCACCCAAGGTTCCACGTGCAGATCAGGATGCTGGCAAGTGCCTTCTAGCAGGCCGATATCCAGGCTGTAGCCGGCCACTTGCTCGATGATGGTCGCCGTGTTGTGCACCGTGAGTTGCACCTTCGCCTCGCCGTGCTTCTGCAACAGGCCAGCGACGATGATGGTGGCCAGGTAGTTGCCGATGGTGAGTGTGGCGCCAATATGGAGCGGCCCCAAGCCGGCACGGCCGGCAAGCATGTCTTCCACTTCCGCCGCCCGGTCCAGCAACTCCACCACCTTGGGCAGCAGCTGCTCGCCGCTGGCGTTGAGACGTAGCGACTTGCCGATGCGATCAAACAAGCGCAGATCGTAGAGCCGCTCGAACTCGGCCAAGGCCGTGCTGGCCGCAGACTGGGAGAGGGAGAGAGATTCGGCGGCCTGGGTCACGCTACCCAGGCGGGCGACGGCAGCGAAGATTTCGGCTTGGCGCAGACTGAATCGCATATCTGAGTTTCAGAATAATCATTTCGATAATTCCCATTTTACAGATATGCGACCCATTCCTAGAATCGCTGGCAAATGAAACCGTTGGAACGGTGAGCGGTCTGTTTTGTTGCTCTGTTCCAAATCGTTCCCAGGGAACCTTCAAGGAATCCACCCATGAGTAACCTCAACACCGAAACCGTTCTTAGCGTTCATCACTGGAACGACAGTCTGTTCAGCTTCCGCACCACCCGCGATCCGGGCCTGCGTTTCGAGAACGGTCAGTTCGTGATGATCGGGCTAGAGGTGGAGGGTCGCCCTCTGCTGCGCGCCTACAGCATCGCCAGCGCCAACTATGAAGAGCATTTGGAGTTCTTCAGCATCAAGGTACCCAACGGTCCGCTCACCTCGCGCCTGCAACACCTGGAGCCGGGCCAAGCCGTGAAGATCAGCCGCAAGCCAACGGGCACCCTGGTGTTGCACGATTTGAAGCTGGGCAAGCATCTGTACCTCTTCGCCACCGGCACGGGACTCGCCCCTTTCATGAGCGTGATCCAAGACCCGGAGGCTTATGAGCGCTTCGAGAAAATCGTGCTGATCCACGGCGTGCGCACGGTGAGCGAACTGGCTTACTCCGACTACATCGAGAACCAGCTTCCCAAGAACGAATTCTTCGGCGAAGAAGTGCAACAGAAGCTGATCTACTACCCCACCGTGACGCGCGAGCCTTTCCGCAACCAGGGCCGCCTGACGGATTTGATCGAGAGCGGCAAGCTGTTCGCCGACATCGGCCTTCCGCCCCTTGATGCGGCTGTGGACCGGGTGATGATCTGTGGCAGCCCCGCCATGCTGGAAGACAGCTGCACGCTGTTGGATCGACGCGGCTTCGTGGTATCGCCCCGCATCGGCACGCCGGGGGATTACGTGATCGAGCGGGCGTTCGTGGAGAAGTAGTAATTCAGTCGAGAGCACAAACAAAAACGCCCGGACGATGCCGGGCGTTTTTGTTTGCTGAACTACGCAGCCGTCAAATATTGATGCCGGCGTGAGCCAACGCGGCGGTCACAGTGGGCACGGCCGCGTCGGTCATGGGCACCAGGGGCAGGCGGATGCCGGCGGGGATCTTGCCCATCTTGTTGAGCGCCCACTTGGCGGGGATGGGGTTGGGCTCGGCCAGCACGGCGCGGTGCAGGGGCAGCAGCTTCATCTGCAACTGAACGGCCTTGTCCGTATCGCGGGCGATAGCAGCAGCGCACATTTCGTGCATCAGCTTGGGCGCGATGTTGGAGGTGATGGAGATGCAACCCTTGCCCCCGAACAGCATCAAGGCGGCAGCGGTGGGATCGTCGCCGCTATAGACGGCAAAGTCGGCGGGAGCGCGTAGCAGCAGATCGCAGCCGCGATTGATGTCGCCGGTAGCATCCTTGATGCCGATCACGTTGGGTACGGCGGCCAGACGGATGGCCGTGTCGTTACTCATGTCCGCCACGGTACGGCCGGGCACGTTGTACAGGATCATCGGCAGTTCCACCTTCTCGGCGATGGCCTTGAAGTGCTGGTACTGACCTTCTTGGGTGGGCTTGTTGTAGTAGGGCACCACGGACAGGTGGGCGTCAGCGCCAGCCTTCTTAGCGAAGTGGGCCAGCTCGATGGCTTCGGCAGTGGAGTTGGCGCCAGTGCCAGCGATCACGGGGACGCGGCCGGCGGCTTGTTTGACCACGGTCTCGATCAGGGCGCAGTGTTCTTCGACATTCACCGTGGGCGATTCGCCCGTGGTGCCGACGACGACGATGGCGTCGGTGCCTTCCGCAACGTGCCAGTCCACCAGGCTGCGCATGGCTGCCAGGTCAAGACTGCCGTCCTCGGCCATCGGGGTGACGATGGCAACGATGGAACCCTGAATCATGGTGACTCCTGAAATTGAAATGCCGCAACGCGAGTGCATTGCGCTAAATGCATTGGGGGCGCAAGTTTATCACTGGGAACCAGGGCGTCTCCAGGACGTCCCTTCATGACGAGGTTATTGTGATTTCTCGGCCTCGGCTACACTGCCTGGCTTAAGCCACGTAGCCGATATTGACCGCGCCCCAGTGGCGCCCCTGCACATATACCGGGGCAGAGATGGTGTGCATGATCTCGCCTGTATCCCGGCGGTAGGTCTGGGTCAGATAAGGCAAGGTGTTGGCCGAGGCCCGTTTCAATGCCGGGTTATCGCCGAAGAGTCGTTTGCTGCGACTCTTCACCATGTCCACCATTTCGTCGCCCGTGGGCTGATGTGCGAATTTGTTGTTGTGAGTGGGAGCATAGGCCTGAAGGTCCGTTGTCAGCGCAAAGACGCAACCGGGCACCTTTTCGAGCCAGGCTTCTTGCACGGGCGGGAAGATGCGGTCGGTGAGGGCATCGAACTTGGAATGGAACTTTTGCGGCCGAGTATTGGGGATGGGCACGTAGTTCTTGTCGAACAGATCGTCCAGACTGATCTGACCTCGATTCACGGCCTCTTCCAATACCCGGCTGATATCCTTAGCCATGGCAGCGACCTGCTCCGGCATGGCTGCATGAATACGCAGGGCCTGGTCACCGGCGGCGCCGAGCTTGAAAACTTGGCCGATCTCTTCCAGGTTGGTGGCCAGCACGTCCAGCTGATTGGCCTCCTTCAAGGTGTCCCGTGCGCCCTGGGCATTACGATCAGCCAGGGCGATGATGTCGTTGGCCTGCCCTGCGATATGGGTGGCTTGGCCGCTTTGGTCGTTCATAGTGCCGGCGATGGCGCGGACCTTCGTCAGCGTCTCTTCCGCGCCCCGATTGATTTCCGTTAACGCATCGGCAGCCTGGTTGGTCAGATCCGCACCATGCCGCGCTTGAACCGAGCCTTCACGGATGGTGGAAATGGCGCTTTGGGTTTCGGACTGAATGGCAGAAATCATGGCGCCAATTTCCGCCGTCGCCGCGGTGGTGCGTTCAGCCAACTTACGAACTTCGTCGGCCACCACGGCGAAACCACGGCCCTGCTCACCGGCGCGAGCGGCTTCGATGGCTGCGTTCAGTGCCAGCAGATTGGTCTGGTCCGCGATTTCATGAATGGTGTTCACGATGGCGGAGATGGCCTGGGAACGCTCACCCAAGGCGGAGACCACCTCGGCGGAACCTTCCACAGTCTGGGCCAGACGGCGAATTTCAGCAGACGCCTCCTGCACGATGGAAGCGCCACGGTTCGACTGCTCCTTGGCTGACTCGGCGATGCGTGCGGTTTCTTCCGTGTTCTGCGCCATATCCGCTACACCATTGGCCATGGTGGTGGCAGCAGACGCTGCGGAGGCCGCAGCGGAATTCTGTTGCTCTGAGCCCGCAACGGTGACTTCCGCTTCCTTGATGAGCTTCTTCGCCACCGACTCCACTTGTTTGGAGTTGAAAATCACCCGTCCGATGATTGCCTGCATGGCAAACATCAGCTTGTTGTATTCCTCCGCCACAAGCGCAAGGGAGCCTTCCACCGCGGCACGCCGAGTTAGGTCGCCATCATTGATGGTGGCACGGATGGTCTCAGCCAGTCGTTCTCGTGGTCCGTTCAACGCAGCCCTGTATTGGACTTCGACGATCACACCTGCCAAAACCCCCAGTACCAGGGCAGCGGTGCCGGCGGCGATGCCGAAGGAGCCCCCCCCCAGGGACAGCACCCCAAGTGCACCTCCCGCAGTGAACAACGTCATCCCCAGAACCACGAGGTAACGTTTGGCGGATGCAGATGCGTTCATTTCAGGTGTCTCCTAATGCAACAGTGGGCGTGAATTATCGTGGCAGTTGAAACGCCTCCGCGTGACCCAATCGATCCACCACACATATTACTTTAGATAGAAAATATAACCAGGATAAAAGTATGGGATTGCGTCTCGCAATACTGACTTTGCCCGCAGGAACTGCCCAGAGGTGGCGGGCTCCAAAGTACGGTGGCCGAACCTTACACGACGGTGGACGGATGCAAGCTCCGTAATAAGCGGGGTTTCTGCTCGGCTCCGGTATTTCTGCTTGGCAACTGACACGAAAGGCGAAACGCGACGCAAGATCGGTGCCGTGTCCTTGACGGCGCCCCGTACAACGTTCAAATCCCCTGTGCAACGCATGGTTGCCTACCGAATGATGACAAATCGATTGGCAACCAGCAATTGGGTCACGGCGTCGCCCCACTCTATCGCTTTACAATTAAACAATTACATCTTCGGCTTTCTAAGGGCGTCGCCATGCCGGCTCAATCCGGGAAGAAACAGCATAGAGGTTCTCTTGATGACTTGATCGGCTTTCAGCTTCGGGTTGCGCAGACCCGAGTATTCAAGGATTTCGAGCAAAGCATAGAGACACTGGGCATTACCCCTGCAGGCTTTTCGGTACTGGAGGTATTGCGCCAAAACCCAGGCCTGACCCAATCCAAGTTGGCGGAAGCGGTGAATCTGGACAGATCATCGGTGGTTCCGCTACTGGACAAACTGGAAACAAAACATCTGCTGTATCGGCAGACTTCCACCAAAGACCGACGCAATAACCATCTGTATCTCAACGAACAGGGCATCCAGCTGTTGGAAGTCAGCAAGGAAAGAGTCGCAGAGCACGAAGCACGCATCTCCCGGACACTGAATCGTGACGAACGCAATACCCTGATCTCCCTGCTCTCCCGGCTGGCGCCGACCGAAAGCTAGGTAACGATACCGGCTATGGTTCGCTGAATGCACGAAAGCCTCTCAGGGAATATATTCCTTCGGAATAATTAAACACACCATTCGTCATCTCCATTCTCCTGGCCCGTTGGGCCGATTAAGGGCCATAAAATGGGCGAATAACTTCCCCATGCCCATCACAATTCAGTCACAATTGCTATATCTAACGTTATAGCCGGCGTTGCCCGTACAAACCCATTGCCAAAATCGTTCCGCATAATTCGCCTCACCGCTCGGCTTCGTCCGGGCCCCATACAAGGATGGGTGCCGGGTTTGGTACTTTTTGCGGGCTTAACGTTAAGCGCGGGCCTTGCTTGGTACAGCACCGAAAGCATCCACCACGTTAGCGCTCAACGATTTGCGCTGCGCACCAAGGAACTCCACACAGCCCTCCAAGGCCGGCTGGTGGCTTTCACCCAGTCCCTGAGGGACGTACAAGCCTACGTAGGGCAAACCAACCAGGTCACACCCGCCTCCTGGCACCATCTGCACGAAACCTTGCGTCTGGCGGAGACCAACCCCGGTTTTGAGGGCCTCATCTATCTGCGCGCCGTGCGTGGCGATGCAATTGAGAACGTGCTGGCCGAGGAGCGCCGCAACGGCAATCCGGGCCTCGCGGTAAAGCCTGCAGGCAAGCGCGATTTCTATACGCTCATCACCGCCATCGAGCCTCACACCGAATACAACCTGACAGCCATGGGCTACGACGGCTGGGCCGAACCCAACCGGCGAGAAACACTGTCCCGTGCACGGGACACGGGCAACCCCCAGTTCACCGGCCAAACCCAGTTGCACATCGACCGCAACAAAGGCCCGATCCCCGCCTTCCTCATGTATCAGCCGGTATACAAAGGAGGCGCCCTGCCAGAGACCATGGAAGAACGCCGACACCTGCTGGTGGGCTTCGCCGGTGCGGGAATGCACTACCGGGATCTGATGAACAACGTAATGCCGGCCAAATTGGCCGACGTATCCATCAATCTCTATGACGGTGAAGAGACCACGCCCGATCATCTAGCCTTCAGCAGCGGTCCCAATCTGCGGCACGATCCCTCTCTGCCGCAACAGCGTGTAGCCCTTGAAGTAGGCGGACGTACCTGGACCTTGGTCTATCAGGCCACCGATGCTTTCATCACGCCGGTGGAAGCCGATTATCCCCAGCGAGTCCTGCTGGCCGGCATAGCCGTCACCCTACTGCTGTTCGCCCTGTCCAACAGTTTGGTCAACCGCCGCCTGCGCGCCGAAGAGCTGGCAAAGCGGATGACCAATTCGCTACGCCACAGCGAAGCCAAGCTACGCGCCCTGGTAGCCCAGGCGCCGCTCGGCATCTGGCTGATCGCACCCAATGGACAGGTGCTGGAATGCAACCGCAAACTGGCCTCTTTTGCCGAGGCGACGCCTGATGAGGTCGTCGGGCTCAACCTGATGATGGAAGCCAAGGACGCAACCCTTCGCGAACCTCTGCAGCGGGCCTTGGGTGGTGAATCCGTTTCCATCGAAACCGACTACACCTCCACTATCAGCGGCAAGCGTGGCTGTTATCACTTCCACTTCCAGCCGGTCTATATCGGCGACCACCTGGATCACATCCTGGGCTTCGTGGAAGACATCCACATGCGCAAAGGTGCCGAGGACAGGCTGGCCTACCTGGCCCACCACGACACGCTGACGGGCTTGTGCAATCGTAGCCTGCTCAAAATGGAAATCGAGGCGTCCATCGCAGAAGCAGCCCGAAACGGGCGCCAAGTTGCCATCCTGTTCCTGGACCTGGATCACTTCAACACCATCAACGACTCCCTTGGCCATTCCATCGGCGACGCGCTGCTCGTCCAAGTGGCAGACCGGATGTCCAGCGCCGTGGGGGCTGATCATCTGATCAGCCGCATCGGCGGCGACGAGTTCGTGGTGCTGATGCGTTCCATAGCCGGCACTCAGGACTGTGTGCCCATTGCCGAGCAACTACTCGCCCTCGCCCACACACCCGTAGTGGTCGGCGACTACACCTTGCACACCAGTGCCTCCATCGGCATCGCCTGCTGGCCCAGCGGCGGCAGCGACGCGGAATCCCTTAGCCGCAGTGCCGACATGGCCATGTACCACGCCAAGCACCGGGGGCGGAACAACTACCAGTTCTTCACTCAGGAAATGAGCGACCGGGCCCAGAGCGTGTTGACGCTGGAATCGGACCTGCACGACGCCCTGGAGAAAAACGAGTTCAGGCTCTACTTCCAACCCCAGATGGATGCCTCTGAGAACCGCATGATTGGAGCAGAGGCCCTGATCCGGTGGCATAAGTACAACGGGCACAACGGTGCCGACAGTTACGAACTCATCACCCCCGACCGTTTCATCGCCTTTGCCGAGGATCGCGGCCTGATCGTTCCCATCGGCGAATGGGTGATTCGTTCCGCCTGTCATCAGATTCGCGCCTGGATGGACGCAGGCTTGGAGCCCGTACCCGTTGCAGTGAATATCTCCGCCAAACAGTTCCACCACACGGATCTGCTACGCACCGTCATCAGCGCAATTGAAGATGCGGCCATTTCCCCTGAGCAGCTGGTGCTTGAAATCACCGAGAGCACGGTGATGGAAGATCCGAAGGATGCGGTGGCCCTCATCACCGAATTCCAGCGCATGGGCATCCGCACCGAGATCGACGACTTCGGCACCGGCTACTCGTCCCTCTCGGCCTTGAAGCGCTTCCCCTTCCATCGCCTCAAGATCGACAAGTCATTCATCGACGCCATCCCCGGCGACGAAGACGACGAAGCCATCGTAGCCGCCATCCTCAACATCGCCGCCGGCCTTGAACTGGAAGTGATCGCTGAAGGCGTGGAAACCTCAGCCCAATGCCAGCACCTGCTGCAACTGGGCTGCAGCGCAATGCAGGGCTACTACTTCTCTCGTCCGATCCCGCCGGAAGAATTCGCCAAGCACCTCACCCAAAAGGACGAGACCGACTTCCTCATCGCCTGATCGCCGCACCACGATCTCACTGGGGCTTGCTTCGCGCTAGCAAGGCCACCACCTCATCGCAAGTCATCACGTCGGCAATCCGATCTGCCAACCCGGCCAGAACGGCCCTGTGGAGTTGTTGCGCCGGCACGACCGCCCCGCCGCTTACGCCCGGCAGATCGCGCGTTGCACTGGCATCCCCTACAACGATGGGCGCAAAGCCCAGATGCAGCGCGTCCCGCGTGGTGGCATCGACGCAGTTGTGGGTCATGAGCCCGCAGACGATCACCCGATTGCACTGACGTTGCCGCAGCAGTTCCAGCAACTCCGTGCCAGCAAAACTGCTCGGCAGGCGCTTGATGACGACAGCGTGGTGCTCGGCAGGCCGTAGGGCGTCGACCGGCTCCGCACCGCTGGAGCCGCTTGCGAACAAGGGCGCCGTGGGGCTGGCCGCCACATGGTGAATATGAACCACGAAGACCCCCGCCTTCTCGGCCGACTTCACCAAGCGCTTCGCTGCCGACAAGGCCGCAGAACCATCGGGAATCGGCAACTTGCCGTCAAAGTATTCCCGCTGAAAGTCCACCAGCAGTAAGGCCGTATGGCTGCAATCCACGCTAGTCGGCGGCATCACGCCGGCCCATTGCCGCAAGGTCTTCATGCTGCTGCCCTCCCCGTCCATAGGTTGCGCCGGGCTTGTTGGCTGAGGCCGTCGTAGCCCCAGTTACCGGCCGACACCTCGCTCACGATCACATAGAGCGGTCCGTCGCTCTCACCGACTACCTCGGTCAGCAAGGTGTGAGCCGCGGCGATGAAGGCCTCCTTTTCTTCAGCCGTGTTGGTGCCTTCGGTAATGAAGGCCTGGATCTGCGCCATGGTTCTCGTGGCCGGATTGCCGCCCACAGACCAGCACACGGCATCGTCTCGGGCAACGGAAACCACCGTCAGGTCCGCCCGCTTGCCCAGCAGCCGAGCCATCAACTCCGTGGTGCCTCGTTGAAGCTGGGCCACTTGGCTCGGGGTCAGATCGGCGGCCACCGCAATGCGCACGTAAGGCATGAATCGCTCCTTTCAAAAGACAAACAACGGGAATGGAGCGATTTTGCGTATCGACGCGCGGCAATACAATCCGTATTCTCGTCACATTATTGTTGCCGTATAGACAACTATCATCATGGGCACCGAAATCCTCGAACAACTGAACGGCATGGCGGTATTCGTCCAGGTGGTGGACACCGGCAGCTTCACCGGCGCCGCGCGCCGCCTGGGACTCGACAAATCGGCCGTGAGCAAACACATCAGCCGCCTGGAAGCGCGCCTCGCCACGCGCCTGCTCCATCGCACCACCCGCGCCCTGAGCCTCACGGAAACAGGCCGCCTGCTCTATGACAGCGCGTCCCAATCCATCAACGCCCTGGAGGAAACCCGGCTCGCCCTTTCCAACCTCAATGCGGAGCCGCAAGGCACCTTGCGCGTCACCGTATCCGTGGCCTACGGGCGGCTCTGCATCGCCCCCCTGATCCCGGAATTCCTGGCACGCTATCCGCAATTGAAGGTTCGTCTGGGGCTCCTTGATCGCATGGTGGATCTGGCTGACGAGGGCTACGACATGGCCATCCGCATCAGCTCGAAACTGGCCGATGGACTGGTGGCAAAGCGACTCGCGCCGGTGCCCTATCTACTCTGTGCCTCGCCCGCCTATCTGGTCGCCCATTCGCGCCCGCGCCAACCGGCCGATCTCGCAAAGCACAATTGCCTCTATTACGGCTTCGGCGAATTCACCGACCAATGGCAGTTCAACCGCAAAGGACATTCGGCAGAAAAGGCGTCCGTACGGGTCAGCAGCAACTACGTGGTGAATAGCAGCGAGACCATTCGCGATGCCCTCCTCGCCGGCATGGGCGTGGGCTTGCTGCCCTTGTACGCTGTCAAGGAGCAACTGGAGCGCGGCGAATTGATCCGGCTGCTGAACAGTTGGGAAGCTGCCGGTCCCTTCGGTGGCGCGGCCTATGCCGTTTGGCTTCCGACGCGCCACTTGCCGCCCAAGGTGCGTCTGTTCGTGGACTTCCTGGCGGAGAAAATGGCGGCGCCGTAAGCGTCATGGCCACACGCAATGACGCGGCAGCAATTGCCGTATGCGAACACGCTATTGCCGCTCTACAGGCGGTTTTGGCGACTTTCAGCAGCATAATTTGCCGGATTTCGCGTGAATTTCCCATGGCACGAAATCCGCTAAAGCGGGGCATCAACTCATCGAGTTCGCCCCATGCAAATTACTGCCAACTCGCCAACTTCGGCACTCGCTATTCAGCAAGGATTGACGGGAAATCCGTCCAATACCGATACCGCTGAAACAGGGAAGTCCAAGTCGAAAACGACGTCTTCCGACACAGCTACGACGGACGTAACGACCACATCAGCCACCAGCGATTTCGTTTCCCTGCGCAAGCTCTCCGCCGCAGATATCGCCGCCCTGGACAAGAAGGCGGCCAACGACAGCAATAGCGGCAACGGCGCCGGCTCGAATCTGGTCTATGCCGAAATCTGGAAGGACGGCGTCAAGGTCGGTCAGGTCTATAGCGATGGGCGAGTTCAAAGCAATGGCGCTGTCACCAACAGCGACGGCACCGCTGCGGTCTCCGCTCAGCTTCGCGCCCAGGAACTCGCCAGTCAAGTCGGCGGTGAAGTGCGCTATCCCGGTCAAGAGGCGGCAAAGGCCAACAAGATGCGCGCCCAGTTGCGTGCCGCCTACGGCGTCTAACTCCCGGCGGCTTCGTTACACCTAAGTCACCAATAGCATTCCCCTACCGCACCACGGGTTGACGCCAATGCACACCCGTTGATACTGTTCATCCCTATGAACACTCAGCAGCCCTCCTCCACCTTCACGCTCTGCGCCACGACCTCTGCGTCCGGCCGCGTGCTGGCGTCTGCTGCTCAGTCCGCCTCCTCCGCTCTATCCCTGCTGGGGCTGCTGCCCCTGCTGCTGCGCGTCCAGCGCGCATAACCCCCCTCCCCCTCCTGTTGGTTTTTTGTCATCCCTCTTTCGGGGATTGCACCTATGCGTGCGTTTGCGCGCGCTCTTTTCGGAGTCCGTCATGAAACTTGAAAACTTGCATCTCCTGTCTCTGCTGCGACTGCTATCCGGTTGCCGTGCCTCGAATCCGCGTCCGCACGGCAGCCGTCTCGACATTTCCCGCGTGGCCGCACGGAACCTTCCCTATCGACAACGAAGTCCAAATGCACGGAGCACACCGCCATGTTGAAGCAGCCTTCCACCAAATACCGTCCCTTCCCTCCGGTCAATCTCGCTGACCGTCAATGGCCCAACCGCGTCCTCGCCGCGCCGCCGATCTGGATGAGCACCGATCTGCGCGACGGCAATCAATCCCTCTTCGAGCCCATGAATGCGGAGCGCAAGATGCGTCTGTTCCGCACCCTTTGCGCCGTGGGCTTCAAGGAAATCGAAGTCGCCTTCCCCTCTGCGTCCCAAACCGAATTCGACTTCGTGCGCGAGTTGATCGAGGGCAAGCACATCCCCGATAACGTAGCCATCGAGGTACTCACCCAGGCGCGGGAACATTTGATCCGCCGCACCATGGAATCCCTGCGCGGCGCACGACGGGCCATCGTCCACGTGTACAACGCCACCTCCAAGCCCTTTCGCGACAAGGTGTTCGGCATGAGCAAAGCCGAGGTGATGGACATGGCCGTCTCTGCCGTGAAGCTCGTCAAGCAACTTGCTGCCGAGCAACCCGAAACGGAATGGGTGCTCCAGTACAGCCCCGAAACCTTCACCGCCACGGAACTGGATTTCGCCCTTGAGGTCTGCAACGCCGTCACCGAGGCTTGGCAGCCGACGCCGGACAACAAGCTCATCTTCAACCTTCCCACCACGGTAGAGATGACCACGCCCAATGTCTATGCGGACCAGATCGAGTGGATGCACAGACACCTCGACCGCCGAGACAGCATCGTTCTCAGTCTCCATCCCCACAACGACCGGGGCACAGCAGTAGCTGCCGCCGAGCTTGGCTTGATGGCGGGCGCCGACAGGATGGAAGGCTGCCTCTTCGGCAACGGCGAGCGCACGGGCAACGTGGACCTGGTGACCCTCGCCCTCAACCTCTACACCCAGGGCGTGGAGCCGGGCCTCGATTTTTCGGACATCAACGCCGTGGCGCGCACCGTGGAGCATTGCAATCAGTTGCCCATCCACCCGCGCCATCCCTACGTGGGCGACCTCGTCTTCACGGCGTTTTCCGGCTCCCATCAGGACGCCATTAAGAAGGGCTTGGCATCCCAACAAGCGGAGGCCATCTGGGAGGTGCCCTATCTCCCCATCGATCCATCCGACGTGGGCCGCAGCTACGACTCGGTGATCCGCGTGAATAGCCAATCAGGCAAAGGCGGCGTGGCCTACTTGATGGAGACCGAATTCGGCGTGGTGATGCCGCGCCGCTTGCAGGTGGAGTTCTCCGCTGCGGTGCAGGCCCACACCGACGCTCACGGTACCGAAGTGAGCGCGGCGGATTTGTGGCAACTGTTCAGCGCCACCTACCTCAACGAGGGCGACGGCTTACGCTACGTGGAACACCATCTGTTCGAGACAGGCAATGCTCAAGGCATCCGGCTCACGGTGGAAAAGCGCGGAGAACGGATGGTGTGCGAAGGCACCGGCAACGGACCCATCGCCGCTGCGCTGGATGCCCTTCACATGCCGGTGGAAGTGCGCGGTTATGAAGAGCGGTCCATGGGTCACAGCGGCGACGCTCAAGCTTGCGCTTTCGTGGAGATGGCTTGCCTCAAAAGTGGCCGGGAACGATTCGGGGTCGGCATCGACGCCAACATCGTTACCGCTTCCATCAAGGCGTTGGTGAGCGGCGTCAATCGCTTGATGATGGCGACTGCCGCGCAACAAAAACAGGCAGCCTAGGCCAATCGTCTCTCAATAGGCCGGGGCTCTTTCCATTCCCTTGCAAAATCAGCCGCTGCCGCTGCCGGCAGCGGCTTGCTGAAGAGGAAGCCCTGAAGATAGTCGCAGCGATGCATGGTGAGGAAGTCCCGTTGCGCCACGGTCTCGACGCCTTCCGCCACGACGGTGAGGCCCAGGTTGTGAGCCAGGGCGATGGTGGCGGCACAGATTGCCACGTCGTTGGGATCGCTCTCGATGTCATGAACGAAGGACTGATCCAACTTGAGCGTGTGGATGGGCAGACGCTTGAGATAGCTGAGGGACGAGTAGCCGGTGCCGAAGTCGTCGATGGACAACTGCACGCCCAGATTTCGCAAAGCCAACAACTGATGAATGCTGGTTTCTGGATCGTGCATGGCCACGGACTCGGTCACTTCCAGTTCCAGGTCGTGGCCGGATAGGCCGTGCTGCTTCAACGCCTGCTCGACACTTGCGAACAGGGTTGACGAACGCAACTGGGCCGCAGAAATATTGACGGCTACCGTGATGTTGATGAGTCCCTCGTCGCGCCACGCACGCAATTGGCGGCAAGCTTCTCCGATGACCCATTCGCCCATGGGACGAATCAGGCCGCTGTCTTCGGCGACCGGGATGAAACGCGCCGGAGAAACCATGCCTTCCCGGGGATGGTGCCAACGTAACAGCGCCTCGAAGCCGACGCAGGCGCCGCGACCGTCGATCTGCGCCTGGTAGTACAGCTCAAACTGGCTCTGCTCCAGAGCCGCGTGCAAGTCGTTTTCCAACTGCATGCGCTCCAGCACCAATTGGTTCTGGGATGCGGCAAAGAACTGAATGGCGTTGCGCCCCTGGGCCTTAGCCTGATACATGGCCGTATCGGCGTTCTTCATCAGGGTGTCGCTGTCCTCGCCATCGGTGGGATAGAGTGCTACCCCGATGCTCGGCGTGGAGTGCAGTTCGCGGCCATCGATGTAGTAGGACTGACGCAAAATGCTCAGAATTTTTTCCACCACGCGAACCGTCGTGGCGGGGCTGTCCACTTCGGCCAGCACCACGACGAATTCGTCGCCGCCCAAGCGGGCAACGATGTCGCTTTCGCGCACGCACTCCCGCAGGCGATTGGCCACCTGGATCAGCAACTCGTCCCCGATCACATGGCCCAAGGTGTCGTTGATGGTCTTGAAACGATCCAGGTCCAGGAACAGCACCGCCAAGGTTCGACGCTCGCGACGCACGGAGGCGAGGGCCTGGTCCAGGCGCTCATGGAGCGTGAAGCGGTTGTGCAGCCCGGTCAGCGTGTCATGGTGGGCTAGATAGTCCAGGCGACTTTGTGCCAACTTGCGCTCGGTCACGTCGCTATAGACGCCCAACACACCAATCACCTGATCGTCTTCGTCGCGCAGCGGCACCTTGGATGTCTGGAGACAAATCCGGCTGCCGTCCTTGGTGGTCTGGGGCTCCTCGAAATCCAGCTTCGGTACGCCGGATTCCATGATTTCCCTATCGTCGGCGCGATAGCGATCCGCTTGCTCTCGCCAAGCCGCATCGAAGTCGGTCTTGCCGATCAGATCGTCGGGGCAAGACAGGCCTGCATCCTTGGCAAACAAGGTGTTGCAGCCCAAGTACCGGCATTCCCGGTCCTTCCAGAAGACCCGTACCGGCGCATGTTCGATGACCGATTGCAGCAGATCCTTCTGCTTCTTCATATCCGCCGCGTTGCGCTTGTGTTGCAGCAACAGGGCCTCAACCTTCTCGGTCATTGAATTGATGCCGGTCTGAAGTTGTCCCAGTTCATCGCCGGAAGTGACATGGATGCGGGCATTTAAGGCGCCGTTCTCCACCTCCTTCAGCACGTCAAGAGACATGGCCACCCGCCGCGTGATGAGGCGCTGGGCCACGAGAACGATAGCAGCGGAGGTGAGCAGAATGAACACACCGGAACCGAGCAGGCCCCATAGGGCGATGGATTGCTTCAATGCATTCAGTTTCGCCGTACTGACTGTGATGACAACAAAATAGAGGGGCGCGTCCTTCGTGTCCGCGTGGATATGCGCGACGCGGGTCAACGTATCCCGTACTTCGATGAATTGCTCATTGGGTGCCGACTCGTCAAACCAGTGCGGATCGATGCCGGAGATTTTGTCCGTGGGGCGCCCCAGATCGCCGGGATCGGTGGCGACGATCACCCGACCGCTACCGCCAACAACGATGCCTCGCTGATAGGGAGCACCGACCAAATCGCCAATCAGGTGCAACTGGGAAACGACGCTGATGGGCAGCTCGTCGGTGGCGACCATGTTGCCCACTAGGCTGAGCCGGGTCCGCATTTCCTCGTTGGCCGCCGCGCTGAACTTTTGCACGTAGTAGGAACCCAACGCGCCGAAGGCCGCCAGTTCAATGCTCACCACTAGGAGGGCGAGCCGAAAGATAAGACCGAAACTCATGGCAATCAGGGTGCGAATCAGGGTACGTAATGGGGCGTATCGTCGAAAGACTCCAGCCGCGTCGTCGCCTCTTTGTCATAGCGCACCTGATCCGGAGGCAAGTGTTTCAAGATTTCGATGCCTCGCTCGGCGTGATCCGTTGCCGGATGCCATGTCGCCACGTAAGTACTCTGCTGCAGATGGTGACTCACTGGATCCATATAGGCGGCCGCGTCCTGCATGCGCTCCTTGGGGGAAGCCCGATACTTTTCCAACTGGCGAATAACGGCGTGGTTGTCCGTGGTGCCGGCCTTCTGGACGGCTTCCAGTAGTGCCTTGGTCGCTAGGTAGGCGCTCTGTGTCACGTGGCCGGGATAGTCGAGACGGGTGTGGCCGTAACGTTTTCGATAACGAGCGACGAATTCCGCCGTACCGGGTGTCTTCAGGTTCCAGGCCCAGGTGACGCCGAACAGGGGACGCGGTGTGCCGGGCGCGGGATAGAGATCTTCCCAGTCAACCTCGCCGGCTACCCAAAGTTGCTTCTTCAACAGCTCCGGCGAAATTTGCGCGAAGAGCTTCATCTGATTGTCACCGCTGATGTTCACCGCCACCACGTCGGCCCCATGGGCCGCCACTTGTTTGAGGATGGCAATGGGATCGGGCAAGGTCTCGGGGGCGCTGACTTCACCGACGACGGTGCCCCCATTCGCGGTGATGTAGGTGCGGGATGCGGCGGCGCTGCTACGGCCCCATTCGTCATCCTCGGTGAGCAGGACCACGCGCTTGGATTGGCGACCGTTCAGGACGTACTTGAGCAGGGTCTGGTTGTAGTTCGCCGCGTTGGCGTCGAAGACGAATTTGGTGCGATGAGCGTTCTCCACCGCTTCGGACGGCGCGGAGGAATTGGTGTTGATGAAAATGACGCCATGCCGTTGGCAGACGGAAGACATGGCCGCAGCAACACCGGAGTTGATCGCCCCAACCAGGAAACCCACCTTGGTTTCGCTAATCAGCTCTTCCGCCACTTTGCTCGCGACGCGAACATCGGTGGTCGGGTCGCGGGACACAAGAATCAACTCGCGGCCCAGCACACCGCCACGGGCGTTGAATTCGTCCACCGCCATTTCGGCGCCACGACGGTCAGCTTCGGCGTGTAGGGAAAACCTTCCTGTGGTCGGGGCAACGTGAGCAATGACGATGGGCGCTGCCGTCTTTTGTGCCGCAATTGCGGTAAGCCCGGTGATTCCTGCTGATACAGCGATCAGAAAACCCAGAATGAACTTCTTGCTGGATAAGCTCATGACCAATACCCTCTGCCTATCGTTGTCTTTATTAGACTGTAGTGTAAAGACATTCTGACAGCACAGGCGATCAGCAGTGGTAATGATGTGCCCGCTATCGCGACGGAAATCAGCGATAAAGCGTATTGCGCGCGGCTATGTCCAAGGGGAATGGGGCGCCGTGTCCAGACCGTCATCAGCCCCCGTTGGCCTTACGCCGGGTCAGGCGCAACTGCGCTGCAATGCTTTCGGCACCCGATACCGCAAGTAGGCGACGGCGGTAGGACTCGGACTTCTGCGCCGGTGTATACGTGGCCGGCTTGGGCTGATTTGCCGCCTGGCCTGATTCGTAAAGCGCCCGCATGGGACCGTTGCGACCCCGGCGCCAATCACTGACGTAGATCTTCTTCTGGGCCATCAGCGCTTCCAGATAGCCCGCATTCTTTACGGTATTGATGGAGAGGCCCGACAGACGCGCCGCTTCGCGATAGTCGATGGGGCCGTGCCTCTCGATCACGGCAAGGAGTTGCGCCATGCCGGGGGCATCGCGATTCTCCGCATTGAGTTTGGGTCGAGGATAGTCGGAAACATTGCCCAGACTGTAGAGCGCGGTAGTGAATCCGCCGGAGCCATTGCGGCGCCAGCCTGAAACGTAGATGAGGCCCTGCTCCTTCAACTCCTTCAGGTAGCCGCCACCGGAAAGGGTGGTGAGACTGACGAAGGCCTGGGCGGCGATCTCTTCTTTGGATAGGCCCGGCGCACGGCGCAAGGCATTGAGGATGCGATCAACGGCACGGCTCACGGCGCGTGCCTCATGGAACCGACCTCAGAACCGTATCCTCATGAACGGCTGGATGTGCTTCGCAACGCGACATGGGGACACGGTGAGACAAAGAATCACACCCGGAAGCGTGAGACCGATCCCTTGAGGGAGTCGGAAACAGACACCAGACGATTGGCCGTATCGGCCACGGACGCCACGGCGGCGGAGTTCTCCTCCGACATCTGGGCAATGGATTCCACGTTCCGCGCCAACTCGGTCGAAGTGGCACGTTGTTCGCGCAGGGCGTAGGAAATGTTGGTGATGGCGCCTTCCACGGTTTCGGCGGCGCTACGGATGCTGCTCATGGAGGCGCTGGCTTCCTGGGCAGCATGCACCACCTGCGTCACCACTTCGCGGCTCGACTGCATGCTCTCCACCGCTGCGACGGCGCCTTCCTGAATGTTGCCGATGACGGAACTGATTTCCTGCACGGAGCTGGTGGTACGTTCGGCCAGCTTGCGCACTTCGTCAGCCACCACGGCAAAGCCTCGGCCTTGCTCACCGGCGCGGGCTGCTTCGATGGCGGCGTTGAGGGCCAGCAGATTGGTCTGGTCCGCCACCTCGCGAATGACGGTGGTGATGTTGCCGATCTGCTGCACTTGCTCGGACAGCACCTGCATTTGCGCAGCGGTATGCTCCACGCGCTCTGCTACCTGGCTGATCTGAACCGAAGCCGACTCCACGCCCTGGGCGCTGGTCACAGCCAGGGAACCGGCTTCTGCGGCACGGGCGCTGGCATCCTCGGCACTGCTGCCCACGTGGTCGATGCTGACGGTCAGCTCTTCCACCGCAGCGGCGGCGGAAGACGTGGATGAAGCCTGGCTTTGCGTGCTCGTAGTCACTTGCTGTGCGGCAGTAGACAAATGGGTCGCCGAGGTGGCCACTTCGTTCGCCTCGCCCACCACGTCGCGGATGGTCTTGGACAATTCCACACGCATCTTTTCCAGGGACCGAATCAACAGGCCTATCTCGTCACCGGAATCGGACACCGGATGCGCAGTGAGATCACCGGAAGCGACGCGGTTCGCGACGCTGTTGGCTTCTTCCAGCTTGGCATTCATGGTGCGCACGGTGAAAGTGCCAATAGCAACCAGAACGCCAATACCGACCAGACAAACCACCGCGCTCATTACGGTGGCGAAGGATTTGGTCGCGGCGCCCTCCACTGCGGTCTTCTCTCCCAGGTCGTCGTTGTACTGCATGTGGGCCACGAACGCGTCGTTCAGCTTTTCCGCTTGCGCAGCGTATTTGGTCAGCAAGTCCCGTGCTTCGTCTTTGCGTTCAGCCCGTGAGAGTTCAAGAATGTGGTCTACGCCTTTGATGTATTCCGCGTAGGCGGCTTTATCGGCTTCCAGCCCCGCCTTATCTTTGGCGTCTGCGATCAGAGCGGGGTCGTAGTCCTTGAAGGCTTTTTCCACCCCGGCCCGAGATTCCTTGATCTTCTCATCGAGCTCTTTCATCACGCTTTGCTCGGAATTGAGCACATGGCGATAAATCCGAACGCGGATATGGCCGAATTCCAGCATGGCCTTGTTCAACACCTCAAGACTCGGTACCACGTTGACGTTGCCGAAATTGGCCGCCTCGTACACCCGTCCCATCTGGTAGAAGCCGACCCCCGCCAGGAACAACATGCCGGCGATCGCGGAGCCCACCAGCAGCATTAGTCGTTGATAGATAGTCATTTACAACCCCTCAGACTTAAAAATTATTTTTGTGAAAGTTACCCAAATAGCACGCCCTGGATGCTAGGTGAAAGTAATACCTAGTTGAAATAGGGACTTTCTGATTCTTCATTCACAACAACTCATGGTCCTACCCGCAAATCAGGCTGAAAAACGGGCGGGGAATTCTGGTCTGGGCTACTCCGATAAGGTCTGATGCAAGTCGCGCGTTTTGTTGTTTCCTTTCGCCTCACGGGGCCGGGAGGATCACACGGAAAACTGCGGGAAAACTACGCCCTACTATCCCCAGCATAGTCCACAGCGCTACCGACCCTTCAAACGAAAAACGCCGCAATTACGCGGCGTTTTGTTGGCGGAGTGCGCCAATGAAGTGGGGGGGTGGCCCCACGGAAGTACTACACGGTCTCCGTTATTGCCATGGACACTCTATAGAGCCTCCTTACCTTCAAGGGATTCCCTACTTATATAGGACAGGTTTCGGATACTGGAAAGGCCGCGTCGGATTCATCCGAGTCAGGCCAACTCAACCAACAAATCCTTGGGCTCGACCCGATCCCCCGGATGCACCAAGACCTTGACCACGGTGGCATCCCGGTCGGCGGTGATGGCGGTTTCCATCTTCATGGCTTCGATGGACACCAGCGGACTGCCCTTGCTCACCTTCTGCCCCGGCTTCACCGCCACGGTGGAAACCGCGCCCGGCATAGGCGCAGCCACGTGGTTGGGATTGCCCTCGTCGGCTTTCGGATGGGCCTTCTTCGCCCCCTCCAGCCCGGCCTTGCCTACCCGCATGGGACGGGGCTGGCCGTTGAGTTCAAAGAACAGCTTCACTTCGCCTTCATCATCCACCTGAGTCTGGCCGGTCAGGCGCACCACCAGGGTCTTGCCCTTGTCGATGTCCACCGCCATCTCATCCCGCTCATGCAGGCCGTAGAAGAAGACCGGCGTCGGCAGCACCGACACGTCGCCGTACTTGCGCTGATGATCCGCGTAGTCGGCAAAGACCTTGGGGTACATCAGGTAGCTGGCGAGATCCGTGTCGTTGAGGTGATGACCCACGGCCTTCTCGGCCTTGGCGCGCTCCGCGTCCAGATCGACAGCAGGTAGGTGGGCACCGACGCGACCTTCGATGGGCTGTTGCCCCTTGAGCACCTTGGCTTGCAGATCCTTGGGGAAGCCGTCGGCGGGATAGCCGAGCTCGCCACGCATCATGGACACCACGGACTCGGGGAAGGAGATTTCCTTCTCGGGGTTTTGTACGTCGGCGGGGGTGAGGTCATTGGCCACCATGAACAGGGCCAAGTCGCCCACCACCTTGGACGATGGAGTGACCTTCACGATGTCGCCGAAGAGCTGATTCACATCGGCGTAGGCCTGGGCCACTTCGTTCCAGCGGTGTTCCAGGCCCATGGAGCGGGCCTGTTCGCGCAGGTTGGTGTATTGGCCACCGGGCATTTCGTGGCGGTACACGTCCGAGGTGCCGGAGCGGATTTCCGCCTCGAAGGGGCTGTAGAACTGGCGCACGCCTTCCCAGTAACGGGAGATGGGCGCGATGCGGCCATAGGTGAGGCCCGAGTCGCGCTCGGTGTGTTCGAGGGCGGCGACGATGGCGCCTAAGCTCGGCTGGGAGGTGAGGCCGCTCATGGCATCCATGGCACCGTCCACCGCGTCCACGCCGGCTTCGACGGCAGCCAGCACACTGGCGACGGCGCCGCCGCTGGTGTCGTGGGTGTGGAAGTGGATGGGCAGGCCCACTTCATCCTTCAGGGCTTTGACCAGGGCGCGGGCAGCGGCGGGACGGCAGACGCCGGCCATGTCCTTGAGGCCGATGATGTGGGCGCCGGCCTTCTCCAGTTGCTTGGCCATGCCCACGTAGTACTTGAGGTTGTACTTGGGTCGAGCCGGGTCGAACAAGTCGCCGGTGTAGCAGATGGTGCCTTCGCAGACGGCGCCGGCTTCGATCACAGCGTCCATGGCAACGCGCATGTTCTCCACCCAGTTCAGGGAGTCGAAGACGCGGAAGATGTCCATGCCGTTCTTGGCCGCTTGCTGGACGAAGTAGCGCACCACGTTGTCCGCGTAGTTGGTGTAGCCGACGGCGTTGGAGGCCCGCAGCAGCATCTGGAACAGGACGTTGGGCACGGCGGCGCGCAACTGGGTGAGGCGCTGCCAGGGGTCTTCCTTCAGGAAGCGCATGGCCACGTCGAAGGTGGCGCCGCCCCAGCATTCCATGGAGAAGAGCTCCGGCAGCAGACGGGCGTAATGGGGGGCGACGGCCACCATGTCCGCCGTGCGCATGCGCGTGGCGAATAGGGATTGGTGGGCATCGCGCATCGTCGTGTCAGTGAGCAGGATGCGCTTTTCGTTGCGCATCCACTGGGCGAACTTCTCGGGACCGAGTTCCTTCAACTTGTCGCGGCTGCCCGATTGCGGCGGCACAGTGAGGTCCGTTTGGGGCAGCAGAGGCCTGGACAGAGGATGAACGGGTGCTGCGCGACCCTTCATCTCGGGATTGCCGTTCACCACCACCTCGCCGACGAACTTGAGCAGGCGTGAGGCCCGGTCGCGGCGGGGCTTGAAGGTGAACAGTTCCGGCGTGGTGTCGATGAAGCGGGTGGTGCATTCGCCGCTCTTGAACAGCGGATGGGCGATGACGTTCTCGACGAAGGCCAGGTTGGAGGTGACGCCACGGATGCGGAACTCGCGCAGGGCGCGATCCATGCGGCGGATGGCCTCTTCGGGGTCATGGCCGCGAGCGGTGATCTTCACCAGCAACGAGTCGTAGAAGGGCGTGATCACGGCGCCGGTGTAGGCGGTACCTGCATCGAGGCGGATGCCGGCACCGGCGGCGCTGCGGTAGGCGGTGAGCTTGCCGTAGTCGGGGGTGAAGTTCTTCTCCGGATCCTCGGTGGTGATGCGGCATTGCAGGGCGTGGCCGGAGAGGCGGATGTTCTTCTGCTCAGGCAAGTAGTCGTCGCTGCCGATCTTGCCGCCTTCGGTGACGCGGATCTGGGCCTTGATGATGTCGAGGCCGGTGACTTCTTCCGTCACTGTGTGCTCGACCTGGACGCGGGGATTCACTTCGATGAAGTAGAAGTTGCCCGTGTCGGCATCCATGAGGAATTCCACAGTGCCGGCGTGGGTGTAGTTCACGCCGGCGGCGAGCTTGAGGGCCGAGGCGCAGAGGGACTGGCGTTGCTCCTCCGAGAGATAGGGCGCAGGCGCGCGCTCGACGACCTTCTGGTTGCGACGCTGCACAGAGCAGTCGCGCTCGAACAGGTGGACCAGGTTGCCGTGGGTATCGCCCATCACCTGCACTTCCACGTGGCGGGCGCGGACCACCATCTTTTCCAGATAGACCTCGTCGTTGCCGAAAGCGGCGGCGGCTTCGCGCCGGGCCACTTCGATGGCGGGGGCCAGTTCGGATTCGTTGTTGATGGCGCGCATGCCGCGACCACCGCCACCCCAGCTCGCCTTGAGCATGATGGGGTAGCCGATCTTCTCGGCCTGCTTGCGGCACTCTTCCATGTCGTAGGGCAGTGCGCCAGTGGCGGGCACCACGGGCACGCCGACCTTTTCGGCCAGGGCGCGGGCGGCCACCTTGTTGCCCAGCTCGCGCATCACCTCCGGCTTGGGGCCAATGAAAGCGATGCTGGCCTCGGCACAGGCTTCGGCGAAGTCTGGGTTCTCGGAGAGGAAGCCGTAGCCGGGGTGGATGGCGTCCACCTTCGCCAGTTTGGCGACACGAATGATGTCCGGAATATCCAGGTAGGCGCCGATGGGCTTCTTGCCGTCGCCGACGAGATAGCTTTCGTCCGCTTTGAAGCGATGCAGGGCGAAGCGGTCTTCGTTGGAGTAAATGCCCACGGTGCGGATGCCCAATTCCGACGCGGCCCGCATGACGCGGATGGCGATTTCGCTTCGATTGGCAACCAGGATGCTGCGGATGGATTTCATCAATGTTCCTCGGGTTGGAAGAAGTGTTCTCTGTCGGAGGGCAATGCTATGCAAACCCCATTCAAGGGGTCCAATACAAATTCGGCGGGCAGGCCATACCGATTGCGTATGGCACTGGCAGCGGATAACTGGCGGACAGCGGTTCGACTGCTGCGCGGCCAAGCTTACCCAGCCAACACCTCCATCTGGCAACCGACCCGCACGTTGCCCCAGAGGCGGCCATTTACCTGGATGGGCATGGCGAGATCGCAAAGAATCTCGCCGGTGTCACGCAGGTAAGTACGCACCAGCAGAGGCAGGGTATTGCGGGCCGCTCGCAGTTCGCCAGGATTATCAAACTTGCGGCGGGTACGGTTTGCCACCAGATCGACGGCATCGTTCCCGGTCAGGGGGCGAGAAAACTTTAAGTTATGGGCGGCCAGGTAGCCATCCGTATTAACACCTACGGCGTAGGTGGCGGCGGGGAAGGCGGCCAGGGTGTCTTCCAGCAGTTGCTGGCAGCGGCGGATGTATTCCTCGGTCCAGCACACCTCGTACTTCTGCGGCACGGTCTTGCCGATAGGGCGGTAGTTCCGGTCGAAAACGTCGATGCCCTTGGCCGCCATGGCCTCCAACTCCCTTTGCAGGCCGTCGCGCAAACTACGGACGACCTCTACGCACTGGTCAAAACGTCCCTTGCCAATCTTGAAACGGGACACCAGTTCCAGCACGCCCTCGGTGGCCACGGACAATTCGGTGGTGCTTTCCTCGCTGGTCTTCATGAGGCCGGCGGCTGTGTTCGAGAGCTCGTGGACCCGGGTCACGTTGCCGTGCACCAAAGTGTTGGTGGAGGACAACTGCTCCATGGCTGCGCTGATGCGTAGTAGCTGTTCGCCAGTCCGCTCGAAGTCCTGCACCATCACTTCAAACTGGGCAGACGAACGGCTCACCACTTCCTGGGTCTGGGCCACGTCGGCGCTGATGACTTCGTTCTCGGCGCGGGTGGTTTCCACCAATGACAGCATTGAACCGATATTGCCGGTGATATCGCTGGAGGCCGTATCCACGCGTTCGGCCAGCTTGCGCACTTCGTCGGCCACCACGGCGAAGCCGCGCCCCGCCTCGCCGGCGCGGGCCGCCTCGATGGCGGCGTTCAGGGCCAGCAGATTGGTTTGCTCCGCCACTTCGCGGATGAGGGTGGCGATCTCATGAATGCTCTTGGAACGGCGGGAAAGGTCATCCACCGTGCGATTGGACTGGATCATCTTTTCGCCCATCGCGCTGATCTTGTCGGCGATGGAACGCATTTCTGCCAGGGATTCCCGCGCATTGGCGAGGTTGTGCTCGGTGGCACCGGAAATCACATGGGTACTTTGGGACACCTCGCCGATAGCTTGGGTGGACTCGGTGCTGGAGGTGAACACTCGTTCGGAAAGCTCGCCCTGCTCTCGCGCAGTAGCGCCGGTTTGGCCGACGGTGGTCTGCACCCGCACTGCTTCGCAGGCGATGGAAATGCTGGAACGCCGCACCTCGGAGATGATCTGACGCATCTTCTCAGCGAAGCTGTTGTAGCTCTGAGCCAAGTCACGGAACTCGTCCCAGGTAATCAGGGGAAGATCCCGGGAGAAGTCGCCTTCACCCCGGGAAATTTCATCGAAGATGCCGGTGATGGTTTTCACCGGACGAACGATGAGGAAACGCAGGTAAAGCACCTGGGCCACGGCCACCGCCATGACGAACACGGTCAGTCCGATCATGGCGTAGAGGCCAGTGTCCAGGGAATCGGCAATGGCCTTCGCCGCTGACGGAGAGATTCCGGCAGCAGCGATGGCTGCCTCGACGCTGCTCTTCTGGCTGACGTAGATACCCAGATAGATCAGGGTGAAGAGAGGCACCAACAGAAAGCTGCATAGCTTCTTGGTCAGCGAATTCCAAAAGCTTTTTTCCGACCATTGGTACAAAGCACGCAAGCTATCCATGTTCTAAATCCCTCTTCATGCGGCAAGGAGACGCCCGCCCAATTCCGTATTTGTAGAGCAAGGCGGGCGTCCCTTCAATGCGCTACCAACATGCCGGTGAAGATGTAGGCCTGAGCCATGGTGATGAAACCCACCAGGGTGGCAAACAACAGGCTGTGCTTCACGGTAAAGCGGAACAGGTCGGACTCCTTGCCCACTATGCCGACTGCGGCGCAAGCCACGGCCATGGATTGGGGAGAGATCATCTTGCCTGTCACGCCGCCCGTGGTATTGGCCGCCACCAACAGCGTGTCGTTCACGCCGATCTGCTGAGCGGTGGTGGATTGTAGCGAGCAGAACAAGGCGTTGGACGAGGTATCGGAGCCGGTGAGGAACACCCCCATCCAGCCCAGGAAGGGCGAGAAGAAGGGGAACAGCACGCCGGTACCGGCCAGCAACAGCGCCAGAGTGGAAGACAGGCCCGAGTAGTTGGCGACGAAGGCGAAGGCCAACACCATGCCAATGGAATAGATGGGACGCTTCAGTTCGGACACAGTTTCGCCCAGTGCCTTGATGCCTTCCAGGGGCTTCATCTTCAGCACGATCATGGACAGGATCGCGGCGATGAAGATGGCGGTGCCGGTGGCGGACAGCAGGTCCAGCTTGTAGAGCGCCTCGTAAGGCTTTACCGCAGTGACGATGGGCTGCACCTTGATCACCAGCTTGTCCAGCATGGGCACGGAGAACTTGAGGATGGTGCCTTCCAGGGCGCCGCCCTTGCCGAACAGGGCCTTGAAGGGCTTCAGGCTCCAGAGGGTGACCATGATGGTGAGGATGACGAAGGGCGACCAGGCTTTGAAAACTTGAGCCGTGGTGTGCTTGTCGTCCTCGCCCACTTCTGGATGGTGCTTGTCGTCAAAGCGGAAGATGCGCTTCGGCTTCCAGAACTTGAGGAAGGTTGCCAGACAGATCAGGCTGACCAGGGCGGAGGTGATGTCCGGCAGCTCGGGTCCGACGAAGTTGGCGGTGAAGAACTGGGTGATGGCAAAGGACACGCCGGCCACCAGGATGGCGGGCCAGGTTTCTTTCACGCCGCGCACGCCGTCCATGATCATCACCAGCCAGAAGGGCACGATGATGGACAGCAAGGGCAGCTGGCGACCGGCCATCTGGCCGATCTTGAAGGCGTCGATGCCCGTGACCTGACCGGCCACGGTGATGGGGATACCCATGGCGCCGAAGGCTACGGGAGCGGTGTTGGCGATCAGGCACAGACCGGCGGCGTAGAGCGGATTAAAGCCCAGGCCCACCAGCAGGGCAGCGGTGATGGCCACCGGCGCACCAAAGCCCGCCGCACCTTCCAGGAAGGCACCGAAGGAGAAGCCCACCAGCAGCATCTGCAAGCGCTGGTCGTCGGTGATGGACACCACGGACGCACGGATGATCTCAAACTGGCCGGTCTTCACCGTCACCTTGTAGAGGAACACCGCCGCGAGGATGATCCACGCGATGGGCCACAAGCCGTAGGCAAAGCCGAAGCCTGCCGAAGCGAGCGCCATTTCCACCGGCATCTTGTAGAAGAACACCGCCACGGCCAGTGCAATGGCGACCGTGATGGTGCTGGCGATATGCCCTTTCAGGCGCAGCACCGTCAGCGCGAAGAAAAAGAAGGCGATGGGTAATACAGCGATCAACGAGGACAACCAGAGGTTGCCCAGCGGATCGTAGACTTGCAGCCAAGGTTGCATGGCGTTGTTCTCCTCTCGGATCTAGGTTTGGTCTGACAACGGGAAAAACATCGAAAGACGACTCATACGCACCCCTGCGTATCTCGGCTGCAAAGCTCCAGCAGCCAGGCAATGGAACGGTAGGGGCGGCCCGTTTCGGCGGTGAGCCCCAGTTCACAGGTACGGTTGGAAGACACGCCGCAGCCACAGTCGCTGGGCAGCTCTTCATGAATGTGGCGCAGGGCGTGGGTATTCAATTCCGGCACGGCGAAACCCCGATCGCCGCCGAAGCCGCAGCACTTCACGGATGCCGGCACGACCACTTGTTCGGCGCAGGCGGAGGCCAGGCGGTGCATGACCGCTTCCTCGCCTTGGCGGCGGGCGCTGCAATTCAGATGCAGTGCGACGGGGCCGGGCTGCTTCTGAATGCGCAGGCGGGGCAACAGGGCTGCTTCGGCGAACTCGGGGAAATCGAGCACGCGCAGCCTGTCCTTGAGTTTTTCCTTCATGCGGGCGGCGCAGGGACTGGCGTCCATCACCACCGGATACTTGCCACCTTCGCTGGCGGCCATCAACGCGGCCTCCAGCTTGGCGGAGGATGCGTCGGCGGCTTCGGTCAGGCCTTTGCTGGCGAGGGATTGGCCGCAGCAGAGGTTGTTGAAGTCTTCGGGCAGGCGGGCTTCGTAGCCGCCACGGTGCAGGAGGGTGGTGATGGTTTCGGGCAAGCTGACTTCGCCTTCCACCGCGCCGCCGAAGATGCGGTTGGCGCAGGTGGGGAAGTAGATGATGGGGTCGGCTGTACGCGCGGTGTTGGCTCCGTTCGGGCTGAGGTATCGAAGCCCCGATGCGGTCCCCGTTCGCTCACCCTTCGATACCTCAGGGCGAACGGTGGCGAGTTGAGCTTCGATGCGAACCGCAGCCTCCGGCATGCCCTTCCGCCAAGCGCCACCACTGACCCACTCCACAAACCCATCCCCCATCACAGAGGCCGCCGCATGGCCGAGCTTGAGGGCAGTCCGCGCAGCACCGGCCACCATACCGAAATGCTCCGCCACGAAGCCGCCCACAGCCTTGGCGACGGCACCCTGCCGCTCGCCCCGCAGTTCGCGGATCAAGCCGCCGGTGTCGATGCCCACCGGGCAAGCGGTGGAGCACAGACCACATCCAGCGCAGGTATCCATGCCCATGTAGAGATAGTCGTCGCCCACGCTGCCGACCGCTTCGCCGGCCCGGTCGCGCCGTGACAGCTCGCGCCAGCTGGTGATGCGCTGACGGGGCGACAAGGTCAACCGATGGGACGGACACTGGGGCTCGCAGAAGCCGCACTCGATGCACTTATCCACCAGCCCGTTGGCAGCGGGCAGCGGCTTGAGGTTTTCCAGGTGGGCGTGAGGGTTGTCGTTGAGGATCACGCCGGGATTCAGCAGTCCCAAGGGATCGAAGGCGGCCTTGATGCGGCGCATCAGTTGCGTCGCTTCCCTGCCCCACTCCAGTTCCACGAAGGGCGCCATGTTGCGGCCCGTGCCGTGCTCGGCCTTGAGGGAACCTTCGTACTTTCCGGCCACCAGTTGCGCCACGTCGTCCATGAAACGCTGATAGCGCAGCACCTCGGCTTCGATGCCGAAATCCTGAGTGAAGACGAAGTGCAGATTGCCTTCAAGCGCGTGGCCGAAGATGATGGCTTCGTCGTAGCCGTGCTTGTGCAACAGGGCTTGCAGATCCAGCGTCGCCTCGGCCAAACGCTCCACCGGGAAGGCCACGTCTTCGATGATCACCGTGGTGCCGGTTTTGCGCACGGCACCGACGCTGGGGAAGGTGCCTTTGCGGACGTTCCAGAATACTTCGCACTCGGCAGGGTCCGTGGAGAAGCGGGCGGCTTCTACGGTTTCGAAGGCCGCCAAGGCAGACAGCACCTGGCTTGCCAGGGACTGCAATTGTTCCGCGTCTTCCGCCCGCACTTCGATCAGCAGGGCCGAAGCGCCCGCGCCCAAGGTCTTGATGACCGCAGGCAGACCGGCCTTGTTTTCCACGGAGCGCAGGGAAGCCCGGTCGAGGATTTCCACCGCTGACACGGGGAGCTTCTTCAGCTCGATCACCGCTTGGCAGGCCGAGGCGATGTCCGGGAAGAACACCAGGGCGCTGGCCTTGTGGGCGTGCTCAGGCACCGTGCGGTAAGTGATGCGGGAGATGAAACCCAGCGTGCCTTCGGAGCCGATCATCAGGTGGGCGAGGATGTCGATGGGGTCCGCGAAATCCACCAGGGCGTTGAGGCTGTAGCCCGTGGTGTTCTTGATCTTGTACTTGCGCCGGATCAGGGCGGCCATCTCGGCATCTTCACGCGCGGCGCGGGCGATGGCATCCACCTCGGCCAGCAGTTCGGCATGGCTTCGGCGAAAGGCGGCGATACTGGCGGCGTCCTCCGTATCCAGCACGGCGCCGTCGGCAAACACCACGCGCAGACCGAGCAGGGTGCGATAGCTGTTCTGGGCCGTGCCGCAGCACATGCCGGAAGCGTTGTTGGCGGCGATGCCGCCGATCTTGCAGGTGGCGATGGAAGCCGGGTCTGGGCCGATCTTGCAACCGAGAGGCGCGAGACGACGATTCACCTCGCCGCCGACAATGCCGGGACCGAGGCACACGCTCTGGTGATCGGCGGCGATTTCGCAGGTGGCAAAGCCTTCGCCGATCAGCACCAGGATGCCGTCGGTCACGGCCTGACCGGAGAGGCTGGTGCCGGCAGCGCGGAAAGTCAGGTGCATGGCGAAGCGCCGCGCCACGTCCAGCACGGCGATGACCTCGGCTTCGTTCTCCACCAGGGCGACCACTTGCGGCACCAGGCGATAGAAGCTGGCGTCAGTGCCCCAGGCGAGGCGCCGCAGCTCGTCGGTGATGACTTGGGGCGCAGGAAGGATTTTCCGCAGGGCGGAAATCAAATCGTTCATAGGGCTTTCCAGGGTCGCTTTTGCCGATTGGCAATCAACTCGTGAAGACTCTTGGGCGCTGGTTTCAAAGGCGTGCGGAAGCGCGTCCAACCCATTTGTTTTTTCGGCGTGAAGTTGCGCAGGCGCGTGGCGAGCCAGCGGAAGGCGCGGTGCATTGCGGGATGAGCGTAGGCGCCGGTCCAGAATTGCCAGACCAAATGCTGTCCCAAGGTGTAGCCGGCGCCTTGGCCTTGCAGGCGATGCTCCACCGCTTCGCCGGGATTGCGCTCGGCTTCCGTGCGCAGACGGATCAGCAATTGCGGAATGGGGATGCGCACCGGACACACTTCGGCGCAAGCGCCGCACAGGCTGGACGCCGTAGGCAGATCGCGGGTGTTGTCGAGGCCCAGCAGGTGGGGCGAAATGATCTGACCGATGGGACCGGGATAGACCGTGCCGTAGGCGTGGCCGCCCAGGCGGGCGTACACGGGGCAGTGGTTCATGCAGGCACCGCAGCGGATGCACTGGAGCGTGGCGCGCAGTTGCTCGTCGGCGTAGGCCTGGGTGCGACCATTGTCCAGCAGCACCAGATGGACTTCGGTGGGGCCGTCCAGCTCGCCGTTGCGGCGGGGGCCGGAGATCAGGTTGAAGTAGGTGGTGATGGCCTGGCCCGTGGCGGAGCGGGTGAGCAGGCTGGCGAGGGGGATCACGTGCTCCAGCTTTTCCACCACCTTCTCGATGCCCATGATGGCGATGTGCGTGTCGGGGATGGTGGTGGAAAGGCGGCCATTGCCTTCGTTTTCCACCAGCCACATCGTGCCGGTTTCGGCGATGGCGAAGTTGACGCCAGAGAGGCCCACGTCCGCCTGGGCGAACATCTGGCGCAGGGTCTTGCGGCCGATCTGGATCAGCTCGTCCACGTCCTCGGTGTAGGGCGTGTTGGGGATCTCTTCATGGAACAGCTCGGCGATGTCCACCTTGGTTTTGTGGATCGCCGGCATGACGATGTGGGAGGGCTTTTCGTGGGCCAGTTGCACCACGTATTCGCCCATGTCCGACTCGATGCAGGTGATGCCGCGCTCGCCGAGGTAATCGTTGAGTTCGATCTCCTCGCTGGCCATGGACTTGCCCTTGATCACCGACTTGGCGCGGCGCGATTGAGCGATGCCGTGGATGATGGCGTTGGCTTCTTCCGCCGTTTCGGCCCAGTGCACTTTCACACCGTTGGCGGTGAGCTTGGCTTCCAGGGTTTCCAGCAATTGCGGCAGCTTGCGCAGGGCGTTCTTGCGAATGGCTTCGCCCAGATCGCGCAGGGCTTCCAGTTCGTTTTCGTCGGGGAACTGGGCGCTGCGCTTGCCACGCAGGAAATCCATGGCGCCACGGAAGTTCTGGCGCAGCTTGGCGTCCTGCAAGGCTTCGCGGGAGCGGGCCTTGAAATCCACCGAGGGAACGAAGTGCAGGGTTTGACCGCTCATGCCGCCGCTCCCATATTCGCGCCTTCATGGACGATCACCACCAGCATCTGCTTCGGGCCGTGAGCCCCATAGGCGAGGGTCTGCTGAATGTCGGAAGTCTTGGAAGGGCCGGACACCATGACCAGATTGGTCGGAAGGCCGTCGGCCCATTGCTCGGCGGCAGCGGCAGCGAACATGTGATCGTGAATGTTTTCGGCCCGCACCAGCGCCACGTGCAGAGGCGGCACCAGGGACAGGCTGCGAGGCAAGTCGGGAGAAGATTTGAGGATCAACGTGCCGGTGGCAGCGATGGCGCTATCGGCCACGGTGAAGCCCGCGTCCACAGTGTCGAAGAGGTCCTGCTTCCAGGCATCGATGGAACGGTCGAAGGGCACCACAGTCACCTTGCCTTCCAGGGCTTGGGAAAGCTGCGCGGACTCAGGCGCAGCAAGGGTGAGGGCAAGGCGGCGCACGCCCAGTTCGCCCAGACGTGCGGCCACCAAGGCCGGCCATGCGGAAGCGCCGGCGACGATCACTTCCGCGTGGGAGACTTCCAGCAAACTACGCAGTAGCTTGACGCGCGCTGCCCGATCCTGGGACGGCAAGGTCGCGTAGTAGTCCTGCACCGGCGGCATGGCGATATCGTTGTCGCCCTTGGCCAGAGCGGAACGGAGCTTGGCAAGGATGTTGTCGCGAGCACTCATGCTTCACCTCCGCAAATACGGCGGGCGAGGAAGCTCGCCAAATGTTCCACCTTGAGTTTCTTGCCCTGATGTTCGGCGGCATGGCCAATGTTGCAGAGGCAACCCACGTCGGCGGAAACCAGTTGGTCGCAGCCGGTGGCCTCAACGGCAGCGGTCTTGTCGGCCACCATGGCGCCCGAGATTTCCGGATGCTTGAGCGAGAACACGCCGCCGAAGCCGCAGCATTCGGACTCGTTCTTGTGCTCCACCAGCTCCACGCCGGGCAGTTGTTCCAGCAGCTTGAGGCCATGGACGCGGGTGCCCATTTCGCGGCGGGCGGAGCAAGAGGTATGCAGCGCCACCTTCACCGGCTTGGCGCTTTGCTGCTGGAGCGCGGCGAAATCCACCTTGAGCACTTCCACCAGAAATTCCGTCAGTTCAAAGGTGCGCTCGGCAATCTCACGGGCGCGGGGGCCAAGCACAGGATCGTCGGCAAACAGGCGCGGCCAGTGGTGGCGCATCATGCCGGCGCAGGAACCGGAAGGCACGACAATGGGCCGATCTTCGCCGAACAAAGCCATCTGCGCGGCAGCCACGGTGCGGGCGGATTCTTCCTTGCCGCTGGTATAGGCGGGCTGGCCGCAGCAGCTTTGGCCCATGGGGAAATCCACTTCGATGCCCAGGCGTTCGAGCACGCGCAAGGCGTCCATGCCCGCTTCGGGCACGAACAGATCGATCAGGCAAGTACCGAACAGATAGACCTGTTTAGGCGCTGCTGGATATGAGCGGGATTCCATCGTATGTCTCCATCGAATCCGGCAGGCGGACGGCAGGCCGGAAATTGACGCGAATAATGGAGACATCTAAAGTTCCGACAAAACTGGTCTGACCAATTTATTTGAGCGAATGAAAGTCCGCGCGGCACAAGACTTCCACAGGAGAACCCATGGCAAATAGCCGAACAACCGGGATAGTTAACGCAGTGCAAAAACGCTTCGAGGAGCGTCTGCTCGACGGCAGTTGGGCGCCCGGCATGCGGATTCCGGCAGAACGAACCCTGGCCGAAGAGTTCAACGTCTCCCGCGCCACGGTGCGCGAAGCCATCTCCCGTCTGGCCGCGCGCGACATGCTGGTGAGCCGCCAGGGCAGCGGCGTCTACGTGACCGACCGACTGCAAGCCGGCCTCGCATCACCCTGGCGACAACTCGTCGCCGATCACCCGGAACTCCGTTGGGACACCTTGGAATTCCGTCTGGAACTGGAATGCGCCACCGCCCACTTCGCCGCCCAACGTGCGACGCGGGCCGATCTGAAAAACATCGGCGATGTGGTGAAGCGCCTCACCAAGGCCTACAAAGCCGGTGACCGCCGCGAAGAAGCCCGCGCCGACGCTGACTTCCACGAAGCCATTGCCGAGGCATCCCACAACAGCATGTTCCGCTTCCTGCACGCCGGCCTGATCCGCATGCTGCGAGAACACATCGCCCTCAACCTCACCCGCATGCACGACCAGGCAGGCATCACTGCCGGCCATCTGATGGAACAGCACTTGGCTGTCTGGCAGGCAATCAAGAGCCGCCAGCCCGAAGAAGCCCGCGCCGCCATGCGGCGGCATATCGAATACACCTGGGGGTCCTTGCGGGAGCAGGAGGAACCGGAGCAGGCGAAGAAAAACAAAAGGCCGTCCCGAAAGACGGCCTGAGGGGAATAATGATTCGCTTCGGCTGGGCTCCCCCTTAGCGAACCTTCGACCTGACCGGGCGATGCCCGCTCTTTCCCGACTGCGCTGATCGGGGATGGAAATTCGCTATCCCGCTTCTCGGCCGTTGTCACCATTCGGCGGCTTGGCCGATACCATCGTGGTCACTGCTAGACTTCACCGTCCACAAAATTCCAATCTGCATATCTCGGGGCAGTGAAATGGCAACCACGGAAAGCCGGATCGAACTCGCGCAATGGAGACCATGTCATGGATAAACAGTTACAAGCCTTGCAGCACAACCTTGAGGCCGCCGCGCAGCGCGCCGATGCGGAAGGCATCGAATTCTGGTTCGCCCGTGATCTGCAAGCCCCTCTGGGTTATGTCCGCTGGGAGAATTTTCAAACCGCCATCCAGCGCGCCATGGACTCCTGCGAAACCTCTGGCCATGGGGTTTCCGATCATTTTCGTGGCGTCACGAAATTGATCGTCCATGGCAAAGGCGGAGAACGTGAAATCGATGATTTCATGCTTACCCGTTACGCCTGCTATCTGATCGCCCAGAACGGGGACCCGCGCAAAGCCGAAATCGCCTTTGCGCAGAGTTACTTTGCCCTGCAAACCCGCAAGCAGGAACTGGTTGAAGACCGCATGCGACTGCAAGCGCGCATGGAAGCCCGCGACCGGCTGAGGGAATCGGAAAAGACGCTATCGCAAAACATCTTCGAGCGCGGCGTGGACGATGCCGGTTTTGGCCGCATCCGTTCCAAAGGCGATGAAGCGCTTTTCGGCGGACATACGACTCAGGCTATGAAGGACAGATACGGCATTGTGAAAAGCCGTCCGCTCGCGGACTTTTTGCCCACGCTGACGATTGCCGCCAAAAACCTCGCCACGGAGATGACCAATCACAATGTGGAGCAGGCCAGTATGCGAGGGGAGCCCGCGATTACGCATGAGCATGTGAAGAACAACGAGAGCGTGCGCAACATGCTGGGGCAACGCGGTATCAAGCCGGAAGACCTTGCCGCCGAGGAAGACCTGAAAAAACTGGATCGCCGGGTGAAATCGGATGAAAAGATGCTAGCGAAGCTCGCCAAGACTCTCCCCCCCGCATAACAACAAGCCATAGGTTGTGACCGATTCATAACGGCCGATCCATCGCCGACCAACTGCGCGGTCGGCCAATTACTAGGCCGCCGCGAACAAGGAAACTGGGGCCGGACTTTCCCAGCCAGCTCGATAGTTTGGTGTCCACGCCACTGCAACTCTTCACGAGGGAATACCTTGGATGGTTAAAGTTAACGAGAAGATTGAGTTGCTGTCGTCGATCCTGCAATCGCAACTGGAGTTGCTTAACCTCACTCTGTTTGTTGGGACGCAAGGTCCGACAACTTTCCGAGGCGAGTTACTCTCTTGCTCAATGGGCGAGGCGAAGAAGAAGACCTCGCAGCACATCGCCATGTGTGCCGGACAATCGACGAATACAGTGTTGAAGTGCTCTGATTGGCGCGGAATTGCCGTTCGTGATCTCTATCCGATTGCCCGCAGCGCCGTGGAGTCGTTCATCAATGCCGCCTATTTGGTGGTCGAAGACGATACGGTCGCGGAGCGAGCAGTTCGCTGGGTTAAGTACCGGTCATGGAGAGAATTCAATCGTTCAGTGGGAAACGGCGATTTTTCACTAACCTTGCGATCCGAATCTTGCTATGACGAAGCACAGACGGAGTTCGCAGAGTTCTTAGCCAAGGGGGCATCGCGGGAGTGGTGCGTACTGGACACCGCGAGCCGAATTAGACGGATTGGGGAATTGGCGGGTAGCAAGGCAGGAGGCCGCTTACTCGGAGCATATGCAAACCTCTATTCGGTGTCTTCGGAGATCGTGCATGGGTCCCCGTACGGCGTGAACTATTTCTTCCAAACCCACCATAGTTCTGACGCGTCGGTCGATGCCTTCCGTGAAGCGACACGGCGACATGTTGAGGACGTTCTCGTCGATCTCTGCCACGGTGTCGCCGGCTATCTCTCTGCATTTTTCCGTAGCCAGCACATGGCTGGACCATACAGGGCCGAGCAAGAACTGTTCAATCGATTTTTGCAGGCTGAGGGCATTGAGCCGCAAGCAATAGAAATGACGGAGTAGGCGGAACCCTTCACACACAACCTCCTGTCTCGGGATCGCCCCAGAAAAGAAGAAGCCGTCCCGAAGGACAGCTTAAAACGGCGCGCGATGCGCCGTGGGGAAATGGAACGCCTGACGCGGAGGAGAGACGTGCAGGCGGTTCCAACAGCAGCGGGATAGATCAGCCTAGATAGGCCGACAACACTCGTTCGTCGCGGCTCAGTTCGGCGGGCGTGCCTGCCACTGCGATACGGCCCCGCTCCATCACGTAGGCGTAGTCCGCCACTTCGAGCGCGCTCTTGGCGAACTGTTCCACCAGCAGCAGGGTGATGCCCGCTTCTTTGAGGCGACGGATGATGGAAAACACTTCCTGCACGATCACCGGGGCGAGGCCCATGGAGGGTTCGTCCAGCAGCACCACCTTGGGTTGGGACATGAGGGCGCGGCCGATGGCGAGCATCTGCTGTTCGCCACCGGAGAGGGTGCCGGAGTATTGCTTGCGGCGTTCCTCCAGGCGGGGGAAGAGTTCGTACACCTTGCGCAGATCGTCCTGGGCCTTGTCGCGGAAACCGAGGAAGCGTGGCAGGCGGCGATAGGCGCCCAGCAGCAGGTTGTCTTCCACCGACAGAGGGCCGAACACCTTGCGGCCTTCGGGCGAGTGGGCGAGGCCCAGGCGGGCGATGCGCGACGCGGGCATGCCGGCCACGGCTTCGCCGTCGACGGTGACGCTGCCTTGGCTCGGCCGCACCATGCCGGAGATAGCGCGCATGGTGGTGGTTTTGCCTGCGCCGTTGGCGCCGATCAGGGCGACCACGGTGCCGGCCTTCACTTCCAGATTCACGCCGTTGAGGACTTCGGCACCGCCGTAGCCTGCGTGGAGGTTTTCGACTTTCAGCATGTTGTTCTCCTTCAGGCGGCTGCCGGGTGAGCACCGGCGGGAGGTTGGTCGGACGCCATGGCGCCCAGATAGGCTTCCACCACCTTGGGATCGCGCTTGACGATGTCCGGGTCGCCTTCGGCGATGATGCGACCGCCGTCGAGCACAGTCACCGTGTCGCAGAGTTCGCACACCACGTCCATGTGATGCTCGATCAGGATCATGGTGATGCCGCGACCATGGACACGCTTGATGATGTCCACCAGGACGTTCACGTCCGGGTGAGCGAGGCCGGCGGCGGGCTCGTCCAGGATCAGCAGGCGGGGCTTGCGCGCTAGACCTCGGGCGATTTCCAGGAAACGCTGGGCGCCGTAGGTCAGGTCCTTGGCCTTGGTTCGGGCTTCACCGGCGAGGCCCACCAGTTCGAGCAGAGAGAGCGCGTCGGCCTGGGCCTTCTTCTCTTCGCCGCGAGCAAAGCCGAGCAACACGAAGGGCCAGGGCATGCGGTAGGTGTCCCGCAAGGCCACCATCACGTTGTCCAGGGCCGTCAGTTCGCCGAACAGTTGCAGGTTTTGGAAGGTGCGGGCGATACCGGCGCCGGCCACTTTGTACAGGCTGCCCTTGGGCAAGGATTTTCCGTCCAGCAGCAGTTCACCAGAGGTGGGGGCGTAGAGACCGGAGATCACGTTCACCGCCGTGGACTTGCCGGAACCGTTGGGACCGATCAAGCCATGGATGTGGCCTGTCTTGACGCTGATGGACACGCCATCCACCGCCTTGACGCCGCCGAAGTGGCGCTTGAGTTCGCGCAGTTCCAGCAGAGTCAGATCGCTTGCCGGCTGCATGGGCAGCACGTCGTCGAGGGACGTTGCCGCAGGCAGCGCAGCCGGCTCCACGCGGAACAACCGTGCCAGGGCGCCAGCGGCCCAGCCCATCAAACCTTCGGGCAAACCCACCACCACGGAGAACAGCATCAGGGCGAAGATCGCCTTGCGCCAGTCTTCGGTGTTGCTGACCAGGAAGCTGCCAACGGCCAGCAGACCCATGGCAACGATGGGCGCGATGACCTGGAAGGGACGCACCGACTTCTTCATCCAGGCGCGGGAGCCGGCACCGACAGCGACTACCAGGCCGATCACGGAGAAGATCTGGAACAGGCTGCGATTGGAGAGCAGATTGGGCAGCAGCACGATCAGGGCCGCGCCGACGACAGCACCCCACAGGCTCTTGCGACCGCCGAGCACCACGCCCAGGAGCAGGATGACCATCAGCTCATAGACGAAGCTTTGGGGTTGCAGGTACTGGAAGTTGAAGGCGTAGAGGCCGCCTGCCAGACCACCCAGGCCGGAGCCGAAGGCGAAGGCGATCACCTTGTGGCGATAGGTGCCCACGCCCATGGCGTCGGTGGCGATGGGGCTGTCGCGCAGGGCTTCAAAGGCGCGGCCCCATTGGGAGGACAGCAGGTTGCGCATGGCCATCCAGACCAGGGCCATCAGACCGAGACAGAGCCAATAGAAGCCGGGGGCATCCAGGCTCACGCCGAACAGGGGCGGGCGCGTGATGCTCAAGCCTTCGGCACCCTTGGTGAGGCCTTCCCATTCATTGAGTACGGTGGTGGTCAATGCCAGGAAACTCAGGGTCGCCAGGGCGAATTGCGGACCTTCCAGACGCAGGGAAGGCAAGGCCAACAGCGAGCCGAGCACCAGACAAATAAAGAAGGCAGCAGCGAGTGAGGGCAGGAGACTGTAGCCGCCGCTCATCACCAGTAGACCGGAGGTGTAGGCACCGATGCCAAGGAAGGCGGCCTGGGCCAAATTCACTTGCCCCAGATAGCCCACGGTCACGTCGAGGCCGATCAGCAGAATGCCGTAGATGGCAAGCAGCGTGAGCAGGCCCAGAGCGAAGGGATTGTTCACCACCAGAGGAATGGCGGCGAGGAACAGCAGGGCGACCAGTTCGGCGCCGCGAATCAAGAGGAATCTTTTCATGGTGTCAGACCTTCCGGATGCTGGCTTTGCCGAAGATGCCGTTGGGACGCAGGGCGAGGGCCGTAATCAACAGCACGAGGCCCGGCGCTTCGCGCCAGCCGCTGCCGAGATAGAGGCTCGCCATGTTTTCCAGGCCGCCGAGGAAGAGGCCCACGATCACCACGCCGAAGCCGGATTCGAGACCGGCCACCACGGCCACGGAGAAGGCCTTGAGGATCAGGGCGGACGCCATGGTGGGACCGACGGTGGTGATGGGGGAAACAAGGATGCCGGCCAGGGCTGCTACCGCACCGGATAGACCGTAGGAAAGCATGACGGTGCGGGTGGAGGAGATGCCCATCAGTTCGGCTGCATCCCGATCGGCGGACACAGCTTCAAAGGCTTTGCCCAGCAGCGTGCGACGCTTGAACAATTCGATGATGCCCATGATGCCGATGACCCCCACGGCCACGGAAATTTCCAGAGGCGTGACGTCTACGCCGAGGATATGGATGGGATCGGCGGAAATGGGCGTGGGGAAGGGGCGATCATCCCGGCCCCAAATGTTTTCTGCGGTGGAGAAGCCGAGCAGGCCGAGGATGATGGTGAGCAGAATCCATCCTTCGCTCTTTTGCTCCAAGGCAAGGCGCACGGCGGCGCGTTCGACGAACAAGCCCAGGGCAGCGCCGAACAGCAGGCCGCCGGGAATCATCAGCCAATAGGGAACGCCGAGGTTGGTTAGAGTGAGACTGAAGAAAGCGGAGAGCATCACCAGTTCGCCCTGACCGAAATTGATGGTCTTGCTGGTGGCGAAGGTGAGCTGGAAGCCGTAGGCGATGAGGGCGTACACCAAGCCCATCAGCGCGCCGCTGACTGCAATTTGAATGACGACGGATATGTCCATAAGGGCAACCTCTTTTGACGCGGAGAACGCGGAGAGCAAGAAGGGGGGCCGGAGATGCAACTAACGTCGTCACTCCCGCGAAGGCACCCCGCAGGAAGTGCCCTTGGGGTGCGGAAGTCCAGGTTTTACGTCCGCTGGATCCCCGCTTCCGCGGGGATGACGTCTTCCGTTTTCCTCCGTGCCCTCCGTGTTTAAGGCGGTTAGGGTTTCTCTTTACTTCTTGGCGGGCTTCTTGCCGCCTTCGGCCTTGGCCAGGCGAGCGCGGTCGGCCTCGTTGGCAAAGGTCACACGACCGTCTTTGACCATGCCCATGACGGCTTGTTCGCGGCGGAAGGCTTCGTGGGTGGATTCGTCATCCGGGTTCCACTTGGCGAAGGGCTTGTTCCAGGTGGCGATCACGCCTTGCACGGGTTCTTTCAGGTCTTCCAGGGCTTCCTTGACCTTCTTGGAATCGGTGCTACCGGCTTGCTTCACTGCCGCAGCGAAGATCAACACAGCGTCGTAGCCTTGGGCCGCAGAAACGGGAGAGGGAATGCGCGGCACGCTGTTCGTCCGATGGTAGGCATCGATGAAGGCCTTGGCCTTGGGCGTAATGGGCTCTTCAATGAAGGTCTGCGGCATCAGCGTGCCGTCGGCGTTCTTGCCGGCGTTGTCGATGTAGTTCGCCATGGACAGGGTCCAACCGCCGATCAGGGGCACCTTCATGCCGACCTTGGCCATACCGTTGGCAACGGCAGCCAGTTCAGGCCCGATACCCCAAATCAGAATGGCCTGGGCGCCGGCGGACTTGGCGTGCAGCAACTGGGCACTCATGTCCTTGTCGCCGATGTTGAACTTCTCAGTGGCGACCACTTCCAGCTTGCCGCCCTGCTTCTTGATCTGGTCCATCAAGTCGTTGCGACCGGACACGCCATAGTTGGTCGCGTCGTGAAGGATGGCGACCTTGGTGAGCTTACGGTTGATGGCTTCTTCCACCACCATCGCGGCTTGGATGCCGTCATGGGCTGCGAAGCGGAAGATGGACAAATCCTTGACCTTGGCGTCGCGCCACTGGGTCATGGAAGCGGAACCGGCAGCGGGAGTGATGATCTTGACGATGCCCTTTTCCTGGAGGAACTTGTCTCCAGCCAGCACCACGCCGGTATTCACCGTGCCGATCACGCCGGACAGATCGCCCATGGCGGCCAGTTCCTGGGCGATGAGCGCACCACGTTCGTTCTTGGCTTCGTCGTCGCGCTCGATCACTTCGATCTTCAGCTTCTTGCCGCCCACATCGACGCCACCCTGGCCATTGATGGTGCTGACTGCAAGCTTGGCGCCGTCGCGCATGGATACGCCCATGGGAGCAGAGCCGCCGCTGAAAGGGCCGGTGATAGCGAGCTTGATGGTATCGGCCGCCCAGGCAGACGTGCCCAGCATGGCGATGAGCATGCCGCTGATGATGGTTTTCTTCATGCTTGACTCCTCCTTTGTGGTGAAAAAATTCAGACCTAAAGTACCATGCAAATGCTATGCAGTATTGGCCAACTCAGATATCCGTAAAACTACGCAGCGGGTGAGGGCAAAGGGATGTCCTACACTTGCGCACCAAAAATACTTGCGGTGCGCAAGGAGGGGGAGAAGAAGCGATGTTGAGGCTCCAATACAGAATCATGCTGCTCACCGTGCTGCCCATGCTGTTGGTGATCGCCACCCTGGCTTACGTGGTGAAAGATCAGACCACGCAGCTGGCCGATGCCCAGGCATCCCTGATCGAAGAACGCTTCCTCGCTGCGCGCCGCGACGAGCTGGCCAACTATGTGCATCTCGCCACTACGGCCATCAACCATTTGCAGGCCGATGGCACCAGCGGTACGGCAGCGCAGGAACGGGCCAAGTCACTACTGCGAGACATGGATTTCGGCAACGATGGCTACTTCTTCGTCTATGACATGAAGGGCGTCAACCTGGTTCACCCGCGCCAGCCGGAACTGGTAGGCAAGAACCTATGGGAACTCCGTGATCCCCAAGGCATACCCGTGGTCCAAGGCCTGATCAGAGCGGCGCAGGCGGGCGGCGGCTACTTCAGCTACATGTGGGAAAAGCCATCCAACCAGCAGCTGGCGGAAAAGCTCGGCTATGCGGTTTCCATTCCCCGCTATGGCTGGATGATGGGCACCGGGCTTTACCTGGACGACGTGGAGCGCACCACGCACAAGATGCGCGAGGACGTGGCGGCGAACATCCACACCACGATGCAGAAGCTGGCGATAATCGCGGCGATTTCGGTGCTGGTGATGTTTGCCGGCGGCATCATGCTTAACGTAAGCGAACACCGGCTGGCGGACCACAAGCAGAAGGAATTGACCCAGCGCATCGTGACCTTGCAGGAAGAGGAACGCTCCCGCGTTGCCCGCGAACTGCACGACGGCATCAGCCAGTTACTGGTATCGGTGAAGTTCCAGTTCGAGTTGGTGGAGCACAAGCTGGAAAGCGGCGATCCCTCGTCCCTGCCCGATCTGCGCCGAGGCTTGGACAACCTTTCTGGGGCCATTGGCGAAGTGCGCCGCATCTCCCACGATCTGCGTCCCACGCTGCTCGACGACCTGGGCTTGGCCTCAGCCCTGGAACAATTGCTCAGCGACTTCGGCACCCGCACCGGCATCGATGTGACGACACGGATCGAACCCATGCCGGACAATCTGGCGGAGAGCTCGTCGCTCACCTTGTTCCGCATCGTCCAAGAAGGGCTCACCAACATCGAGCGTCACGCCCATGCGAGCCAGGTGGAAGTAGCTTTATGCGACAAAGGAGACAACGTCATCCTCAGCATTCATGACAACGGTGTTGGTTTCAACGTGGAGGCCATGGACCGGCGTCAACTCCACGGCATCGGCCTGCGCAACATGCGCGAGCGGGTGGAGTATTTGGGTGGTAGCTTCCAGATGGAATCCCAGCCGGGCAGCACGATGCTCACGGTCAACTTGCCAAGCCAGGAGGCATGAGCATGGATAAGAAAATCGAACTACTGCTGGTGGACGACCACCCCCTGGTGCGCGACGGCCTGCGCGCCCGCCTCGACGCCACGCCCCATCTGCACGTCCTCGGCGAAGCGGGTAGCGGCGAGGAAGCGTTGGAAATGCTTGAGCACCTGCGTCCGCAACTGGTGCTGGCAGACATCAGCATGAAGGGCATGAACGGTATCGAGTTCACCCTGCAACTGAAGAAACGACTGCCAGACATCAAAGTGATGCTGCTCACCATGTACGACAAGGCCGAGTACGTGGCCAGCGCCGTGCGCGCCGGGGCGTCGGGCTACGTGCTGAAGGACACGCCGGTGACCGACATCATCGCCGCCATCGACACCATCGCCGCCGGGGGCAGCCATTTCGATCCAGTGGTCATGGCGGCCCTGGCCTTCCCCGCCGAGTTGAATCCCTGCCCCATCACCGAACGGGAACGGGAAATCCTGCTATTGCTAGCCAACGGACTCAACAACAAACGCATCGCCCAGCGCCTGGACATCAGCGTGCGCACCGTGGAAACCCACCGCCTGAGCCTGCGCCGCAAGCTCGGCATCACCACGCCGGCGGGCTTCGTCAAATATGCGATGGATCAGGGGTGGATGGGGTAGGCGGTCAGCGACCAACGTTTGGTGAGCGGACCGTGGGGGCCGCAGGCCGGAACAGGGCCACTCGTTGGATTGGTTGGGCGTCATTGGTGGCGTGCTATGCCGTGAGCTACAGCAAACAACTCGCCGAGAGTGAGGCCGTCTTTCCATGCCTCGGAAAAGTTGACTCTGTAATTTTTCTCAACCAACTTGGCAAGCGTTTCAAACTCGAGCGCGTCTGGTTGCCACCTGTGGGGATAAAGCGCTCGGTAGATTGATAGGATTTCATCATTGGGGTTGAACTTCAGTCGCTGCTTTCCGCTAAATACGAAGGCCTCAACGAAAACGGAGAGAAACGAGCGTATGTCTTCCTTTGAAGCCGTCGGAAACGCTCGACGCCAGCCTACGCCCTGGCACACGCGGTCTTTGAATTGCTTTGGCAATGGAGCACCGTTGCGAGCCTTCCAAATGACTGCCGCAACGAGAAACAGTGTGATAACGATAGCTTCGGTGCTCATGGTCTATGACGGCCAACGTGGAAGTGAGCGGCCTGCGCAGCTTTTCGCGCAGGCCGCTCGACTGAAAGGTTAGAGAGCTCGGCTGACATTGGCATAGATGTAGTACGGCGGTTCAACGACACTGATGCGCTCAGGCACAGGGTAACTATTGGCACAGCAGTCGATCTCCACGTAAGAGAGATTGCCCTTTTCATCAGCGAAGAGAATTATCTCAAGAGTCCTTTCTTCTTCAGAGAGTTTGAAGTTGACTTCAAACACTGTGCCGTACTTTCCAGGCTTGGCTATTGGGGCAATACCGGCAGTTGGCGATACGCGCACTTTGAAACTGTTGCATCCACAGTCGCAGAACTCGGACAACTCAGCAACCGAAAATTGGGCGCGAAGAATTGCCGGTTCTGGGTAGTGGCACTTGGAGCAAATGAACTCTCTCCAGAAAGCGGCGCGGTCGGGCGTGTTGGGCATGCGCTCTTTAACATCAATTCGGCTCGACACCCAACTTGGCAAAGGCGTCGGCGATAGGGATGAAGAAGTTCATGCCGGCCAATCCCTTGGCCCCCAGCCCGGCAACCGTAATCCCGACAACGGCGCCCTTGGTGTCGAGCAGCGGACCGCCGCTGTTGCCCGGCAGTATGGCTACGTCGCTTTGCAGGTAGCGTTGCTCATCCATGGTGCGGTAGCCGCTGAGGATGCCGCGGGTGAGGGAGGTGTTGAACCTGTCGCCGAGGGGAGATCCCAGGGCATACACCTCCTCGCCGATGTTCGGCTCGCTGCCGCGATAGGCGATGGGCTGAACGGCGATGGGTTCGGTCTTGACTAGCGCCACGTCCCGCAGTTTGTCGGTGCGAATAACTTCGCCGACCAGTTCGCGCCCGGTTATCAGCTTGACCTTCACGAAGCGGGCATTGCCCACCACGTGCCGATTGGTCAGCAGGTAGCCGTCCTGGCTGACGAAAAATCCGCTGCCCGAGCCCACCTCGCCGAAGATGGTGACCACCGCCGAGCGCAACGTGGTGACGTTCTTGGCAAGGGGCTCGGTATAGGGCTTGGCCGTTTTGAGCTTCAGTGTCTCCGGTGCCCCTACGGCGCCGGCCTTGGCTTCTACCGGCATGGGGCCGGTGACCGCGTCGTAGAAGCCTTTCTGGGCAAGGAAGTTTCGGGATGCCACGGCAAAGGCCTTGTCGAAAAAGACATCGGCGCCCTTATCGAATCCGACCGGCTGATAACTGCCTTCGGTGGTGGTCTCGAACACCACTTTCTGCACCTCGGGGGAATAGACCTGCCAGAAGATTTTCAGATACACGCCGCCCAAAGTGCCTTCGCCCTGCACGCAGAAGCTTGCTGCAACCTCTTTGATAAACATGCCTACGTGCAGTTCGGCTTCAGACTTGGACTTGTCCTTGGGCTCGTCGAAGATCGCATCGGAGACTTTGGGCGTTGGATAGTGCGCCTTTTCCAACTCGGCACGGAATATCTTGGGCATCCGCGGCGTCACCGCGTTGTAGGCCTTGGAACTCCAGGCAAGGTCGCCGCTCGTGGCACATAGCCACCCTTTCTGGAGCTCGCCGATTTTGACGTTGGGAGTCTCGAATCGGGTCTTCATGCTCTTGAGGAAGGAAGGCCTGCCCTGGGTGCCATCGGGAAAGACGATGATCGGATTTTCCTCCGCCACCTTTACTTTGGCTGGATCCGCCATGGCCGGCCCCTGCCACATCCCGGCAAGTGCGGCAGAAAGCGCCAATAGGAGGAACTTCGCGTTCATTTCAATCTCCGAGAATTTTGTGTGGGTAGCGTTGGACTCGCCGGTCACTCGTCATATTAACGTGGTTCATTCCTTGCCTGTCGGAGACAGCCTTTTCGCGCGACGAAAGGTCTCATTGGATAGACCCGGACTGTGAATACGGCGCCCAGAGCCATGCTCCAAAAGCCCCGCTGTTTGGCAGGGCCTTTTGGCCGGGCGCAGGGGGAACCGATCTTTTACAATAGCGGTCTTTGCTCCACCGGCTACCGGCACCACCATGACTGCTCGTCTGCGCGAAATCCCCTACAACTACACCTCGTTCTCCGATCGGGAGATCGTGATCCGCCTGCTCGGCAAACCGGCCTGGGACGCTCTGGCCGAACTGCGCGGCCAGCGGGTCACGGGCCGTTCCGCCCGGATGTTGTACGAAGTGCTGGGCGACATTTGGGTGGTGCAGCGCAATCCCTATCTGGAAGACGACCTGCTCCAGAACCCGGAACGCCGTGAAGCCCTGATCGACGCCCTGCGCCATCGCCTGACCGAAATCGAGAAGCGCCGCGCCGGCAACGAAGCGGTGGCCCAGTTGCTGACCGCCGCCGGCAAGGCCGTGGAGCGTTTCGAGCAACACTTCCTCGATACCTTCGTCCTGCGCAAAAAGGCCATGAAGGTGTTGTCACGCCATACCCGCAAAGACAACATCTGCTTCGATGGGCTGGCCCGCGTGTCCCACGTGACCGACGCCACCGACTGGCGCGTGGAATATCCCTTCGTGGTGCTTTGCCCCGATACGGAAGAAGAAATCGCCCATCTGGTGCGCGGCTGTATCGAGCTGGGTCTGACCATCATCCCGCGTGGCGGCGGCACTGGCTACACCGGCGGCGCCGTGCCGCTCACGGCCAAGTCCGTGGTCATCAATACCGAAAAGCTCATCGACCTGGGTACCGTTGAACAGGCCGTATTGCCCGGCGTCGACAAACCCTACGCCACCGTGCGCACCGGCGCTGGCGTGGTGACCAAGCGCGTGATGGATCGTGCCGAAGATTCCGGCCTAGTCTTCGCCTGCGACCCCACCTCCGCCGAAGCTTCCTGCGTGGGTGGCAACATCGCCATGAACGCCGGCGGCAAGAAGGCCGTGCTGTGGGGCACCGCCCTGGACAACCTGGCCTCCTGGCGCATGGTGACGCCGGACGGCAACTGGCTGGACGTGGAACGGCTCAATCACAACCTGGGCAAGATTCACGATCAGGAACAAGTCACCTTCCGCCTGCGTTACACGGATGCCGACAGCAAGAAGCTGTTGAAAGAAGAACTGCTCACCCTGCCCGGTCGCCTGTTCCGCAAGACCGGCCTGGGTAAGGACGTGACCGACAAGTTCCTCGGCGGCGTGCCCGGCGTGCAGAAGGAAGGTACCGACGGCATCATCACTTCCGCCGTGTGGATCCTGCACAAGATGCCGCCCGTGGCACGCACCGTCTGCCTGGAATTCTTCGGTCAGGTGCGCGAGTCCGTGCCCACCATCGTCGAGATCACCGATTACCTGAAGACCCGTCCCGGCGGCGCCGTGCTGGCCGGTCTGGAACACTTGGACGAACGCTACGTGAAGGCGGTGGGCTATGCTACCAAGGCCAAGCGTCACGGCCGTCCCAAGATGGTATTGATCGGCGACATCGTCGGCGACAACGAAGACGCCGTGATGGCCGCCACGTCTGAAGTAGTGCGCCTCGCCAACGCCCGTGGCGGCGAAGGTTTCATCGCCGTCACCGCCGAGACACGCAAGAAGTTCTGGCTCGACCGTTCCCGCACTGCCGCCATTTCGCGCCACACCAACGCCTTCAAGGTGAACGAGGACGTGGTGATTCCCTTGCCGCGCATGGGCGATTACTGCGATGCCATCGAGCGCATCAACATCGAACTGTCGATCCAGAACAAGTTGGAACTGTGTGACCGCCTCGCTGAATTCCTCGGCGGCGATCTACCCCTGGATGCGGGCGACGCCAACCTGGACAAGGACATCCTCATCGGCGACCGCCGCGAACAAGCCCTGGCCGCCATCGCCGAGTCCCGCCGCCGCTGGCAGTGGCTGTTCGACAACATGGATATGCCCTTGGCGCAAGCCGAGGCCCATTTCGCCGATTACGGTGTGGAAGCGGGAACGCTCACCAACACCGCCGCCAATCCGGTTCTGTTCCATCGTCTGCAGGACTACTCGGTCCGCGTCTCCTGGAAGAAGGAACTGCGCGCCAATCTGCGCAACATCTTCGACGGCGAAACCTATCGTCTGATCCTGGAACGCATCGGCGCCTTGCACAAGGAAGTGCTGCGTGGCCGCGTCTTCGTGGCCCTGCACATGCACGCAGGCGACGGCAACGTGCACACCAACATCCCGGTGAACTCCGACCACTACCAGATGCTGCAAACCGCCTACCGGGCGGTGGAGCGCATCATGCACGTGGCAAAGAATCTGGATGGCGTGATTTCCGGCGAGCATGGCATTGGCATCACCAAGCTGGAGTTCTTGAGCGAGGAAGAGATTCGTCCCTTCCGCGAGTACAAGAACCGCGTGGATCCCAACGGCCACTTCAACAAGGGCAAGTTGATGCCCGGCGGAGACCTGGCCAATGCGTACACACCCTCCTTCGCCCTGCTGGGCGTGGAGTCCTTGATCATGGAGCAGTCGGAGATCGGCAAGATTTCCGACTCCATCAAAAACTGCCTGCGCTGCGGCAAGTGCAAGCCCGTGTGCTCGACCCACGTGCCCCGCGCCAACCTGCTCTACTCGCCGCGCAACAAGATCCTCGGCACCGGCCTGCTGGTGGAAGCCTTCCTCTATGAAGAGCAGACCCGGCGCGGCGTGAGCCTGGCCCACTTCAGCGAGTTCAACGACGTTGCCGACCACTGCACGGTCTGCCACCGTTGCGAAAAGCCCTGCCCGGTGGACATCGACTTCGGCAACGTGTCCGTGGCCATGCGCAACTTCCTCCGCCGCCAGGACAAGAAGCAGTTCAAGCCCGGCACCGCTGCGGCCATGGCCTTCCTCACCGCCAAGGATCCGGCCACCATCAAGCTGATGCGACTGGGCATGATGAACTTCGGCTTCAAGGCCCAGCGCCTCGTCTATCGCGCCGCCAAAGCCCTTGGCATCACCCAGGACAGCCGCACCCGTCCGCCCGCCACCGTGGGACAACCCACGGTGAAGGCACAGGTGATCCACTTCATCAACCGGCCCATGCCGGGCAACCTGCCCAAGCGCACCTCCCGCGCCCTGCTGGACATTGAGGACGACAAGGTCATCCCCGTGATCCGCAACCCGAAGAAGGTCAGCGACCTCAGTGAGGAAGATCGCGATGCCGTCTTCTACTTCCCCGGCTGCGGTTCCGAACGCTTGTTCTCGCAAGTAGGGTTGGCCACGCAAGCCATGCTCTATGAAACCGGCGCCGTCACCGTCCTGCCCCCCGGCTACCTGTGCTGCGGCTATCCGCAAAACGCCGCCGGCGAAGAGGACAAGGGCCAGAAGATCACCACTGACAATCGCGTCCTGTTCCATCGCGTGGCGAACACGCTGAACTACCTGGACATCAAGACGGTGATCGTCTCCTGCGGCACCTGCATGGATCAGCTGCAGAAGTACGAATTCGAGAAGATCTTCCCCGGCTGCCGCCTGCTCGACATTCACGAATACCTGATGGAGAAGGGCCTCAAGCTGGAAGGCGTGACGGGTACCCGCTACATGTACCACGACCCCTGCCACACACCCATGAAGGTGCACAACCCGCTCAAGGTTGCCAACACGCTACTCGGCGGCGGCGTGGATCTGAGCGACCGTTGCTGCGGCGATGCCGGCTCCTTCGCTTACTCCCGCCCGGACGTGGCCACTCAGGTGAAATTCCGCAAGCAGGAAGAAATCGAAAAGGGCGCAGCCAAGCTGCGCGCCGACGGCTTCCAGGGCGACGTGAAGATCGTCACCTCCTGCCCCGCCTGCTTGCAGGGCCTGTCCCGCTACGAAGACGACGCCGATACCAAGGCCGACTACATCGTGGTGGAAATGGCCAAGCACCTGCTCGGCGACGACTGGATGCAGAAGTACGTGGCCGCTGCCAACAACGGCGGCATCGAGCGGGTATTGCTGTAAGGCCGTCCCGCCCTCGACGTTCCAAGCGCTCGCCCCCTTAAGGCGTTCAATGCACGCCCCTCCCCTGAAAGGGGAGGACGGGAGGGGTTTCGGTTTTGCGGCTCGGCTTTAGAGCCTGTTCTCAGTAAGACGACGGTCGCGCGCGGCGGAAATCGGGCGCAGTGCAAGGCGCGACTGACGTGGTTGGGCCTCCCCCAACGAGGAGGGGGCAATGCGATCCGCCGGCTTACTGAAAACAGGCCCTGGACCCGCCCTTAGGGAAACACCGTCTCCCGCGTCGCGGTGAGCAGCGCCTCTACCGCTGGATGCTTGATCTTCCGTTCGCCGGAAATGGCGTAGTAGTGCTCTCTCACGCCTTCTACGGTACCCACAGAAGTGGACTTGAACTGATCCTCCACCTCGGCCGCCAAGGCCGTCGGCGCGGGGAACAGACCACGACCCGTGCGACCGAAAGTCATCAGCAGCGCGCTGTCCTCGAACTCGCCCACCACGCTAGGCCGGATTTCATGGGCCTCGAACCAATGATCAAGGCGCCCACGCAAGGCGTTGTTACGAGTGGGCAGCAGTACAGGTGCGCCATCTAGACTATGAGGAAAGCCTTTCCTGTAGCGACGCGCCAGGGATGAAACGCCGTAGAAATCCACCTCCCATTCGCCCAGAGAATGACTGAACACCCGTAGATTGCTGCGAGCCCCCACGGGCCGATCAGTAAGCACCAGATCGAGCTTGTGCACAGCCAAATCCGCGAGCAGCCCGTCGAAGGCGCCTTCAAAGCACACGGGGCGCATGTCGCCTTGTAGCGCCAGGGCCGCATCGAGCAGACGATAGGCTACCAGCTTGGGCAACGCATCGGAGATGCCCACGGTGAGGCGCAGCACCTTGCCTCCGCCTGCGTCGTGAAAGCCGTCCACCAGCTTTTCACCGAGAAGAAAGATTTGGTCCGCGTAGGTCAAAGCGTGTCGCCCCGCCTCCGTCAGCACTAGGCGCCGCCCCTGTAACGAAAACAACGCCTGCCCCAGGCTGCGCTCCAACACTCCCAACTGACCGCTGATGGTCTGCACGGCCATGTCCAGGCGTTCGGCGGCCCGGCTGATGCTGCCTTCCTTGGCCACGACCCAGAAGTAGTAGAGGTGTTTGTAGTTGAGCTGGGACGCTTTCATAACTTCGGTTTTTTCAGATGAATACTACGAGTTTAGTCGGTTTTTACGAAGCGACTAACAACCTATCATCGGCCCTCATTCATCATCGGCTCTCGCGTCCATTCCTGTGAAACCTGTCTTCGTCCACTTTCGCGCTTCCGTCGCTTTCACCCTCATCGCTCTCGTGGCCGGTTATCTGGTCGCCGGTGTCCAGGGTGCGGTAACGGTGGCCTTTCTGACTGCGTTGGAAACCTCGCTCTCTTTCGACAACGCGGTGGTAAACGCGGCGGTGCTCAATAGCTGGGATGAGGTGTGGCGCCGACGCTTCCTGGTATGGGGTATGGCCATTGCCGTGTTCGGCATGCGCCTGGTGTTCCCCCTGCTGATCGTTGGCGTGGTGGGTGACATGAGCCCCCTGCACGCTCTCGACCTGGCCCTCAACTCGCCTGACGAATACGGTCGCGTGCTGGCTTCGGCTCATCACCGCATCTCCGCTTTCGGCGGCGCTTTCCTGATGATGGTCTTTCTCAAGTTCTTCGTGGACAAGCACAAGACCGAGCATTGGCTACGTTCAATCGAGAAGCCTCTGACCCGGCTAGGCAAGCTGGAAGCTATCGAAGCCGCCATCACGCTCGCGCTGGTAGTGCTCGTTTCCCACTTGCTTGAACCCGCTCTACGTGGCGATTTCGTCAGTGCCGGCGTGTGGGGCGTGATCACCTACATCCTCGCCAAGGGTGTTGCCGCCTTGGTGGGTGGCGATGAAGAGGAAGCCTCCGTCGGTCAGCACGTAGTGCGTCAGGGCATCGGCGGTTTCCTCTACCTGGAACTGCTCGACGCCAGTTTCTCCTTCGACGGCGTCATCGGCGCCTTCGCCATGACCAACAACCTGATCGTGATCGCTCTCGGTCTCGGCGCCGGCGCCATGTTCGTCCGCAGCTTCACCTTGTTGCTGGTGGAACGCGGCACCCTCAACACCTACCGCTACCTGGAACACGGTGCCTTCTGGGCCATTGGCGCGTTGGCCGGGATCATGCTGTTCGGCGCCCACTACGAAAGTCCCGAAGCTGTGACGGGCCTGCTCGGCGCAGCCTTGATCGTACTTTCCCTCGGCAGTTCGATTTTGTTCAATCGCAAAAACCGCGTTTAACTTTTTGGAGAAACCGCAATGAAACGCATCGTGCTTTTCCTCCTCACCAACCTGGCCGTCATGCTGGTGTTGGGCACCGTTGCCCAACTGCTCAGCGTGAATCGCTACCTCACCGCCAACGGTCTGAACCTGGGGCTACTGCTGGGCTTCGCCGCCGTGATGGGCTTCGGTGGTTCGTTCATCTCGCTGCTCATGTCCAAGACCATGGCCAAGTGGAGCACCGGCGCCCAAGTGATCGAAGCCCCGCGCTCCGAAGCTGAACGCTGGCTGGTAGATACCGTGGGACGCCTCGCCGCCAAGGCCGGCCTGCCCATGCCTGAAGTGGCGATCTACGAAGGTGAGGCCAATGCCTTCGCCACAGGTGCTAGCCGCAACAACTCCCTGGTGGCCGTATCCACGGGCCTGCTGCAAAGCATGAACCGGGACGAAGTGGAAGCGGTGCTGGCCCACGAAGTCAGCCACATCGCCAACGGTGACATGGTGACCTTGACCCTGATTCAGGGCGTGGTGAATACCTTCGTCTTCTTCATCGCCCGCGTGGTCGGCTACTTCGTGGACCAGGCCCTGCGCAAGAACGACGAGGAAAGCAACGGCCCCGGCATGGGCTACATGGTGACCGTGTTCGTCTGCGAAATCGTCTTCGGTATCGCCGCCAGCATGGTCGTGGCTTGGTTCTCCCGTCAGCGTGAATTCCGCGCCGATGCCGGCGCCGCCCATCTGATGAACAGCCCCCGTCCCATGATCAATGCCCTCTCCCGCCTCGGCGGCCTGGAACCCGGCGCCCTGCCCCAAAACGTTGCCACGGCGGGCATCGCCAGCAGCGGCGGCTTGATGGCGATGTTTGCCAGCCACCCGCCCATCGAAGAACGCATCGCCGCGCTCTCGGGTCGTTAATCGCGTAGCGGGATACTGACGTCATAGAATGGCGCGGCATGTTGATCACTTGCCGCGCACGTAATGCATAACAAGCGTCGAACGACGCAATTTCGCATCATCACCATTTATCGGGGGTGTCTATGGATTTCATCTTCAACAACACTTGGACGGTAGGCGGCATCGCGCTGCTGATCGCCCTGCTGGCCTTGTACCGCCAAGTGCTCTGGCTGATCGGGGTCATCATCGTTCCCGACGACAGCATCGGCGTCGTCACCAAGAAATTCGTCCTCTTCGGCAGCCACCGCAATCTGCCTGATGGCCGCATCCTGGCCTTGAACGGAGAAGCCGGCTATCAGGCTGACACTCTCGCGCCCGGACTCCATTGGGCCTTGTGGCCCTGGCAGTACGCAGTCGAGCTCACCAAGTTCGTCACCGTCCCCGTGGGCAAGATCGGCGTCGTGGAGGCCTGCGACGGTCAGCCCTTGCCCACGGGTCGCATCCTGGCCAAACGGGTCGCTTGCGATACCTATCAGGATGCACGCCTGTTCCTGGAGAACGGCGGGCAGCGCGGCCCCCAGATCGACGTCATTCCTCCGGGTACCTATCGAATCAATCCGCTGCTGTTTCAGATCACCTGCGCAGATGTGATCACCATCCCGCCCGGTCAGATCGGCGTGGTGGAAGCCCGCGATGGCATGGCCTTGCCTGCTGGCCGCGTCATTGCCAAGGAAGTCCAGTGCGATGCCTACCAGGATGGTTCGGCCTTCCTGGAGAAGGGCGGCGAGCGGGGGCCCCAAAGCGGCATCGTCGGCCCCGGCTCCTACCGCATCAATCCGGTTCTCTTCGACGTGCAGCAAGCCGAGGCGGTGGACATCCCCGACAACAAAGTCGGCATCGTCACCACCCGCGAGGGCAAGCCGTTGGAGAAGGGCGAAATCGCCGGCCCCGAAGTGCCCGGCCACAACATGTTCCAGAACCCCGACACCTTCCTCCAGCACGGGGGCTGCAAGGGCTTGCAGGAGCAAGTGCTGCTGGCGGGCCGCTACTTCATCAATCCCCGTTTTGCCACGGTCGAGGTGGTGGACATGACGGAAGTGCCCATCGCGCATGTGGGCGTGGTGATCGCCTACGTGGGCAAGGAAGGCAAGGACGTGACGGGCGACACCTTCAAGCACGGCAACATGGTGGCCCGTGGCGAGAAAGGCGTCTGGGTCGAACCGCTCGATCCGGGCAAGTACCCCATCAACCCCTATACCCACAAGGTCCGCAACGTGCCCACCGCCAACGTGGTGCTGAACTGGGCCACGGGAAAATCGGAAGCCCACAATCTGGACGCCAATCTCTCCACCATCACGGTGCGTTCCGCCGACGGCTTCAAGTTCAATCTGGACGTTTCCCAGATCATCCACATTCCTCGTAACGATGCGCCCAAGGTAATCGCCCGCTTCGGCGACATGTCCGCCCTGGTGACCCAAGTGCTGGAGCCGACCATCGGCAACTACTTCCGCAATAGCGCCCAGGCTTCCGACATCATCGACTTCCTGCGCAAACGCTCCCAGCGGCAGGAGGAAGCGCGCAATGCCATCGGCACGGCCCTCCAGGAATACAACGTGGGCGCCGTGGATACCCTGATCGGCGACATCGTTCCGCCCGATCAATTGATGCAGACCCTGACCAATCGCAAGCAGGCCGAGCAGGAACGGATCACTTACGAAACCCAGAAGCAGGCCCAGACCGTGCGCCAGGAACTTGAGCAAGCCACCGCGCTCGCCAATACCCAGGCCAAGGTGGTCGATGCGGAACGTCAGGTCGCCATCTCCGAGTTCAACGCCCAGGCCGCCGTCAAGAAGGCCGAGGGCGAGGCTCGCGCCAAGACCATCAATGCGGAAGCCGATGCCACGGTGATTCGCACCGTGGGTGAAGCGGAAGCGGCCAAGACCGAAGCCATCGGTTCCGCCGAAGCCTCCGTCATCAAGCAGAAGATCGATTCGATGGAAAGCGGCAACTACGCCGTGGTCCAGGTGGCCGAGGCCCTTTCCAAATCGGGCGTCAAACTGGTGCCCGACGTGGTGGCCTCGGGTGGCGGCAGCAGCACGAACGGCACCCTGGTGGACGTGTTGTTGGCCAACCTCATCCGTGACGGTATCGCCAAGGACACACCTGACCGCCCGCAGACCCAGAGCATGGCCGCCGTTACCGAGCTGCAAGGCTGACCGGCTGAGGCCCCTCCTCCGAGGGAGGACGGGTCATCGGCGGACGATCTCATACTCAGGAACAGCCCCCCGGAAAGGGAGCTCAGCATTCCCCACCCAATTTTCATCCGTCGATAAGCGGGGAATTTTCCGCTCCATCCAGGCTAGATAATCGGCCGTTTTTCCCCGTCTTGCCGCACCGGCAGCGCCATTACCATGGCGCCATGGATTTTGTCGCTACGATTCCCCCCGATCCCGTTGCCCACCTGGGCCAGGTTTTCACCCGTGCCGACGTGGTGGCGCAAATGCTCGCCCTGCGCCGCAACAAGGGCCGCGTGCTGGAGCCTTCCTGCGGTGATGGCGCCTTCGCCGCTCAGTTGCCGGGCTGCGTCGCCATCGAGCTGGATCAGCGCGTAGCGCCGAAAGATGCCCTGCTGATGGACTTCTTCGATTATCCCGTCAGCGAGCGTTTCGACACCATCATCGGCAACCCGCCCTACGTGCGGCATCAGGACATCTTGACCGAAACGCTGGAGAAGCTGAACAGCCCTCTGTTCGATGGTCGCAGCAACCTCTATCTGTATTTCATTGAGAAGTGCGTGCGGCATCTGAAGCCCCATGGCGAGTTGATCTTCATCACCCCCCGGGACTTCATCAAGCTCACCGCAGCGCGGCAGCTCAATGCCTGGCTTGCCAAGGAGGGCAGCATCACCCACTTCATCGAGACGGGCGATTCCTCCATCTTCGGCAGCTATGTGCCCAACTGCGCCATCTGGCGCTTTGAAAAAGGCCGTCGCAAACTGACGCTGGAGGATGGGCGCCGCTTCGTGGAATCGGACGGCCAACTGCTATTCCTGCGCGGCGACTACAACGTTCCCCTCGCGGACTTGTTTCAAGTGAAGGTGGGCGCGGTGTCCGGCGCCGACGAGGTGTTCACCCACCCGCGAGGCAATACCGAATTCGTCTGCTCCACCACCATCGACGACGGCGCCACCCGGCGCATGTACTACGGCGTGCGCAGCCGCCATCTGGAACGCCACAAGGAGCGCCTGCTGGCGCGGGGCATCCGCAAGTTCAACGAATCCAACTGGTGGCATTGGGGCCGCAATCATCACCAAGCCGAAGGCCCTCGCATCTACGTGAACGCCAAGACCCGGCGCAAGCAGCCCTTCTTCCTGCATGACTGCCCCAATTACGACGGCGCCATGCTGGCCCTATTTCCCAAAGATCCCAACATGGATCTGGAGCGGGCCGTGCATCTACTCAACCACGCGGTGGATTGGCAGGATCTGGGCTTCGTCTGCGATGGCCGTTTTCTGTTCGCCCAGCGCAGCTTGCAGAACTGCCTGCTGCCGGCTCAGTTCAACACACTGAAAACGCCTGCCCCGTCAGGGGTCGTTCGCATTGGAAGCGGCCCGGGACTGGCGCTCGCCGTCTGATTCTCGCCGCTTGATTATTTGAGCCGCTTCTCGACCTTATCCAGCGCTGCAGCCAGTTCGGCCACTTCGGTAGCGAAGCTGTCCAACTCGGCCTTACGCACGAGCTGCGGGTTTTCGTAGGTCAGGTATTCACCCAGGTTTTCAGCAAACCGTTGGGCAGCATCCTTCTGCCAGGCCACGACGCTTTCGGCACCGCGCACGAGGCGATGGGCGGCAATGTCGCCGACCCATTTGGACAAATCCTCTTCCGCGTCCCACCGTAGATTGCGCAGGACGAAGCCGAGGGCATCGGCCAGATCGGCGGCGCCGGTGACCTGCGCGCCCTTCATCACCTCCGCCACGCCGCCACGCATGAAACGCAGGGGCGCATCGGCGGGGAGATTGATGGTGACGTCGGATGCAGCTTCGCCCGCTGCCGCCACGAACAAGCCGTCATCGCTAATCGCGAGATGCAGCCCCATGGGGCCGACGCCCAGACGGGCGCTACGTCCGGCGAAATCCTTGAGCCGATCCCGCGCCCACCCGGACTGGCCGAGCAGATGGTTCAGTGCGAACAGAACGGGTTGCGTGGGCAGCATGACGGACCTTATTGAATCTGCTGGATACCAGCGACACGCCAGCCTTCAGAACCATCCATCGGCTTGGTCAGGTGCCAGACTTCATCAAAAGAGATGGGCGTAGCGTTCGGTTCTTCGCGCAGGAGGCCGTGGAAACGCACGCTGGCCACGTGGCGCTTTTCCTCGCTCACCACTTCCACCAGATCCGCATCCAGTTGCATCACGTCGGTCTGCTGTTTGGTGCGGCCCCGCTCCTGGTATTGCATTTCCACTTCTGCAAAAACCTCGGGGGAAGTGAAGGCCTTGATGTCGTCCATGTTGCCCGAGTCGTTCGCGGCCTGGAGACGGGTGAAATTCAGCTTGGCTTGCCGCAGGAAACCGGCGGTATCGAAATCGGCAGGCACTGCCACGGGCTCGACAGCAGCACCGGAAGCGGCCGGTTGCAGCGACTCGAAGCGGGCGGGGCTGTTGTCACCAATATTGCCGGCATAGACGGGCCGCGCCGGTTCCTTGCGGCCGAACAGCAAACGGAAGACGAATACGGCACCAATCACCAGGGCCATGATGAGCAACACATTGGCCATGCCTTCGCCCAAGCCGAAATGGGACAGCAGCGCAGCCAAGCCAATACCGGCAGCGAGACCGGCCAGGGGACCGAGCCAGCGGCGCATGCCGGACGGCTGGGGCTGCGGCGTCGGAGCAGGCGTAGGTGCTGCCTGGGGCGCGGGCTTGGCCTGTTGAGGAGGCGTGCTGTACTGGCGCTGCATGGGCGCCGTGTTGCGACTCATGCCGACGGAACCGCCGCCGCCCAGGCGCTTGGCCTCCGCGTCGGTGGAATTGAAGCCCAGACCGAGGGCCAATACTGCGGCGCAAAGGCCGATGACGACACGTTTCATTGAAGTTTCCTTCTAGAGGATGAAGGGCGGACGCCCCTCAAAGTTTGTAACCGCGATGCAGCGCAACGACGCCTGCGGTGAGGTTGAAGTAGTCGACCCGTTCCAGACCGGCCCGTTCCATCATGCCCTTGAGGGTTTCCTGGTCCGGGTGCATGCGGATGGATTCAGCCAGATATTGGTAGCTCTCGGCATCGCCGGCCACCTTCTGCCCGAGCCAGGGCAGGATCTTGAAGGAATAGAAGTCGTAGGGCTTCTCCAGGGGCTTCCACACCTTGGAGAATTCCAGCACCAGCAGCCGACCGCCGGGGCGCAACACACGGCGCATTTCGGCCAGGGCGGATTCCTTGTGGGTCATGTTGCGCAGGCCGAACGCCACGGTGACGCAATCGAAGTAGTCGCTGGGGAAGGGCAGCTTCTCCGCATCGCATTGGGCCACGGGCGTGATGACGCCTTCGTCCAGCAGACGGTCGCGACCCACGGTGAGCATGGCGTTGTTGATGTCGGTGAGCCACACCTGGCCCCCTCCTGGCTCACCGGCGCCCACGCGCTTGGCGAAGGCAGAGGAAAGGTCGGCGGTGCCGCCCGCCACGTCCAGCACGCGATCACCGCGACGCACGCCGGAAACCTCGATGGTGAACTTCTTCCAGATGCGGTGCAGGCCGGCAGACATCAGGTCATTCATGATGTCGTACTTGGTGGCGACGGAAGAGAAAACGCCGGCGACGCGCTTGGCCTTTTCTTCCTCGGCGACGGTCTGGAATCCGAAATGGGTCTGGCTCATGGTTGTGCTTTCAGTGCTTGCAAGAGTGGCCGTGGTGTCCTGCGGCCAAAGGCTTGGTGGACTCCACGTCGCGGCTGGCGCCGGCCGCTTCCAGTTGGCTCAGGTATTTCTGCCACAGCTCCTTCTGGTTGGTTGCCAGGTGGTAGAGCACGTCCCAGGAATAGAGGCCGGAGTTGTGGCCATCGGAAAACAGTATCTTCACCGCGTAGTTGCCCACGGGTTCCACGCCGGTGACGGTCACACCGCGCTTTCCCGTTTGCAACACACCTTGCCCGATGCCGTGGCCGCGCACTTCCGCCGAAGGGCTGAAGACGCGCAGGTACTCGTAGGGCAACTGGTAAGTGGTGCCATCAGTGAAACTAAGCTCCATAAGATGGGAAGCGTTGTGGAGCTTGATTTCGATGGGGATGGGCGTAGAGCGATCAAGGCCGGCCATGGCTGGGAATGGAGCGGGATTTAGCGGGAAACCGCGGGGCGCCAGTTTAACAGGCAGGGCTTGGCGGCCCTAGGCGATCCACGATCCTGGGTACAAACGAAACTGTTGGAGGAATTCCATTCGTGATGAGTCCTTCGGCGAGTTCAGGACAGGCTTGTGGAACCATGACCGGCGCTCCGAAACGCCCTTCGACTGGCTCAGGGCGAACGGACTAGGTTTTGCGGCCACCTCTTTCTTTGCGCCCCACGAGCCTGAATCCCTTATTCGTAGGCAACCCGCTCGTAGTCCTCGCCCCGCTCCAGCAGCCGGGTCAGCGTGAGGGTGCCATCTTGTTGAAGGATCAGTTTGCGCCCGCTGCGGAAGGTGCCGGCGGGCAGCAGCACGCTGGCCGGTTCATTACGCACGGGAAGAGGGGGCAGCAGGAATCCATGCAACCACACATCGCCGCCGTCGACGGCACGTTGGCCCACCGCCTCCACGGGGCCGGGCATCAGTTGGGCACCGGCCTGTAGCCAACCATCCGTATCTTGGAACATCCAGCGCAGGGAAGCCAGGAAGGGTCGGCCCGCGCCGGGAGGTTCCAGCGCCACCAGTTGCCCGACGTTGATGCGGGCGCTCTTGGTCGCGCCCTTATCGCTGCTGCCTGCCGGTCGCGCCATACGCACGCCGGTGGCCGACTCGTCCTTGATCTGCCAATCGGTCTCCACGGGAGGAATAACGCCGCTGTCGCTTGGCGTGGGCTGGTGGGTGGAAAGGGTGCCGAAGGTCGCCAGCTGTTCCCGCTCCCGGCGCAGGTCAGCAATGGAAGGTAGTGCCGCGGATTGCTTGAGACGCTTGCCGCCCGACAGGTGATAGTGGATGCCTTCAAAACCGAAGATGGCGTAACCCGGCGAGTTCTCGGGCCGCCGCTCGGCACCGCGAGGCTGGCCGCCCTTGCACCAGCGGGTGTAAAGCTGCTTGAGCAGGCGCTCACAGGCGGGCTGGGTACAGTCATCGCCCAATTGCAACTCGGCCGGCGTGCGCCCCTGCCCGAGCAGGGAGATGCGGGACTTGAGGCTGGTACGCAGATCATGGGTCAGCAGCAAACGAGCGCCCGGACCAGCAAAGGGCCGTTGGCCGGGAGGCAGCCCGGAAGCCAAATCCACCGTAAGCGGCAAGGCTTCCAGGTTGCTGGGAGGCGCACTGGCCAGCACCAGCTTGGCACCCCAGCGCCGCGCCCATCGGGCAACCCAGGCCAGTTGCCGTAGCGAAAGTTCAAAGGGGCTGGAAGCATGGAGCAGCAGGGCTTCGCCATAGGCGGCGAGCGGCGTAGTGGCGGTATCGCCGTGCCGCGCCGTGTCGCGCACCGATGTAGTGGTCAGGCCCTGCGCCTCAGCCAAGGCCAAGAGTCGATGGACCTGTTGCCAATAGCTGGAAGGCAACTGGCGACGAGCGCGCAGAAAATCCAATTGCAAGTTCGCCAAATGGCCAAGGGTACGCTGCAAAGCCGAGGCCTGGAGATTGGCGTCGCTGCCGTTCAGGCTATCGGCCAAAGCGCGCAGACCGGCGTGGATACAGGCCCGACGCAATGACTGGGCATTGTCGAAAGCCATCTGATCACCTGCCACCGGCGGCAGGGGCTTGCCACCGTAACGCTTCGCGCTTTCTTCCAGTGCAAAGGCGATGGGCTTGTAGAGGGTGTCCAGCACTGCCAGACGTTCTACGGGATTGAGCGGGTGACGGTTCTGCCTATCCAGTTCGGTGGAGAGTCGGAACAGGACATCGGCGGGGTTCGCCAAAGGCAGGGCATGAGCCCATTCCTTCGCCGCAGCGGCGGAAGCAATCGCTGGGGCTTCGCTGCCGCCAAGACCAGGCAGATCGAAGGGGGTGGCGGTCCAATCAATATCCATCGCAATATCCATCATCAACCTCCGCTATGGAGTTCGGCCAAGGCCTGTTGCAGTTCGCGTTGTAGAGCGGTGCTGTCCACCACGGGCCGCGAGGGCACCGGGCGCTGGGGGGTGGCCCAGATGGCGCCGGGGAAATGGCTATCGTCGCGCCAGCGAGGGATCACGTGCCAGTGTAAGTGCGGCACCATGTTGCCGAAGGATGCCAGATTGATCTTGTCCGGCTGGGCTACTGCGCGCACTGCCGTTTCCGTCGCCAGCAGCACATTGAGCAAATGGCGTTGTTCAGCCCCCGAGAGATCACTCATTTCTTTCACGTGGCGATTCCAGACTACGCGACAGAAACCAGGAAATGCGCCTCCCTCCGACCCGCCGACGCGGATCACACGGCAGCTTCCGTCCTGCCAAAGCAAATCGCCGCTGGGTACGCGGCACAACTCGCAATCCTGTTCCTTGTTCTGATCCACTTGGCCCCTCCTGGCTTTTCCGAAAGAGTAATAAGAAATCCCGCCGTTTTGCGAGACACCTTACCCCTAGTAACAAATTTACATGCGGCATGAACATGATCGCAAATGCATGTAGGTACACTGCCGGCATGTTCTCGCGTCCCCACCGCATCCTGCTTGCCACCGGCCTCGGGCTGGCCTCATTGTCCGCCTTCGCCGCGAGCTTGAGCGACCCATTCGGCACCCAGTCCGACGTCAAACCCTACGCACCTTGTGCTGCACCCGCCGACTCGACGGCGCTAAGTTTGAGCCATGTGGTGGATAGTGCCCTTTGCGCTAACCCTCTGACCCGCGAAGTATGGGCAAATGCTCGCTTCCAGGCGGCTCAACTGGGCATATCGGAAGCCGCTTGGCTGCCTGCTGCCAGCGCCACGGCCAGCAGCGGTCGCAGCCGCAGTAGCGGTGTCACCAGCGATGTGCGCAGCGTAGGCCTTTCGGCTTCCTGGTTGCTGTTCGACTTTGGCACCCGCTCCGCCACGATCGAAAACTCGCGCCAGTTGCTGGTCGCCGCCAACGCCACCCGCGACGCGACGGTGCAGTCCCTGTTGCTCACTGCGGTGCAGGCCTTCTATCAAGTCCAAGGTGCCGTCGCATCGCTGGATGCGGCCCGCCAAGCCGAGGCTGCGGCCCTGGAAAGCTTCAAGGCTGCCGATGCCCGCTACAAAGTCGGCAGCGCCACATCCGCCGACAAGCTCCAGGCCCAGACCGCCCTGTCGCAAGCGCAGCTCACGCGCATCAGCGCCGAGGGTTCCCTGAAGACACAACAGGGCGTACTCAATCAGGTCATTGGTCGCGATGCCCAGCGGCCCATCGTCATTGCTGCCACGGAGCAAAGTCAGCCACCCGAATCCTTCGAGCGAAACCTGGAAGCCCTCGTGACCGAAGCCCGCCGCCAGCGGCCCGACCTGCTCGCCGCCGAGGCCCAAGTGGCCGCCGCCGATGCTTCCATCAACGCCGCTCGCGCTGCGCACCTGCCCAGTATTTCCCTGGGCTTTTCCGCCAGCGACCAAAAGACCGGCACCCTACCCGACCTGCGTAGCGGCAGCGTTGGCGTGACCCTTTCCGTCCCACTCTTCTCGGGCTTCGCCACCACCTACAAAGTGGAGCAGGCCCAGGCCCAGAAGGAGGTACGTGAAGCACAAGCCGACCGCCTCCGCCTGCAAGTGGCTCAGGACGTGTGGTCCGCCTGGCAGTCCCTGCAAACCAGTACCCAGTCGGTGCGTACCACCGCTGACCTGATCGCTAGCGCCGAGCAGTCCGACAAGGTAGCCCGAGGCCGTTATGCCGCCGGCGTGGGCACGCTACTGGAAATGCTCAACGCCCAGAGCGCCCTCGCATCCGCCCGCCAACAACGGGTTCAAGCGCTCTATACCTGGAACGTGGCCCGTGCCACCCTCGCCCAAGCGCTGGGCACTCTCGACACCAACCAGATCGCCGCCGACACGGCGCAACGCCCATGAAGCTTCTTTCCTCCAAGCGTTTCTGGATCGCCCTGATCCTGCTGCTGATCCTCTCCGGCGTCGCCTACGGCGTATACGCCTGGTTCACCAAGGCCGATCCGGCCCAGCGTTACCGGATGCAAGCCGTGGAATCGGGCGACGTGGCACAGAACGTTTCCGCCAACGGCACGCTCAATCCCGTGTCCCTCATCAGCATCGGCACCCAGGTGTCGGGCACGGTGAAAAAGCTCAACGTGGATTTCAACAGCAAAGTGAAGGAAGGCCAGATCCTCGCCGAACTGGATGACACCCTGCTCGCTGCGCAGGCCCATCAGGACGAAGCCAACTTGAAGAATGCCCGTGCCAGCCTGGAACTGGCCCAGGCCAACGAAAGACGCATGCAGTCCCTCTTCGCCCAGGATTACGTGTCCCGGCAGGATTACGACACCGCAGTGCAGGCGCGCAAATCGGCGGCGGCATCGGTGGAACAGCAGCAAGCCGCAGTCGCCAAGAGCCGCGCCAACATCAGCTACTCGGTGATTCGCTCACCCGTCGGCGGCACCGTGGTGGACCGCCAGGTGGACGTGGGCCAGACCGTGGCCGCCAGCTTTCAGACGCCGACCCTGTTCAAGATCGCCCGCGATCTGACCCAGATGCAGATCGACTCCAGCTTCGCCGAAGCGGACATCGGCCAGATCAAGGAAGGACAACAGGTCCGCTTCAATGTGGACGCCTTCCAAAATCGCACCTTCCACGGCGTGGTGAAACAGGTGCGACTCAATCCCACTACCCAATCCAACGTGGTCACCTACGACGTGGTGGTCTCCGTGGAAAATCCGGATCAGGTGCTACTGCCCGGCATGACGGCCTACGTGAACATCAACGTGGCCCGCCGCCAAAACGTGGTGCTGGTGCCCAACGCCGCCCTGCGCTTCAAGCCTCTCGATGGGGCCGCGCCGAGTGCCAAACCGGCCGGTGCGCCTGGCATGGCAGCCGCTCCTGGCGGCGCCGGAGGACAGAGTGCTGCAGGCCAACCCGGCGCAGCCCGTGGCGAAGGCGGCCAGCAACGGCGGCGCGACCCCAGCAGCGGCACCGTGTGGGTGCTGGAAGGCGACAAGCTCAAGTCCGTCGCCATCAAGACCGGCATCACCGACGGCCGCAACACCGAGGTGCTGGAAGGCGATCTGAAGCCCGGCCAACAGGTCGTCGTGGCAGAGAGCTCCAACGGAAAAACCAAGGCCTCCAGCGGCACCGGCCCCCAGTTCCGACCCTTCTGATCGGCGCTTGATGACGACAAATCCGGTCATTCAGGTAGAAGGCCTGGCCAAGTCCTACGAGACGCCGGCCGGCCCCTTCCCTGTACTCAAGGACGTGAACCTCTCCATCGAACCGGGCGAGTTCGTCGCAATCATGGGGCCGTCCGGCTCGGGCAAGTCCACCTTCATGAACATCCTCGGCTGCCTGGACCGGCCCAGCGGCGGCGAGTACCGCCTCGCAGGCAGGGCAGTGAGCGGCATGAGCAAGGATGAACTGGCCGGCGTGCGCGGCGGTCTGATTGGTTTCGTTTTCCAGGGCTTCAATCTGTTGCCGCGCATCAGCCTAGAAGACAACGTGGCCCTGCCGCTGGTCTACAGCCACATGGACAAGGAGACACGTCGGGCCCGCGCCGGCGTGATGCTGGAAAAGGTTGGCCTCGGTCGCTATGCAAAGTCCTTGCCCAACCGCATCTCCGGCGGCCAGCAGCAGCGCGTCGCCATCGCTCGCGCCCTAGTGAACAATCCGCGCTTGATTCTGGCCGACGAACCCACCGGCAATCTGGATACGCAAACCTCGGAAGAAATCATGGCGTTGTTCGAGGCGCTCAATAGAGAAGGCATCACCATCGTGCTGGTGACTCACGAACCGGACATCGCCCGCCACGCCAAGCGCTTGGTGCGCTTCCGCGATGGGCGGATTACGCACGACGGCGGGCACGATCACGAGGAGGAGCCGACGTGAGCTCCATGATTCGTACTCTGCGCGTAGCGCCAATCCCCCGTCCCCCTTCCTCGGGAAGGGGGACGGGGGATTGGCCGTTGTTGGGGCGCTCGTGCCCATGGCACTCCAGGCTCCTCGCTATGTCGAATGGATTAACCCGGTGAGGCACGACGCATCATGATCATGACTTTGTTGGGCCAAGCCTGGAGCGCCATGGGCGCGAACCGACTGCGCACCTTCCTCACCATGCTTGGCATGGTGATCGGCGTGGCTGCCGTAGTGCTGATGACGGCCATCGGCCAGGGTGCGCAGTTGGCGGTAGCGGAGTCCATCAATTCCATGGGCGCCAATCTGTTCATCGTGCTCTCCGGCTCATCCACCGCCAGCGGCGTGCGTATCGGTAGCGGCAACGCGCCGACCCTCACCATCAATGACGCCAACGCCATCGGCGAATTGCCCGGCGTGGCAGCGGTCGCGCCGATCCATCCCGGCTCCGCCCAAGTGATCTACGGCAACAACAACTGGAACACCTCGGTGTTCGGCGTCACGCCTTCCTATCTCGACGTGCGCTCCTGGCCTCTGGAATCAGGGGCGCCATTCACCGACACGGACCTGCGCTCCGTCACCCGCGTGGCGCTGCTGGGCAAGACCGTGGCGCAAACCCTGTTCGGCGACGAAGACCCGGTGGGCAAGACCCTGCGCATCCGCAACAGTCCTTTCCAGGTGATGGGCGTACTGTCGAAAAAAGGTCAGAGCCTCGATGGGCGCGACCAGGACGACACTATCCTGATTCCTCTCACCACCGCTCAACGAAAATTGTTCGGCACATCTTTCCCCGGCTCAGTTCGCTTGATGCAGGTGCAGGCCGAGAGTCCGGAACTGATGGACTCGGTGGAAAAGTCCATGGCGTCGCTGCTGCGTCAGCGCCATCGCGTCCGCGAAGGTCAGGACGACGACTTCACCATCCGCAACCTCACGGCAGTCGCCGACTCCGCCGCTGAAACCACACGCATCATGAGCCTGCTGCTCGGCGCCATTGCTTCCGTATCGCTGCTCGTGGGCGGCATCGGCATCATGAACATCATGCTGGTGTCGGTTACCGAACGGACAAGAGAAATCGGCATCCGCATGGCCATCGGTGCGAGAGAACAGGACATCCTGCTGCAATTCCTACTGGAGGCCGTCGTCATTTCGGTTGCCGGTTGTCTGATCGGTTTGGTCATCGGCGTGGGCGGCGCCCTCGTGGCGAACGCGGTGGCAAACACCACGGTGGTCATCTCCGGCTCGTCCGTGCTGCTGGCCTTCGGCGTAGCGGCAGCAGTGGGCATCTTCTTCGGCTTCTATCCGGCGCGCAAAGCGGCACAACTGGACCCGATCGAAGCACTGCGATACCAATGAAAAAGCCGCAAGCGGGTTTGCGCTTGCGGCTTTTCTGAACCATCCGTGCCGACCGTCAGGCCAACACGGGGAGCAGGAAATTACGCCATCACGTCCACGTTGCTGCCGACACTATTGAGCGAATCGAGGCTGGTGGAAAGCGTCTGTGCCGCCGAGCTATTGGCACTGGCCTGTTGAGCCTGTTGAGCCTGATGATGATGCCCATGCCGAAACTGGGACATCATCGAAGTCATGCCGCCGACGAAATCCTGTTTGGAAACGCTGCCGGTGCCGTTGGGATCGAGCTTGGCCCAGACGGCATCCGCACCCGCCTGCTGAAAGCCCTTGGAGGGCGACATGGTTTGAAAGGCTTGCTCGAACTGGGCCTTGGTGATGCTGCCGGAACCGTTGGTGTCGATTTTCTGAAACAGGTCGGACATCTTTTGGGCAGGCGGTTTACGCATGCTCGCGCCAGACCAAGCCTGTACGGTGGATGAACCGAGGCTGGAAATTGTGCTCATGGGTATGTTCCGTTGATCCTGTTTCCCGTCAGGCCGCAGCAGTGGCGGCGACGGTCGAAGCCGTAGAAGCTGTGTTGGTAGTGGCGCTGTTGGCAGCAGCATTGGCCCAATGGCGATGATGTCCAGATGCCACCAGATCCTGCTGAAGCTTGGCCAGCAGATTCTGGGCAGCCTGGGTGTCGCCCGATTGCAAGGCCTGTTGCGCGGCGCTCAGATCGGATTGCAGGGCGCCCTTGCCGGAAGCGCCGGTCGTGCCCAGCGTGCCTGTAGCACCGCTCGTGGCGCGCACCTTGTCGTCGCCATCCCCATCGCCCATGGCCGAATAAACGGACTGGGCCTGGCTGATCGCCTGATGGTGGTGATGGTGGCCCTGGCCAGCGGCAGCCTGCAAATCCTTTTGAAGCTGGGAAAACGCGCTCTGGGCGGATGACGTGTTGCCCGATTGCAGGGCTTGGCCCAGTTGGTTCCAATCGGACAGCACGGCGTTGCCGCCCATTGCTGTGGATTGGGAAGTGGCCGTAGCGGCATTGACTCCCGTGCCACTGCTATCAGTAGACGTGGAAGAAGCCGGCGTGGTTAGTTGCTGAAGCGCAGCATAGGACTGCTGGGCGGCAGAAACGTCCCCCGCCTGCATGGCTTGAAGAAGCTGTTGAAAATCCTCGCGCCCTTGCTGGATCGTCGATTTCCAGTTGGACTGGCCGACGCTGCTCGCGTTTGAGGTGGCTATGTTTGAAACGGTCATGACGGCACCTTTCTCGTTCGGTTCGTAGCGGGTCTAGCCGCTTACCGGCAAATATTGCCGATACCCCTTCTGCAAGCGGCAAGGTTTTACGTTAGCCACCCCACACGTCGGCGAACCGTGCCGAATTGGCTTCCCAGCCCCCTTCAGCACGAGGCGTGCCTTGGCCCGGATTCCATTGTGGGTTCTTACCGTTTGTCACATAGCCCGTCTATTTCACCGTCAGCGTCCCCGTGTTTTTCAGCCACCGCCGCGCATCGCGGGACAGCCATTCACGGGAAATGGTGTCGTCCTTGAGATAGGTGTCGAGGAAAGCCGTCGTCACGCTGGTCACCGCCGATTGGCCCATGGCTCGGGCAGTTCCGCCCATCCCGCTGCGCCCGTTGCCAAGCCCTTCCTGCATGCCATCCATATCCGCTTCCACGCCCCGGCGACGACGCTCGCTTCGATTGTTTTTCTCCCGACCGGCATCCTCCTGTTTGCCACCATCAGCACTATGCGTGTTACCGGCAAACAGATCGTGATTGGCGCTCTCCAGCATCAGGAGAAACTTGTCTTTCGGCGGCATGTATTGAAACGGGGCGCTACGAAGATTGGATGAAATGCCCAGACCGTAAGGGTCAGCATCACCATCGCCGGTGATGCTGAGAACGGGAACCTTGATGTCCCCGTAACGCTGCTCGAAAGCGGAGCCAGTGAAGTCGGCATGGGGACTGAGCGCGATCACGGCCCGGAAAGGCGATTCATTTTTTGGAGCGGACGGCTTGCCGCTACGAGTATGGTCGCCTGCGGCAACGAGCGCGGTGTAGGCCCCCAGGTCGTAGCCCGCTACGGCGATATTGTCGAGGTTCACATTGTCCAATAGTTCATCGCCGCTGCGGCTGCGCTTCTGGAACTCTGCCAACAGGGCACGCAAATCTGTCTGGCGCTGGTCCATCATGGCGTCGGAATAGCGCTCCCGCACCAGGGGCTTGAAGTCCCCGTTGCGGGCATCCTGGGATTGCCAGACCTGGCTATCACTGGCCAGGGGCTGCGCCGACAACACGGCATAGCCGGCCTGGCACCAGGCATTGCGCCATACCTCTCCAGCCATGCGGCTCTCGCCCAGGCCTGGCAAGTAGATAACCAGGGGATAGCGGCCGGGACGCACCGGCACGCTCAACAACACATCCATGGATTGCCCCGCCACCATCCACGTCTGCGGCGTAGTGCGAATGGAAAACTGCTCCTCGCCCAAATATCCCTTGCTCGCGAATTGCTGAACCTGAGCGTTATCCACCGGCTGCCGTGGAGGCGGAGAAGAACACCCCGCGAGTACCGCAAGCGCCAAGACGCCATATCGATGGTGAGAGGTTCGCGGAAGTCGAATTGCCATGGGACGCTCCATAGAAAAAAGGGGATGCCATCAAGGCATCCCCTAAGCCATCCGAGGAGGATGGGAGGGAGGAAACACTAGAACCTTAGCGCCGCATCGGTGCGTCCATGTGCTCGCCAGCGGGCGGCATACCTCTGCCCATATGCCCACCCATGGGACGCCCATGACCGTCACCCATCCGATTGATCATGCCCAGCAAGAAGCGGCTGGCCTTTTGTTTCTGCTCGGGGTTGAGGGCGTCGTAGAAATTGAGCCAGGCTTCTTGAACCTGTTTGTGTCTTTGCTGATCGGCATCCCGATCCTTATCCATCTGGTCAGCCAAGGCACGCAGGTCGGGGGACTTGCCTTCCAACGACTGGCGAAGCTTGTCGTGACGCGCCTGCATGGACTGGCGCATATCCTGGTGCAGCTTGTCGCTGGTATCCCGGGCCTTCTTCCACAAAGTTTCCTGGGCGTCCGTCAGCGCGAGTTGCTTGTGCAGTTCTTCCATGCGTGCGCCGCCTCGCATGACACCACCACCGCAATAGTCGGAGTAGCTAGGCGCTTGATCGGGGCGAGCGCCAGTTGCGGGCGGAGCGGCACGGACACCCATACAGAGGCTCAGGCCCATCAACAGGGCAGCAGCCTTGACGACGCCAAGCTGTACGCGTAACGGATTACTAACGAAAGCGGGAAGGGGTGTTGTCATTGCTGTCTCCTTGGACGAAAGGAAATGTTCTTTCCATGAGTCCGCACTATAGACAGCTGAGATTTCTGAAACGTGAACAAGGCAGTGCCAAAAGTTACGGCATATTTCCGCCATGGAAAAACATTCGCCGGCGGGGGGCTGCGATCAGGTGGAGACGGACAGGCTGCTATTAAGCAGGCCCATAGTGGGGTTGCTACCGTAGGCTTGGGTCAACATCATCATCTGCATCATGTATGCGGCTTCGCTGTTCTTGGTACTGGAAGACAAAGTTCTTGATGTAGAAGTGCTAGGAGTGCTAGGAGTGCTATCGCCGTTGGAGTCGGCTTTGTCGAAGGGTGGTTTCAGTGCCAACGTGCAGCGAGTCTGGCTCCCGTCACGTCAGCCTGCTCGCCATCGCCGGATAGATTTTTGCGCGGCGATGACGAGCGATATGAGCCCTATTGAGCTGACGCAATGCTTTCCAACATCTCCATCATCTGCCCGAATCTAGCCTCACCAGGAGAATAGCGATTGGCCTCCAAAAGAGCTCCTCGTGCTTCCTGAATAAGGGCTGGATGACCACCTCGTGCTTTCAGAAGCAGGATGATGACATGTACGAGATTAAACAAAACTCGAGCACTTTGAGGCATGGCTCGCCGCACTTCCCGTAGCGAAGCCACGGCCTCATCCAGTTTGCCATCCCGTGCCAGAAGCACACCTTCGTTCATGCGAGCAATCGACTCCTTGCGGGACTGTTCCAGCATTTGCGCCCCCTGGTCCGCCAGGTTGGCGGTGTCGAAGACTTGCTGCACTCGCTCCAGCAGCGCGGCGTTTTCCGGGTCGCGCTTGACCTGTTCCTGGAGCAGGCTGGCTGCCTTTTCACCTTCTCCCGTCATCATCAGGAATTCCGACATTTCCACCACCGCCTCGCCGTCGTTGAACTGCGGCTTGCGGTCCATCTGCTGCATCAACTCTTTGGCGACCTTGCGTGCGCCAACGGGGTTGCCGCATTGATGATGAACCATGCCCTCTACGGTAAGGGCCTTAATCTGGACCGTGTCGTCATCGAATTTTTTGGTCAAGGCATCGAGCACCTGAAGCGCCTCGTCTCCCTTTTCCTTGACACCATACGTCTTGGCTAGCCCCAAATAGGCGTCGGGGGTACGGAATACCGAGTGTTCGCCGAGGGAAACGCTTTTCTTGAAGGCATTTTCCGCGTTATCGAGCTTGCCGAGCTTAAGGGCAACCTCACCGAGGGCCTTTTGCCGCTGCACTGAGTTGGGGGAAATTCGAGTCGCCATCTGCAACACACGCTCCATCTCCTCCAGTTCGCCCAGAGCTTCGTGACTCCGGGCCAGCCAATCGTAGGCCTCGACATAGGTACGATTTTCCGTCACGACACCTTCAAGTAGAAACTTGGCTGCGTTGTAGTCACGTTCCTGGTAGAGCACTTTGGCAAGGCCCACCCGCGCCCAGGGAAACTCCCGCTCTGCAACGGCTTGCTCGAACAGCTCCTTGGCCTGTGCCAGCTTGCCGCTTTCGACCAGCATCTGCGCCTTGATCCGCATCAGTTCTACCGCGTTCGCTTGGTCCGTTTTCAAGCGTTCATCGCAGAGCTCTATCGCTTTGCGGTAATCCTTGCGGCCGACAGCCGCATCAATCTCAGCGAAGGCTTCTTTCTTGGCCCAGACTTTCCGCAAGCGCTGGCTCAACATGGCTTCGGTAACCGGCTTGATCAGATAGGTGTCTGGCTGATGTTCGGCAGCACCTGTGATGATGTCGGTGGTTTTCTCCGCAGTAACGATGATCCAGGCACAGGATGGCGAGATAAGACGGCGATGCCTCGCTTCTTCCAACACCTGTTGACCATTCTTTCCGGCCCCCAGGTTGTAGTCGCAGAGCACTACGTCGAAACGATTCCGTTCAAGGGCAGCGATCGCTTCGCCGCCATTGCTTGCGGTGCTGATGTTGCGACTATTGGCACCACAAGACCGCAGGATGTCGCGCAGAACGGCACGCATGCCGTGAAAGTCATCAATGATTAGGAAAGCCTTGTCCGCGAACGCTACTTCGTTGTCGGACGACAGATTCAATTTGCGCATAGTTGTTGCCAGTATCAATTACAAAGAAGCGATGGGATCAGGGAAGGCGCAGAACAAAACAGCCGCCACCATAGGCCCCGCCGTTCTCAAGAAAGATTTCTCCTTGGATGCCGCGATGGCGATGCATCTTGGCGACCACGGCGGAGAAATACAGGCCCAGGCCGGTGCTGCCGCTGGAAAAGTCGACGCCACGCATGGCATCAACGCCTTCCTGGATCATGCGCGGCGGATAGCCGGTGCCGTTGTCCTCGACCCGAATCTCCAACCAACCGTCCACCTGCTGAATGGCGAGCCGAATCTTGTCGCGGGTGTAATGGATAGCGTTATTCACGGCGTGTCCAATGACTCCAGCGACCAGATCCTCATCAAAATTCCCAAAGAGGTTATCGTCGCATTCGAGCGCCAACTCAATGTTGCGGTTATCGAGCAGGGGCTTGTTTTGGGCCGCAATGGCGGAAAGAAAGTCTTCGATGGATTGGGGCTGAGGATCGAAGGGATACATGTGGTTGCCGACTTTGTACAACGTCAGCATCAGCATCAGATTGCTGTTGATGCGCTTCGTTTCATACACCATGTGAACCACGTCCCGCCGTTCTTCCAGCCCCTCCAATACGGGATTTCCCAGCATCCGTTCAAGACCGTCAACTAGGATGCAGACGGAATTTTTCATATCGTGTATCGAAGAAGCCATGATGGTGACCAAATCAGGCTTTTCTTCATTCGCTTCCATGATGGAGTTCCATTTGAAGGGTAAAAGAAAATAACTTTGTCGATGTCCGACAAGGGAGCCAAGCTTCTACCATCTGCCGCTAATCGCAGGCTTATGGCAGGTGATGAACATGGAACTCAACGTGACGTGCGACATAAGAAGCCGACGTGTCCATGAAAATCTCATCGACCGCTGAGCAAGGGCCTACAAATCCTGTCGGACTTTCCTGAATAGGCGCGAATCACGGGACAATTCAGCCACTGATGACTCCACTCTCACTTCCCCGCCGTATTGCCCACCTGGACATGGATGCCTTCTATGCCTCTGTGGAGTTGCTGCGCTATCCCCAACTACGCGGTCAGCCGGTCGTCGTGGGTGGGCGCCGTAACCAGGCACCGGAACTTTTGTCCGACGGCAGCCTGCGCTTCACCCGGCTCAAGGACTACGCCGGACGCGGCGTAGTGACCACGGCCACCTACGAAGCCCGTGCCCTGGGCGTTGGTTCGGCCATGGGCATGATGAAGGCGGCGCAGCTGGCGCCCGACGCCATCCTGCTGCCGGCGGACTTCGATGCCTACCGGCATTACTCCCGCTTGTTCAAGGCGGCGGTAGCGGCCATCGCCCCCCTGATTGAGGACCGGGGTATCGACGAGATCTACATCGACCTCACCGACCTCCCCGACGACAGCCTGTCCCTGGCCCGCCATCTCAAGCAAGCGGTGCGCGACGCCACGGGGCTTTCCTGTTCCATCGGCATTAGCCCCAACAAGCTGCTGTCGAAAATCTGCTCGGACCTGGACAAGCCCGACGGCATCACCATCATCTGCATGGATGATCTGCCCACCCGCATCTGGCCGCTGTCGGCGCGCAAGATCAACGGCATCGGCCCCAAGGCGGCGGAGAAGCTGACGGCGCTGGGCATCCACACCATCGCCGACCTGGCCGCCGCCGATCCGGCCCTGCTCCAAAGTCATTTCGGTCAAAGCTATGCGGTCTGGCTGCTGCGGGCCGCCAACGGCATCGACGACCGGCCCGTGATCACCCGCTCGGAGCCCAAGTCCATCAGCCGCGAAACCACCTTCGAGCGGGATCTGCACCCGCGTCAGGATCGGGCGATGCTCGGCGAAATATTCACCGAGCTCTGCACACGGGTGGCCGGCGATCTGGCGCGCAAGGGCTACTTGGGCCGCACCATCGGCATCAAGCTGCGCTACGACGACTTCCGCACCGTGACCCGCGACCTCACCCTGCCGGAGCCCATCGCCGATGCGGCAGGCATCCGTCGAGCCGCTGGAGAGTGCCTGCGACGGGTACCCCTGGATCGACGCCTGCGCCTACTGGGCGTTCGCGTGGGTGCCCTGTGCTCAGCCCGAGATCCCACTCCCGTGGCCCACCAGGAGGAATTACTCCTCGATTAGCCCTCTTCCTCACATGGCCGCGAAATATGAGGTATTTCCTACATAATCCGGACAATCCCGATGGCCGACTCCCGTCATGCTGCCCACCCGCCTTATGGCCTCTTGTTTCACCTACCGCACACGCCATCAGTCCAATGCCAGGCAACGGATTGCGGCCCTGTTGCTCATCACTGTTTGCCTTCCCCTCGCCACCTGGGCCCAGACAGAAAAGCCGATCCGAGTGGGCTCGGAATCCGCTTTCCTGCCCTTTGCCGGAATCGACGCCAAGGGCCAATCCACCGGCTTCGCCGTGGAACTCTTCGCCGCCGTGACCCAAGAGGCAGGCATACCGACGGTCTTCGAGTCGGATAGCTGGAACAAGGTCTGGCAGCAACTCCAGAATGGCGAAGTGGATGCTCTACCCTTGGTGGCCCGCATCAAGGAACGGGAAGGGCTGGTGGAATTCACCCAGCCCCACACCTACGGCTACGACAGCTTCTTCGTGCGGTGCAACGGACCGAAGATTTCCTCCATTGAGGACGCACGCAACCTGAACATCATCGTCATTCGTTCCGACGCTGCCGAAGACATTCTGAAAGACCGGGGCTTCAAACGGCAGTTGATCGCGGTGGACAACCTGGACGACGGCTTGCGCCTGCTCGCCTCGGGCCAGCATGACGCCCTACTCGCCCCCGCCCTCCAGGGCAATCGTCAGGTCGAATTGCAGAAGCTGGGCGAAGTCATCAAGTCTGGCCCCCTGCTCCGCGAATACCGGCGGGAATACAGCTTTGCCGTGCGCAAGGGCAACATCGCCCTACGGGACAAGCTGGACAGGGCACTGATCCTGGTCAAGGCCAATGGCGAATACGACCGGCTCTACCGCAAGTGGCTGCGCATCTACGAACCGGCCCCTAGCTTCCCCATTCGCTACGCCATCTGGGGTGCGTCGGGATTGGCGCTGGTAGTCGCCATACTCGCCCTGTGGACCGTGGTATTGCGCCGCCAAGTGGCATTGCGTACTGCTCAGTTGATGGAAGCCAACGCAGTGCTGGAGCATCGGGTGGCGGAGCGGACCGCCGCCCTGGCCGAGAGCGAAGCCCGCTTCCGCGGCATGGCCGACGCCGCGCCGGCATTTATCTGGATGTCCGGACCGGAGCGGGCCTGCACGTGGTTCAACGCCCAATGGCTGACTTTCACCGGCCGCAATCTGGACGAGGAGCTGGGCATGGGCTGGACCGACGGCCTGCACCCCGACGACCGGGAACGCTGTGTGACGCTCTATCAGCACGCCTTCGACCAGCGGCGAGTCTTCGAGGCGGAATATCGGGTACGCCGAGCCGACGGGGAATACCGATGGATTGCCGACCGGGCCGAGCCACGATTGGACATGGACGGCCACTTCCTCGGCTACATCGGCGCCTGCGTGGACGTGACCGAACGCAAATGGGCGGAAGACGCCCTGCGGGAGGACAGCCTCAAGCTGCAGCGCTTCATCGACGGCGCGCCGGTAGGCATCGCCATGCTCGACACCGAGATGCGCTACCTGGCCGTGAGCCGCCGCTTCCTGGAAGACTTCAACCTGACCCACGACATCGTGGGACAAAGCACCTATGAAGTCTTCCCCGACATTCCCCAGCGCTGGCGCCTCGCACTCCAACGCTGCCTAGCTGGTGAAACCTTGAGTTGCGCCGAAGACGAATTCCACCGGGCCGACGGCAGCGGCTGGTGGCTGCGCTGGGAAGTCAAACCCTGGTTCACAGGCCCTCGAGAAATCGGCGGCGTGCTGCTGTTTGCCGAGGACGTCACCGCCAGCAAACAATCAGCGGATGCCTTGCGCGCGGCCAAGGCCGAGGCAGAACGAGCGAATGCCGCAAAATCCCGCTTCCTGGCGGCCGCCAGCCATGACCTGCGCCAGCCCCTCTCCGCCCTTTCCCTTTACGTAGGCATCCTGGACAGCAAACTGCCCGCCAGTGAATACCTCTTGGCCAAAGCCATGAAGGGCTGCGTAGACAACCTGAATGAAATGCTGAACAACCTGCTTGACCTGTCCAAGCTGGATGCTGGCGTCGTGCACCCAAAGATCAGCGACTTCCCGCTCATGGCCATGATGGCGCGATTGGCAGATTCCCACGGGCCGGAAGCCGAAGAAAAAGGCTTATCCCTGCGCTGTCGTAGCGTCGACCTCGTCGGCCGCAGCGACCCGGTGCTGTTCCAGCGCATTGTTTCCAACTTGGTATCCAACGCCATCCGCTATACCGAAAAGGGCGGCGTGCTCATCGGCTGTCGCCGCCGGGGCGGCAAGACCTGGGTCGAGGTGTGGGATACGGGCGTCGGCATTCCATCCGACAAGACCGAGGAAATTTTTGAGGAATTCCGTCAGTTGAACAACGAGGAACGGGACCGCACCAAAGGCACCGGCCTCGGCCTCGCCATCGTAGCCCGTACTGCGGCCCTGCTCGGTTTGAAGATTCGGGTCCATTCCCATCTGGACAAGGGGTCCGTCTTCGCGGTGGAACTGCCCCTGGGCAAAAATCCGACCATAGCGCCGCCGCACACCTACACCCATCGCCCCCTGCGCATCGCCGTGGTGGAAGACAACCGCGAAGTGGTCGCGGCCCTCACCCACGTCCTGAGCCACCTGGGCCACGAAGTCATCGCGGGCAACTCCCGCGAAAAACTGATGCAGGCGCTCGGAGGCAAAGCGCCCAACATCGTCATCTCGGACTACCGACTCGGCGGTTACGACAGCGGCCTCGACGTGATCGCCCATCTACGCGACACTTTCGCTCCCACCCTGCCGGCCATCCTGATTACCGGCGACACGGACCCGGCAATCATCCGCCACATGACTGCCCATCAGATCGTCGTCAAGCACAAACCCCTGGACCTGGATGCCTTGCGCGCCCGCATCGCCGAACTGACGACCAACGCGCGCTTGTCCCTCGTGGTGGAAAACCTTCAGAATACGTGGGATAGTAGCCCACACTCGCCGCGAATTTCCCTTTGATGCAGACTTTCCAGTTGACCGCATTCCAGCCACTCGGCCCTGCCATGGACACGCTTTTTAGACTCGAGCCCCACTCTGCATTGGTTGTTGCCACGGAGTTGGATGCGGCCCGAACAACCCTCCGATTTCTGGAAGAGCGGGGCATGGAAATCGCCCTCGTTCCTGATATGGCCAATGCGCTACGGCAAGTCGCGCAAAACAGGCCATCGCTCATCCTGATCGATGGGAGCCTGCCTGGAGAAGAAGGCTATGCCTTGTGCCGCCGACTCAAGGCCGAGGCGAGTACCTCATCCATCCCCATCATCTTCCTGTTGGCGTCTACTGATATGGCTGGCAGGGCGAACGCGTTCCGCGCCGGTGCCAACGACTACCTCATCCCCCCCGTTCCACAGGAAGAACTGGAAGTCCGCATCGCGGCCCACGTGCGGCGGCCCTCTCAAATGAAGTTGCTCCGCATCGCGCTGGATACGGCCATGGATGCGGCATTCCTCATGAACGAGCAAGGTGGCTTCGCTTACGTGAATGAGGCAGCCTGTCAATCGCTCGGCTACAGCCGGGAAGAACTGCTGCAACTCACCATTGAAGACATCGACCCAGACGTCAAGGTCGAACATATCCAGGCGAACAGCGAAGCGACTCGCCAAGGAACCCCGTTCAAGCAAGTCCTCGCTTCGCGCCATCGCCGACGCGATGGCAGCATTTTTCCTGTCGAAATCAGCGTTTCCGGCTTCAACATCAACGGCATAAGCCTTGGCCTCTGCACCGTGCGTAACGTCACCGCCCGCAAGGAAGCGGAAGAACAGCTCCACGCCAGCGAACAGGCCTTCCGCGCCATGGTGGAACATTCCCCCGACCTCATTTCGCGCTATGACGTGAATTGTCGGCGCACGTACATGAATCCTGCCTTCGTGCGCCACTGCTACCGGCCCATGGAAGAACTGCTGGGCAAGACGCCCCTGGAAGCGCCGGTAATGCTGGACCCGAAGGATTTCATGGCCCGGCTCAAACAGGTGATGAGTACCGGGCAAGAAATGGCTGAAGAATTTCCGATCCGGGACAGTGCGGGGAAGCTCCACTGGGGTCACGTGCGCTTGGTTCCCGAATTCGATCAGGACAACAAGGCCGTTTCCGTCCTCTCCATCGGCCGCAACATCACCGCGATCAAGGAAAACGAAAACCGCTTCCGCACGTTGGCGGAGAACTTTCCCGACCTACTCATACGCTTCGACAACGAAGCGCGACACACTTACGTCAATCCAGCCGTGATCGAAACCTTCGGCCTACAGATGGAAGGTTTCTACGGCAAGCGGCCTGACGAGCTCACCGTCTTCGGTGACAAAGGGCAGATATTGACGAAGGCCATCCACAAGGCCTATGTCACCGGCCAACCCAGTGAACAGGAAATTGAACTGCAAACCCTGCTGGGCACACAGACCTATGAAATCCGATGCATTCCCAAGCGAGATTCCGGAAATTGCCTCATCGGCATTCTCGTCATCGGCCGCAACGTCACGCAATTGCGGGAAACGGAAAGGGCTTTGCGAACCAGCGAGCGGGAGTTCCGCAGCCTCGCCGAGAACTCTCCCAGCATCATCGTCCGTTATGACACGGATTGCCGACGCACCTATGTAAACCCCGCATTTCTGAGGAAGACGGGGCGAGACATCGAAGCAGTGTTGTCGAAAAGCCCCGAGGAAAGCGGGACAATCGACACCTCCGAATACGGCTTTGCTGACGCGATGAAGCAATACACCAGCAAGTTGCGGGAAGTCATGGCGACTCAAAGCCCGCGTGAATTCCAGTTGAGTTGGCCCAACCCGGAAAATGGCGAGATGACCCATCACGTCTCGTACGTCGTACCCGAATACGACTTGCATGGCACAGTGATTGGCGTCCTCGCCATCGGCCACGACATCACCGCGCTGAAGCTGGCAGAGACGCGCCTGGAGGAATCCTACAAGTTGCTTCAGGAACTCACCTCCCGCCGGGAAACCGCGCGAGAAGAAGAACGCAAGTACATGGCGCGGGAAGTTCACGACGAACTTGGTCAGCGCCTGACCGCCCTGCGACTCAAGATGGGCCTGCTCAAGCTCAAGAAGCAGCCCAGCTCGGAAGACGTTCAGCAGGCCACCGGCGTGTTGATCGAAATGACGGATCAAACCTTGAAGGTGGTCCGCGACGTAACCGCCTTCCTACGTCCAGCGGCCTTGGGACTTGGCATCGGTCCTGCGCTGGATTGGCTGGCCGATGAATTCCAACGCGACACCGGCATCGCCTGCGCGCTGGACCTCATGGTCATCAAGCCCATCCTCAACGAAACCCAGGCCACCGCACTATTCCGCAGCGCCCAGGAGTCGCTGACCAACGTCGCCCGTCACTCAGGCGCCAAGGAAGCCCGAATCAGCCTGGAGGAAATGGATGGCAACTACGTCCTTGAAATCGTGGATTCCGGTCTCGGCTTCGATATGAATGCCCCGCAACTGCAACGCTTCGGCCTCGCCGGCATACGGGAAAGAATGCTTTCGGTCGGCGGCACAACGACGGTTGAGAGCGCCCCCGGCAAGGGAACCCGAGTGCGAGTGACGCTACCCGTACCAGATCAAATGATTGAAAACGAATAGACGCTACACTGCGCGCCATGCATCCTCGCGACACTCGGCTGACCAGCCTGTATCCCGTTATCACCCAGCTTCCCGACGCGGTGAAGCTGCGTTGTCTTTCTGAAGCGCGGGAGGCCTCGGTTCCAGCCGGTACCATCGTGTTCGACGCCGGCCAAGCCTGTAGCGGCTTTCCCTTCGTACTGTCTGGTTCCATCCGTGTCGTCAAATGCTCCGAATCGGGCCGCGAGTTGCCTCTCTACCGGGTGTCGCCCGGTGAATCCTGCCTCATTACCTCCGGCTGTCTGCTAGGCCATAGCCAGTACAACGCCCGTGGCATCGCCGAGAGCGAAACCACGCTGCTGCTCCTGAGCAAGGATTGCTTCGAGCAACTCCTCGCCTTCTCGCCCTTCCGCGACTTCGTCTTTCATCTGGTGTCGGAACGCATGGCGGATCTGATGCAGCTGGTGGAAGAAGTGGCCTTCCGCAAACTCGACCAGCGTCTCGCAGCCCTGCTGCTGGGTAAGGGCCGGACCTTGCACACCACCCATCAGGCCCTGGCCGACGAGCTGGGCAGCGTGCGCGAAATGGTGAGCCGCCTGCTCAAGGGCTTCGCCGAACAGGGCTGGGTCAAGCTGAGCCGGGAACAGATCGAAATCCTCGACCCCGCCGCCCTACGCAGCTTGGCGGAATAAGCGCTTCGCTTACCTATCCCCTCGGTGACTTCAGTTACATACGGGCCACCGTCCCCCATGGTGCAATAGCGCCGTTATCCACCTGAACTGGAGTACGTCATGAAAAGCAACGTTGGCGGCATTGACCGTATCGGACGCATCGTCATCGGCCTCGGCCTCATCGCCTGGGCAGCACTAGGTGGCCCCTCCTGGGCCTGGGTCGGCATTGTCCCCCTCGCCACCGGCGCCATGAAGTTCTGCCCCCTCTACCCAGTGCTGGGGCTCAATACCTGCTCCAAGAAAGACTGAGCGCTGGCGTCGCAAGACGCCTCAGTCTCCAAGCCCGCCCGAGTTCATCTCGCGCGGGCTTTTTCATTTCTGTCGGCGCAAGGCAGTGAAGGCGGCCAGTTCCCATTCGCGTACGGCCAGCAGCAGCCCAGTGCCCTTCCGCTTCGCCAAAGGGGCGGCCAAGCTTTCTTCATGCAACTCCGCAAAACGCTGGCGCAGCCGGCGCACCTCGGCCAGCAGCTTTGCTGTCCCAGCGTCGGTCAGCATGCCGTGGGAAAAAGCCAGCACTTCGTCGTTGCCTGAAAATGAGGCACCGAGAAAATCGTCCAGCCCCTGCTGTTGAAAGAAGCTGCGGATCGGCCCTCGCGGCAGCCAATCGAAATCCCGCGCCACGTTGAGGCGGATGCGATTGCCCGGCAACAGGTGGATGAGCCGCAGACGATCCAGCTTGGCCAAGCGGCCAATGACCGTCGCTTCGGTCAGGGCATAGGTGCGCACGATATCCTCTATGCTCCATTGATTGAGCACGCAGACCGCCACCAGCAGCAGCTTTTTGTCGGATACCAGTTCCTTCTCCTGGGCCTGGGTCAGGGTATGTACTCGACCTTCGCTCACTGCTGATTCCTGGGCCAACTCGGCCAAGGTGAAGCCGAGCAGGCGAGCGACTTCCACCAGCCGGTCCAGGGTGAAGCGGCGACTGGCGAACATGCGCTTGACGCTGGGCTCCGAAAGTTTTAGGGACGCAGCCAAGTCCCGATAGGTCATGCCTTGCAGCTTGAGGCGGCGCTTGAGGGTCGCCACCAGTTGGTCGATCTCGGTCATGGACGATTCATGGAGGTATCGTTAATTGATACTTTTTATCGTATATCGCAGCACTTTTACCAGCTAGGTTTCAATATCCGTTGGCGAGCCCCATCCTGTGCCCACCTTTGCTCAGGAGCCGCCATGAAACATCTCACCCATTCCCTGCCGACGGCGATCACCGTCCTCCTCATCGGCGCCGCGCTCATCCACGGCCCGATTCCCCAGTTGGCTCACTATCACGAGTTCGCCGACCAGAAGGTACTGTTTGGCATTCCTCACGTTGCCGACGTGCTGTCCAACCTGGGCTTCTTGCTGGTGGCCGTCTTCGGCTGGCGGCGTTTTGCTTCCAACACGACAGGCACCCACGGCGAGAACGGCTACCGGCTGTTTCTAGCGGGCTTGCTGCTCACCGCCTTCGGTTCCAGCTACTACCATCTAGCCCCCGACGATGCCCGACTGGTGTGGGACCGGCTGCCCATCGCCCTGGCCTGCGGCGGCCTATTGGCTGCCGTCTGGGGCGACACCCACCACCGTTCCTGCACAACCGTGACCGCGCTACTGTCCGCCACCGCCGTCGCCAGCGTCACGTGGTGGAGCCGCACCGGCGACCTGCGCCCCTATCTGCTGCTGCAAGGCCTGCCGCTGGTATTGATTCCTCTCTGGCAATGGCTCCATCCCACACCTAATCCACAGCGGAAACTTTTCGGCATTGCGCTGTTAATCTATGCCATTGCCAAGTTCACGGAACTCAACGATCACGCGATTGCTGACGCCATCGGCATCAGCGGCCACACGCTCAAGCATCTGCTCGCTACGGCCGCCGCGGCACTGATCGTCGGGGGAATGAAATACAGTTCCAAGGCACCCGTCAGCAAAACGCCCGTCGTCACCCGTTCAGGAAGTCCCATGTTCAAAAGCCTTCTGCGCCTTGTCCTCAAAGCCCTGTTCCGCGTTCGCGTCAGCGGCGATCTCAGCGTCTTTCAAAATCCGCGCACCCTGATCGTCGCCAATCATGAATCCTTCATCGACGGTCTGCTGCTGGGCCTCTTCATGCCGGTGGATGCGGTGTTCGTGGTCCATACGCAGATCGCCAACCGGCCCCTATTCCGCGCCCTGCTCCACTTCGTGCCCCATCTAGCGGTGGATTCCACCAGCCCCCTGGCCATGAAGCTAATCGTGAAGCTGGTGGAAACGGGCCGGCCTGTGGTGATCTTCCCCGAGGGCCGCATCACCAAGACCGGCTCCCTGATGAAGGTCTACGACGGTGCCGCTTTCGTCGCTGCCAAAACCGGCGCCACGGTAGTGCCGGTGCGCATCGACGGCGCGGCGCGCAGCTACTTCGGCCGTCTGGCCGGCGTGTATCCGCGCAAGGCTTTCCCCCAGGTGAGCATCGCTGTGCAACCGCGTCGTACGATTCCCATGCCCGACCTGCCCTCGGCCAAGCTGCGCCGCCGCCGGGCTGGCGAACTGCTGCGCCAGATCCTGCTCGACATGCTGGTGGCCACCCGTCCGCAACAGACCATCTTCTCCGCCTTCCTCGATGCCAAGGCCACCTTCGGCAGCCACTACAAGCTGGTGGAGGACGTGCGGCTGGTGGAAGAGTCCTACGGCTCCCTGCTCAAGATGTCCCTCGGCATTCAGCGACTGCTGTCGCGCCACACGGCTCCCGGCGACATGGTAGGCGTGCTGACGCCCAATGCCGCACCCACTCTGGGTCTGGTGCTGGCCCTGGCCGCCGGCAAGCGCATGGCCGCCCTGCTCAACTACACGGCCGGTCCCGATGGGCTGCGCGCCGCCTGCACCGCCGCCAACATCAAGACCGTCGTCGCCTCCCGCGCTTTCCTGGAGAAGGCCCGCCTCACTTCCCTGGTGGAGCAACTGCCCGGTGTTACCGTCCTTTATCTGGAGGACCTGAAGGCCCAGTTCGGTGTCGCCGACAAGCTGTGGGTGCTGTGGCATCTGCTCTTCCCCCGCAGCGCCGAACTGCCCCAGCAGCCGGACGATCCCGCCGTCGTGTTGTTCACCTCCGGTTCCGAAGGCAAGCCCAAGGGCGTGGTGCATTCCCATGCATCGGTGCTGTCCAACGTGGCCCAAGTGCGCGCCGTCGCCGACTTCACGCCCCACGACAAGTTCATGATGGCCCTGCCCCTCTTCCACTCCTTCGGCCTCACCTGCGGCGTGATGCTGCCGCTGGTATCCGGCTGCAAGGTCTTCCTCTATCCCAGCCCGCTGCACTATCGCGTCATCCCAGAGATCGTCTATGACCGGGACTGCACCGTCCTGTTCGGCACCTCCACCTTCCTCGGCAACTACGGCAAGTTCGCCCACCCCTACGACTTCGGTCGGCTGCGCTACGTGGTGGCAGGCGCCGAGAAGCTTTCGGAAACCGTACGCAAGTTGTGGATCGAGAAGTTCGGCATCCGCATCCTGGAAGGCTACGGCGTCACCGAATGCGCACCGGTGGTGGCGGTGAACGTGCCCATGGCTTGCCGCATCGGCAGCGTGGGTCAGTTCCTGCCCGGCGTCGAAGTGGAACTGGAGCCGGTGCCCGGCATCGAAGGCGGCGGCGCCCTGCACGTGAAGGGACCGAACGTGATGAAGGGCTACTTCCTCTTCGACAAGCCCGGCGTGATCCAGCCGCCCGAATCCATCGGTGCGGGCTGGTACTCCACCGGCGACGTGGTGGCGGTGGACGAGGATGGTTTCGTGCACATCCGTGGCCGCTTGAAGCGCTTTGCCAAAGTCGCCGGCGAAATGGTGTCCCTGGAGGTGGTGGAAAAAATCGCCACCACCGCCTCGCCTGATTGCCTGCACGCCGTTTCCACCCGCAGCGACGCGGCCAAGGGCGAAGCCCTGGTGCTGTTCACCACGGACAAATCCCTCGCCCGCGACCAACTGCTGGCCGCAGCCCGCACCGTCGGTGCGCCCGAGTTGGCCGTGCCGCGCATCATCCGCGTGGTGGAGGCGATCCCTCTGCTAGGCTCCGGCAAAACCGACTACGTGACACTCAAGCGCATGGCAGAAGAAGCCGCCGACACGCTAGTTGCCAAAGATGCAGCAGTCGCTTGATGAAGAAACACCCCCAATGGCACTCCGTCATCCCCGCGAAAGCGCCCCGCAGGAAGTACCCTCGGGGTGCAGCACTGCTGTCCGGGACAAATAGCTCGACACAAAAAATCGAAGTGATGTCGTCATCCCGGCGAACGCCGGGATCCAGGAAGGGCCACAAGAACCTCCTGGATTCCGGCGTTCGCCGGAATGACGGAGCTACGTATTGATGGTTACAACTATCCATTCGATTGCCCTATCGCAGAAAATGCCAACTGACTCCCCTCAGAAAATCCGACCATGAGTTCCCAATTCACCCTGCTCAAGACCCGCCGCTTCGGCCCCTTCTTCGGCACCCAGTTCCTCGGCGCCTTCAACGACAACCTGTTCAAGAACGCCCTGGTGGTGCTGCTCACTTTTCAGGCAGCCCAATGGACCAGCATCAAGCCTGAACTACTTGCCAATCTGGCGGCGGGCATTTTTATCCTGCCCTTCTTCCTCTTCTCCGCCACCGCCGGACAACTGGCCGACAAGTACGACAAGGCGCTGCTGGCGCGGCTGGTGAAGGTGCTGGAGATGGGCATCATGGTGCTCGCTGGCGTCGGCTTCTCTTTGCATAGTCTTGCCGCGCTGCTGACCTGCCTGTTTCTGCTCGGCCTGCATTCCACGCTGTTCGGGCCAGTAAAGTACGCCATCCTGCCCCAGCACCTAGGCAATGACGAACTGGTCGGCGGCAACGCCCTGATCGAAGCCGGTACCTTCGTCGCCATCCTGCTCGGCACCCTAGCAGGCGGGCTATTGGCGGGCATGGCAGGGGGCACGACGCTCATCGCCCTCACCTGCTTCGCGGTGGCGGTGGCAGGCTATCTGACCAGTCGCGGCATCCCCACGGCGCCCGCACCCGAACCCGGTCTGCGCATCAACCCCAACCCCATCACCGAGACCTGGCGCAACATCGGCTTCGCCCGGGAGAACCGCACGGTGTTTCTCTCCATCCTCGGCATCTCCTGGTTCTGGCTGTTCGGCGCCCTGCTGCTGGCCCAGTTTCCGGCCTATGCCAAGAACGTGCTGGGCGGCGCAGAGACCAGCGTGACGCTATTGCTGGCCACCTTCACCCTCGGCATCGGCGTCGGCTCCCTGCTCTGCGAGCGGCTTTCGGCGGGGCAAGTAGAAATCGGTCTGGTGCCTTTCGGCTCCATCGGCATGACCTTGTTCGGTCTCGATCTGGCCTTCGCTTCGCCGTCCGCCGCGCCGCTGGCGCCCCTCGGCGTCCTGGCCCTGCTGGCCGAGCCGGGCACCCTACGCGTGTTGTTCGACCTGTTCGCCATCGGCCTCTTCGGCGGCTTTTTCATCGTGCCGCTCTATGCCTTGGTGCAGCTGCGTTCCGACCCGGCCTTCCGTGCGCGCATCATTGCCGCCAACAACATCATGAACGCCCTGTTCATGGTGGTGGGCGCCGGCGCGGCGGCGGGGCTGCTCTCGGCGGGACTCACCATTCCCACTCTGTTCGGCGTGGCTGCCGTCTGCAACGCGGCTGTCGCCCTCTACATCTACAAGCTGGTGCCGGAATTCCTGCTGCGCTTCATCGTCTGGCTGCTGGTGCACTCTGTCTATCGACTCGACAAGCGCAATGTGGACGTGATCCCCGAAGAAGGTCCGGCCCTGCTGATCTGCAACCATGTGAGCTACGTGGACGCGCTGGTCATCGCGGCGGCGTGTCGTCGTCCGATCCGCTTCGTCATGGACCATCGCATCTTCCGCTGGCCCGTGCTCTCTTTCGTCTTCCGCGCCAGCCGTGCCATTCCCATCGCCCCTGCCAAGGAAGACCCTGCGTTGATGGAAAAGGCCTTCGACGAGGTGGCAGCCGCACTTGAAGCCGGAGAACTGGTGGCGATCTTCCCCGAAGGCCGCCTCACCTCCGACGGCGAAATCGGCCAGTTCCGCCCCGGCATCGCCCGCATCCTGGAACGCACCCCGGTGCCCGTGGTGCCCATGGCCCTGTCAGGACTTTGGGGCAGCATCTTTTCGCGCAAGCAAGGCCGCTCGGCCCGACCCTTCCGCCGTATCGCTATCGCCGTGGGTAGCCCTATCCCCGCCGCAGTCACCCATCCCGAAGCCATGCGCGGCGAGGTGCTGTCATTGTTGGCTACCGCGTCCTGAGCCCGCTTTCAGTCATGCTTGCCGGAAACGACGTGTATTGGTTTTCGCGAATGCCGCTACACGTCGTCCCCGCAACTTTAATTTCCCCTTAATCCACTCGCACCACTATGGCGGCCTCTCTGCCATTGCAGCTCGACCTGGATCAGGATGGCGACGAGAATAGATAAAACAGCATCCCACGGAAAACGCCATGCGCCTCCTCTTAGTCGAAGACGATCCCCTCCTCGGTGACGGCCTTCGGGCCGGCCTGGAACAGTTCGGTTACGCCGCCGAATGGGTACGCGATGGACTCGCCGCCCAGACTGCCCTGGAAGCCCCCGCCGACGAAGCCTTCGCCGCCGTGGTGCTAGACCTGGGCCTACCCCGTCGCGATGGCCTGACGGTGCTGCGCAACCTGCGCGCCAAGGGCGACGTTACGCCGGTACTGGTGCTCACCGCCCGCGACACGGTGCAAGACCGCGTTGCGGGCCTCGATGCAGGGGCCGACGATTACCTCGTCAAGCCCTTCGACCTAGACGAACTGGGCGCCCGTCTCCGCGCACTGATACGCCGCTCCGCAGGCCGCGCCACGCCCCTCATCACTCACGGCGATCTGGTGCTGGATCCCGCCGCCCATAAAGTCACCAAGAGCGGCGAGCCGGTGGATCTTTCCTCCCGCGAATACGCCTTGCTCGAATTTCTGCTCAACAATCGCGGCCGGGTTCTCACCCGGCAACAACTGGAAGCCCAGCTCTACACCTGGGATAAAGGCGTGGAGTCCAACGCCATCGAGGTCCATATCCACCACCTGCGCAAAAAGTTCGGCAGTGATCTGATCCGCACCCTGCGCGGCGTCGGCTACACCGTGGAGCGGGAAGCTTCGTGACGTCCAGCAGCAACGACCTGCGCACCTATTCCCTGCGCCACAGATTGGTGATCGTGATGATTGCCGTCTCGGCCGTGCTCTGGATCGGTATGGCTATCAGCAGCTACCTGCGCGCCCACCACGAAGCCGATGAAATCTTCGACGCGCAGCTAGCCGAGGTGGCTCAGTCGCTGCTCGCCGTGGCGGATACGGCAACCCCCGGCCAGCTATTGGCAATGCCCGCGCCCGCCCACCACTACCAGCAGAAGATGCTGTTCCAGATTTGGGTGACCCGTAACGGCCACACAGAATTGCTGGTGCGTTCTGAAAATGCCCCCAAGGAACCCATGACTTCGGCATTAGGTTTCTCGGAGCACATCTGGAACAACGAAATCTGGCGCTTCTATAGCGAAGAAGACGACACTGCCCCAACGACTGACGATCACCATCGCGTATACGTAGCGCAGAACCACGACGTGCGCGACGAACTTTCGGAAGACGTGGCCCTGCGCCTGATGGCCCCTCTGCTTCTCGGACTGCCCTTATTGGCCCTCGCTATCTGGGCTACCGTAGGCGCCGCTACACGGCCCCTTTCCACGCTTGCCGCCCAAGTCCGCGGGCGCCAGCCGCAACGGCTTGACCCCATCGTTTCTACGTCGTCGCTTCCGCAAGAAGTGGCGCCCCTGGTGGTCGCCATCAACGATCTGTTCCAGCGAGTGGAAACGGCCATCGAACACGAGCGCCACTTCACCGCCGACGCAGCCCACGAATTGCGCACGCCACTCGCTGCGTTGAAGGTGCAAGCCCAAGTCGCGCAGCGAGCCGCCGACCCCATCGCCCGCGCCCAGGCTCTGTCGCAAGTGCTCGCCGGCGTAGCGCGCATGACCCATCTGGTGGAACAGTTGCTGACATTGGCTAGGCTCGATCCGCAGCAGCCACTGCCTGCGACGGAAGAGGTGGATATGGCGGCACTCGCCGCCGAAGTCGCCGCCCAGGCCGCGCCAGAGGCCATGGCCAAACAACAGACGCTGGAAGTGCAAGAGCAAGCGTCCTGCCGTGTGCGCGGCAATCGCAGCTTGCTGCAAGTGCTGGTGCGCAATCTGGTGGAAAACGCCATCCGCTACACGCCGGAAGCAGGCCGTATCGACATCGAAATTGGTGAGCGCAGCATCGCCGTTACCGACAGCGGCCCCGGCATTCCAGAGGAAGAACGGGAGCGTGTGCTGAGCCGCTTCTACCGCGTGGCCGATCAGGCGAGAGAGGCGCCGTCCGGCGCTGGGTTGGGGCTTTCTATCGTCAATCGCATCGCCGAGTTGCACGGCGCCACGTTGGGGTTGAGCGAGGGTACCGGCGGTCAGGGGCTTAAGGCGTCGGTGAGTTTCTCTGCCGATCACTTTTGAGGGTATCCCCCACAGGTGCAAGGCCCACATGATGATCCAGCCCCGCAAATATTTGAAGTCGCCCCCCCTTGTCATGGGGGCATATAGCGACGCTCCACGCAAAAGCTCGCCTCCCCTGGCAAGGGGGGGCCGGGAGGGGTTTCGGGTTTCGCTTCAAGGCAGGGCTCTTTTAAGCGCTACAAAGTAGAGGGGCCGTTAGCTAACCGACTGGTCCTCGCTACAATCACGCGCTTCCACCTATCGAATACGCTCCGTTTCGCCATGCCGCTCTTTTCCCCCAACGGTAAACCACCGCCATCCTCCGTAGTCGTTGTCCAATCCGCGACACCTCTCAGCAAGGATCAGAAGGCATTCAATACCCTCATCGAGAAGATCGAGAGCGCACGGCGCCAGCTGGCTGATTGGAACGCCGCCATCGCTTCGTTCAAACAGAAGTACGCCAGCGATCTGCACCCGCTATACGAGCAGGAGCGGGATTGTGAATTTCGTCTCGCTCAAGCGCTTGACGCAAGCTTCGACCAGAAAGGCGTAACGAAGGGGGAAAAACGCAAGCTGTCCGTGTTGATTACCGAACTCGTTGAATCCAGCCTTGGCGGTGCAGATCACGAGGAAGCCAAGACCCTTTACAACCGACACAGCCAATCCGATTTCGACGCGGAGGAAGCCGCCGAAGCTGAACAGATGAAATCCATGATGGAGGGCATGCTTGGCATGGACCTCGGCGAAGACGTTGACATGTCCTCGATGGAGGATGTGCTGAATCGGATGCAAGCTGAACTCATGGCGCAGCAGGAGGCAAAGCAAGCGAAGGCAGCCACGCGCAAGAAATCCGCACGACAGCTCGAGAAAGAGGCCCAGCGCGAAGCCGAAGAAAAGCACATGAGCCAATCAATCCGTGAGGTGTACCGCAAGCTGGCGAGCTCCTTACATCCCGACCGGGAACCCGACCCGGACGAACGGCAACGCAAGACCGACCTGATGCAACGAGTCAACGAAGCCCACAAAAAGGGCGATCTGCTAGGGCTCCTGGAATTACAACTCCAACTGGAACAGATCGATCACGCGCATCTGGCGACCTTGGGGCCGGAGAGGCTCAAGTACTACATCAAGATACTGAAGGAGCAGTTGAAGGAGCTGAATATGGAGACTGAATACGTTGAGGCGGAGTTTGCATCCCAGTTCGGAATGTCGCCTTTTCAAAGGCTGGCGCCACAGTCACTCATGCCCATGCTCCAACACGATATTGCCAACAGCGCGGCCCGTATCCAGCATCTACAGGAACAACTGGAAGAGGCCAGTGACTTGAAGCGACTCAAGGCTTGGTTGAAGACAATCACCCTCCGCCGTCAGACCGCTCACGACGACTTCGACATGATGTTCTGAGCTTGTTCAACGACGCTTCAGGCATGGGGTAGGACGTAGCTTGGAGTCCGCCCCACTACTTTCCCGCCTTCATCACCTGAAAGTTCTTGCACGCCTGCGTATTCCCCTGCGCACACGCGACCTCTGCCTGAGCCATCAGCTCGCGGTACATATCCACATCAGCCACTGGCACCGGCTCCGAATGAGGAAGATGCACAGACTTCTTCTCCCCTCTGACCATCACCTCCTCCGGCCCGCAGCGCTGTACACAGCGCAGCTTGCCGCCCTGCTGCAGGCAATCGTTCAGACAGGCATCATCCGCCGCCCCGGCAATGAGGGGCAGCGCGATGAGCAACGCCGAAAGACTACTGGCGAATATCGCCGTCGTTCTGCGGCGCATCCTCGGCTTCGCTGCTACGGAAGGGGTTGATGTCGAGCCCGCCGCGACGGGTGTAGCGGGCGTAGACCGAGAGCCGATGAGGTGCGCAGCGGGTCATGAGGTCGGTGTAGATGCGTTCGACACAGTGCTCGTGAAAGCCGCTGTGGCGACGGAAGGAGACGATGTAGGCAAGCAGGCCGGCATGGTCGATGGCCGGGCCTTGGTAGGCGATGCGCACGCTGGCCCAGTCGGGCTGGCCGGTGACGGGACAGTTGGACTTGAGCAGATGGGACACCAACACTTCGTCCGCTTCTGCACCGCCGGGTGCCAGTTTGAGTAGGTGAGGCGCTGGTTCGTAGTGCTCGATGGCGATATCCAAATCGTCGAGCAGGATGCCGGAGAAGTTGTGCTGATGGCGCACTTCTCCCGCGACCAGGGGCTGCACCGCCACCTTCACTTTCGCGCCAGCGGCGGCGGAAAGATCGCGGGCCATGACAGCGCAGACGGCTTCGACGGAATCGAAGTGCGTTTGGTTGAGGGAGTTCAGGTAGAGCTTGATGGACTTGGATTCGACGATGTTGGGCGAAGTGGGCGGCACGTCGAAACGGGCGGTTGCGGCAACGGGCTTGCCCTTGGCGTTGAGCCAGGAGAGCTCGTAGGCATTCCACACGTCCACGCCATGGAAGGGCAGGCTACCCGCAATGCCGATGTCCTGGCGCTGGGGTATGCGGGAAACGGGGAAGAGCAGATCGGGCGCGTAGCTGTCGCGGTAGGCGACGGTGGCGCCGAGGGGCGAGCCGGCGATGTTGCCGGGGACGTGGGACATAACGATATTCCTGGTGGGTAGGAGCAGCTATCGCGGGGATTCTGCTTTCGCGGCTGAAGCCGCTCCTACGGGTGTTGCGGACGACGGGTCAGTGACCCTTGAGAGCGTAGATGCCGGGCGCGTTGCGCCAATAGCCTTTGTAGTCCATGCCGCAGCCGAAGAGGTAGCGGTCTTCGATTTCCAGGCCGGTGAAATCGGCGCGCATGCCGGGATGCGCTTTGCGGTCGTGCCGCTTGTGCACCAGCACGGCGGTGTACACGGCTCCGGCCCCTGCGGCTTTCAGACGTTCCACCACGGCGGCGAGGGTGTGGCCTTCGTCGAGAATGTCGTCCATCACCAACACGGTGCGGCCTTTGGGGTCTTCGCTAGGCGGCACGCGCCAATCTATGCCGGCGCCGTTGAGGGCGAGGCCGTAGCGGGTGGCGTGTAGGTAGCCAACCTGAAGGGGGAAGTTAAGTTTGCAAAGCAAACGCCCCGCGAGCACGAGGCCGCCGTTCATGACGCTGTAGATGAGGGGATTGCTTTCACCGATGCGTTCGGTGATGGCGGTCGCCATGCCGTCCAGGGCAGCTTCTACCTCTGTCGGCGTCGCCAGACAGTCCGCTTCGGCCAGGGCTTGTTTGATCTCTGGGAGGTCGGTGCTCATCGGGTCATTCGCTCGAGTACGAATTAAAGGCGCGAATTGTGGCGATGAGTCGGGAAAAGGGCAACGATGGGCGAAAAAAAACCTAGGCGGAAAGTCCGCCTAGGTTTCTGACAAGCGCCAAGCGATATCAGCTATTGCAAGCGATCAAGGTTGTGTTACCGGACTTACAAGCCATGAAGAGTGAGCGTTCTGTGCCTGCGCTGCTCTTGATCACCGACACACCACCAAGCGCTGCGGCACCCTGACCGTAGAAAGTGGCTTTCACAGAGGATGCTGCAGCATCGAGGCCAGAAATGCTTGAGCTAGCAATCGAGGTTGATCTGATATTTGCGCCAGACACGGTACCAGCTGCGGTAAAGCTGTTGGCGGAGGAATACCCAGTCCAAGTACCCGTCCAGGACGCATTGGCGAAATTGACCGTAAGCTGAACACCCTGGGGCCTGCTATAAGACCCACCCAAATACGTGACGGATGGGCCAGCAGCCAATGCCTGAATATCGGCGATGGACGTTGCTATACCCGCAATAAACCTGGCGGGAGTGCTAGCAGAGATCAGCCGCCCGACGGTGAACGAACTTGATCCCACCTGTCCCGAGACGTCTACGGATGAGGAGGCGCTGTAATAGTCGAAATAGGTATCGCCGGCAACACGGTTGGTGTTGGCCGTACTGAGATCGATAGTCCTCGTCTGTCCGTCAACGTTAAACGTGAAGGATTTAGGCACATCCCCAGCTTTCCAGTTGGCCCCTACGCCAACTTTGAGGTTGTCATCGGAGCTGATGGACTGACCATGCGAATCGGTCGTCACAGCGTAGCCTGTCCAGTCATTGCTGGTAGCGCTAGTAGTAGGCAGATTCACGTTCTGGATAATGGTGGTCGGAAGGTTTCCGAAGGTCACCACGGGATTGCTAGAACCATCCCGGCCATGATCGCCATCGCGCCGATTTTGGTCGGTATCGGAGTTGGTCGAGGAAGTGCCGCTGCCGCTGTTGGTGTTAGAACCGCTGATGTTCTTGTCCGCGACCTTGAATGCCAAAGCAGGGCCCGTGGTGGTCGTTTGGCCGGGAACAGTGGTTTGACTGCTGTTGGCCGACCAGTAGCCCCACTCATTGATTGAATCAGCCCAGGCAGAAGCGGCGGCTAGGGCGGCAATGCTGGCCGCAATCATTTTCAGTTTCATCGTCTTTCTCCTTAGAACGAACGGCCAAGGGTGAGGCCGGTCTGGATACGCGAATAGTCGTAAATGGAAACGTTGGAGTGATTCCGGGTGACGGTGGTGATTAGGCCCAAAGTCCAGCTATCCATGACACCGCCGCGGAAGGCGTAGTTGGCGCCCAGGCTGCTGCGCTCTTCATGTTCGCGGCGCGCAACGTTGTACAGGGGCTCGACGCCGTTGTAGTTGGTGCTGCGATAGTTGTGGCGGAAAGCGAAGTCCCAGCCATCCCAGGGACGCGCGGTCAGAATGACGCCGTAATCGTCGCCCTTGTTGCTGAAGCGGATATCGGTGGCAACTTCATTGAACGCACGGGCAGTCACGGCGAAGCCGTAGCGGCCACCTTGGTAGGTGCGGCCAACGGCGATGCCCTCGGAACTCACGTCGGAATTACGACCGGCGTTTTGGGGGCTAATGAAGGTCTTGTCCTGATATTGACCATCAGCACTGAGTTCCCAGTTGCCGAGCCTCCACAGCACAGTGGGGTTCAGCGATTGGAAGGTCGCCAGACGGCTATGGCCTAGGTAGATGTCAGAAACCTGGTACGGCACGGAGACTCGCCAGTTGTCGGCGGAAATCAACACGGGGCCGGTGGAAAGCGAAACCACGTCCAGGTCATAAGCCTTCTTGTTGTCGTAGCTCATGGTGTAGTAAGCGGCTTGGCTCTGCCACATGGCGGCCAGCTCGGTACCCGCAACGGTCAGGGGTCGATCAAACAGGTAGCGATGATTGACGCCGACCATGGCGTTGAGGCCGGAGTCGCCGTTCTGCACGGAGCCGGAACCCAGTGTGAAGCTGGTGCCGCCGATGTCCAGGGTGGAGCGCGACGGGCCGGCGTTCACGTTGGAGTCGGTGACATAGCCAAAACTAACGAAGGGGGTGAAGGTGCTGGGTTTGCTGTCCGCTTCGATTTGCGTCAGGAACTGACGAATGGTCACTTTCACGGACTCGGGTGTGGAAGGCTGGTTCAGCACTTCTTCGGCCAGACTGCGAGCCTTGCTGAAGTTCAAAGCGCGGTAGTAGGCAACTGCCAGTTCCAGCTTGACGCGATCCTTCGGCTGCTTTGCTTGTACAGCTTGGAGTAGGCGAATGGATTCGCCTACTTCGCCACTCTCACGCAAGCTCATGGCGTGGCTGAATTGTTCGTCGGCTTCTTGGGGGGTGGTCGGAACGTCAGCCGCAATGGCGGCTTGAGTTAGCAGTGCAGCCAGTAGTGCGCTTGCTACGGTGTAACGGGCTCCCATCTATATGTCCTTTTGATATCGTAGATTTCTGCTTCATATGTAGGATCACATATGAAAGGGGACGCGACGATAACAAACGGACCCGCACGAAAGCTAACGAAAGCTGTCATGGTGTAGGGCTGTGCTTACGCAGCAATCACAAGGTTTGCCGCAAAACAGTACCCAGTTCCCCGGTCGGCGCGGATGGGGCTGCCACTCGGAGAGTCCGGCATTAGTTTGCGGCGCAAGCGACTGATGGCAACCTCCAGACGACGGTCATCGAATTCCATGTAGTTGCGGCCCATGGCGATGATGATGTCCCGACGGGAAACAGCAGCGCCATGGGCTTTCGCCATCACGGTGAGAATTGCGGTTTCGTTTGCTGTGAGAGGAACGTCGGTTCCGTCGGGGGTGCGGATGCATCTGCGTAGCGGATCCAGCCTCCACACTTCTGCGCCGCCGCCTTCGCGGCTGCCGCTGATGCGCTCAAAGAGCCGCTCCACGAGGGCCAGCAGTTCACGCAGATCGGCTGGCTTCACCAAGTAAGCGTCCATGCCGCTACGCAGGCCGCGGATGCGATCATCGGTAGCGCCGCGAGCGGTCAGTGCGAGGATGCCAAGGCCAGGACGTTGCGCGAGGCGTTTGGCGATGGAATAGCCGTCTTCGCCGGGCAGGCCAATATCAAGAATGACAATATCGTAATGCTGTAGCGACAACTCGCGATCCATGGCGACGCCATCGCCTACGCCTTTTACCTGATGCCCTTGCAACGAGAGAAAGAAGATGACCTCCTCGCGCAAAATGGGATTGTCCTCGACGACAAGAACTCGAATCATTGTGTCTCCGTGATACGTAGCGGAAAACGGCAGTGGAAGCGGGGGCCGTTTTCGTGAAGCTCGGCAGCAATCCCACCGTCATGCATTTCCATGATACGACGAACCAGGAACAAACCTAGGCCAAGGCCGGGCTGTCCAGCATGTTCGGCCACGCGGAAATATTTGTCGAACAACCGCTCTTCATCGCCGGGCGCCCAGGCAGAACCTTCGTTTTCGATCACCCACTCGATCAGGCCTTCGCTGGAAGCGCCGATGGTAATGGTGATCGGCGAGTCGGCACGGGAATACTTGAAGGCGTTGTCCAGCAGATTGAGGAAGACGATGCGGATCAACTCCGGGTCGCCCATGATGGGCGACCGCTCCACGGCGTGAAACTGAATCCGCTCATATACCTCGGTGCCGAGCAGGCTCAGGGTGGTGCGCGTTAGATCGCATAGATCCGTGGGGATCGGAGAGCTGACCCAGTTGCCCGTGTCGAAGCGGTCCGTGGTCAGACATAGCTCCACCAGTTTCTGTGTGCGATCCACAGCGTCAATAATGTTTCGATAGCGAGACTGACGGCTTGGTTCCGGACTGGTATCAAGCAGTTCCAGGGATTGAGTTGACGCTCGAATGATGGATAGAGGCGTACGCACTTCATGATTAAACATGGAGAGGAACTGGTCCCGCTCTTCGCGAGCACGGCGTTCCAGGATGACGCTACGTTCCGCGTCACGCACGCTTTCCAGAGCTGTGTGGCGACGCTTTTCCGATTCGCGCACCATCATCAACACCCCCACGTGCATGATCAACACGAATATGAGTGCAAGGAAGCGATGGGCATAGATGGTGATCAACGACGTGGGGATCAGCCCCAGCACGTTGGTGAGGTTGCCGACAACCATGACTGCGAAGACGGTAAACGCGCCACCCAGCCATCGTTGTTCGGTCGCTCCATGGGTCCGCAGAAAATCCCAAGCCGGCTTGAGGGTCCACACGGTGGCGACCAAGGTCATCATCATGAGCGGGAAAGCGAGATACCCGTAATAAGGCGTCATGGCCGCCACGAACGTCACACCGGCGACACCGATGATGGCTTGGTACAAACGCTGCAGCCTCGGGTAGTTCTCTCGCATGCGGAACAACCAACTGAACAGCAAGCTGGAAGCAATCACCGACCAAGCGATGGTAACGCCGACGGCGGCATTGGCCCATTCCGGCACATCGGGGAAAACAAACTGACCGAGCAATCCTGATGTAGCAGAGGCTTCGAGGCCTTGTGCCAGTACGTAAGCACCATAGGCGTAGTAATCCCGTCGCCCGGTGATGAACCCATTCAGCACACCAAACAGCAACACCGACAACAGGACGCCGAGGTAGCATCCCCACATCAGGTATTCCCGCTGGGCCGATTGAGCAAAGGCCTGAGGCTGCCAGAAGCGGGGGGCGACGATCATGGTGCTGGTGGTCGCGACCCGCAGATACAGCGTGGTGGAACCGTCCGGGAGAGGCAAGGGAAAGACGGTGTTGCGATGGATGATGGCGCGACTGGAGAAGGGAAAGGTGTCGCCTCCCTGTACCCGTGTGTAGCCGCCTTCTGCGTTGGGACGGTAGAGCTGAATATTGTCGAGATAAGGGGGCTCGACTTCCAGCAACCACTCTGGCGAGGATTCCGGCGTGCGATCCAACTCGATCTTGACCCAGTGGGGCCGGGAAACGTAGCCCGCGCCCAGATAACCCGGCAGCGCTTCAAAGCGACCACCGAGGTCCGCTTCTCTGACTTGCTCCAGGGTCATGGGCTCACCATATTCGCGCAGCACGCTCATGTGGCCCGAAGCGGAGACCATGTCGGTATCGAGCCGCAGTACCGCAGGAGACGCGTTGGCGCCCAAGGCGATGCAAGCCACGGCCGCTAACAGCAGCCATGACATGCAATCGATGAGCTTGCGCGATAGACCCTGAACGGCCTGCGCCGGATGCCTTTTCCCCAGAACTACTCTCCCTGCGCTTCTCCGCCTCCCAGGCCCTTGTAGAGTTGAGCCACGGTTGCGAGCAATTGCCGCCGAACGGCGACGACATTTTGCTGCGCAGTGTAACTGTCTCGCTGGGCGTCGAGTAGTTCCAAACTGCTTGCGATGCCAGATTTGAAGCGCGCTTCGGTCAAACGCAGGCGTTCGCTCTGGGCTTTGTCGGTAGCCTGCTGTGCCCGCAACTGCTCGATGAGGGTATCCCGCGCCACGAGCAGATCGGCCACTTCGCGGAAAGCGCTCTGGAGGGTCTTCTCGTAATCGGCCACGGCCTGGACCTTGCGGGCCTGGGCCACGTCTACGTTGCCGGAGGTGCGACCCCAGTCGAACAAAGGCTCACGCAGGATGGGCGTGTAGCTCCAGGACTCGGTGCCAGCCTTGAACAGGCCTGACAGAGCGGGACTGGCGCTACCGAACGCGCCGGTGAGGACGATCTTGGGCAGGAAGGCGGCGCGGGCGGCGCCGATGTTGGCGTTGCTGCCGATCAGACGCTGCTCGGCGCCGCGCACGTCGGGCCGACGCAGGAGCACGTCGGATGGCACGCCGGCAGCCAGATCCGGCTCGATGCCCTGATCCACCAGAGAGCGGCCAGCGGGCAAGTTGACGGGTAGCGGTGCGCCCACCAACAAGGTCAGCGCATTGGCGGCCTGGACGCGCTGACGTTCCAGGGCGGCCAGGTCTGCTTTTACGGTTTCCAGTGCGCCCTCTGCTTGGAGGTAGTCGAGGTCGCCGGCAATGCCCACTTGGCGGCGCAGGTCTACCAGATGGCGCATCTCTTCGCGGGTGCGCACTGTCTCTTTGGACAGGGCCAGGCGCTCTTCCATTTCCTTCAAGGTCAGGTAGGCGTTGGCCACGTCGGCGATGAGGCCGAGGCGCACGGTACGGCGGGCCTCGTCGGTGGACAGATAGCTGGCTTTGGCTGCTTCGCTCAGGTTCGCCACTCGGCCCCAGAAGTCCAGCTCGAAGGAGAGCAGGTTCAGGTTGCCGTCGTAGCGATTGGTATGAAAATCGCGGCCAGTCGAGGACAGGGCGCTCGGCGTCAGAGAGGCCGTGCGGCCCAGGGACACATCGAGGCTGGGCAGCCGGTCCGCCTTCTGCACGCCCCACTGGGCGCGGGCTTCTTCCACCCGCGCCACGGCAATGCGCAGGTCGCGGTTGTTATCCAGGGCGAGTTGGATCACGGCCTGCAAGCGCTGGTCGGGAAATAGCGCTTGCCAATCCAGGTTGACCACCTGGCGCTGGCCTGCTGGCTTGGCACCCTCGGGCCATTGGTCTGTCACCGGCAAAGAGGGCCGGCTGTAGTTGGGGGCCAGACTGCATCCGGCCGTCAGACCGGCTACGAGCAGCGCAAAGACTGTGGGCTTAAACATTGCGGCTCTCCTCTACGGCATCGGTATGGTGACGGGGATGGCCGGGGAAGAAGCGGCGCACCACCACGAAGAAGACCGGCACCAGGAACACGGCCAGGGCCGTGGCACCGACCATACCGCCCATGACGCCGGTACCGATGGCATGACGGCTCTGGGCGCCGGCGCCGCTGGAGATAGCCAGCGGCATGACGCCGAGGATGAAGGCGATGGAGGTCATCAGGATCGGACGGAACCGCAGACGGCAGGCTTCCAGGGTGGCGTCGATGACGCTCATGCCGCGCTCGTTCAACTCCCGGGCGAACTCGATAATCAGAATCGCGTTCTTGGACGAGAGACCGATGATGGCGATGAGGCCCACCTTGAAGTACACGTCGTTGGGCAGGCCGCGCAGCAGCACGGCGAGCACGGCGCCGAAGATACCCAGGGGCACCACCAGCAGCACGGCGAAGGGGATGGACCAGCTTTCGTACAGGGCAGCGAGAGCGAGGAACACCACGATCAGGGAGAGGCCGAAGAGGAAGGGCGCCTGACTACCGGAGACCTTTTCTTCTAATGAGGTGGAGGACCACTCGAAGCCGATGCCGGGCGGCAGCTTGGCGGCCATGGCTTCCATGTCGTCCATGGCTTCGCCGGTGCTGTGGCCGGGCGCGGGGCTGCCTGAGATCTTCACTGAGGGCAGGCCGTTGTAGCGGTCCACCTTGGGCGGCCCTACGGTCCAACGTGGCTTGGCGATTTCACCCAACTGCACCATCTCGCCGCGAGTGTTGCGGACGGGCAGACGCAGGATGTCTTCGGGTGTGCGGCGCAGGTCCGCATCAGCCTGCATCTGCACGCGGAGGATGCGGCCTTCGCGGACGAAGTCGTTGATGTAGGAAACGCCGAGGGCCGATTGCAGCGTGTCGTTGAGGCTGGAGAGATTCACCGACAGGGCGGAAGCCTTGGCCCGGTCGATTTCCAGCAGCAACTGAGGTGCGGGTTCCTGGCCTTCGGGGCGAACGCCCATCAGCGCCTTGTTCTGGCTGGCCATGCCGAGCAGCATGTTGCGCGCGTCCATCAGCTTGTCGCGGCCGAGACCGGCGCGATCCTGCAAGCGGAAGTCGAAGCCGCCGATGGCGCCCAGTTCAGGAATGGGCGGCACGTTGACGCCCAGCGCGAAGGCTTGCTTCAGAGAGAAAAGGAACATGTTTCCGCGCATGATTACCGACTGGACGGAATGCTCCTTGGCCTTGCGCTCATCCCAGTCCTTGAGGCGGACGAAGGCGAGGGCCGAGTTCTGGCCGCGACCGAAGAAGGAGAAGCCAAGCACGCCGATCACGTGGGCCACCTCGGGTTGCTTGAGGTAGTACTGCTCCACCTGGTTCAACACTTCGGCGGTACGTTCGCGAGTGGCACCCGGGGGAAGCTGCACCATGCTGATGAAGTAGCCTTGGTCTTCGTCCGGCAGGAAGCTGCCGGGCAGACGCATGAACAGCCAGCCGGTGACGCCGATGATGGCGGCATAGACCAGCAGCCAACGACCGGGACGGCCCAGCAGGCGGGCAACGCCGTTGCGATAGCGTTCGCTCGTCTTGGCGAATCCCTTGTTGAAGGCGCCGAGGATGCCGGTTTCCGGCATCACGTGACCATCAGCAGCGGGCTTGAGCAGCGCGGCACACATGGCTGGCGTCAGGGTCAGGGCCATGAGCGCCGAGAACATCATGGTCAGCACCAGGGTCACCGCGAACTGGCGATAGATCGCGCCGACGGAGCCGCCAAAGAAAGCCATGGGCACGAACACGGCGCAGAGCACCAGGGTGATGCCGATGATGGCGCCGATGATCTGGTCCATGGCCTTGCGGGTTGCGTCTCGGGGGGAGAGGCCTTCTTCGGTCATGATCCGTTCGACGTTTTCCACTACGACGATGGCATCGTCCACGACGATACCGATGGCCAGCACCATGGCGAAAAGGGTCAGCACGTTCACTGAGTAGCCGAGCAGGTACAGGCCGGTCAGGGCGCCGATCAGAGCCACCGGCACCACCACCGCCGGAATCAGCGTGGCACGCAGGTTGCCGAGGAACAGCCACATGACGAGAAACACCAGGACCATGGCTTCAATCAGGGTATGCACCACTTCGCTGATGGAAATGTCGACGAAGGTGGAGGTGTCATAGGGCACGTCCCAGGCGATGCCCTTGGGGAAGTAGCGCTCCAGTTCTTTCATGCGCGACTTGACCGCCTTTGCCACTTCCAGCGCGTTGCCGGTGGGGGAGACGCGCACGGCCATGGCAGCGGTGGGAGCGCTGTCGAGACGGGCGAAGATGTTGTAGTCCTGGGCGCCAAGTTCGACGCGGGCGATGTCCTTCACCTTGACGGCGGAACCGTCCGGCTGGGTCTTGACCAGAATCTGGCCGAACTCTTCCGGCGTGGATAGACGAGTGCGCGCCAGGATGACAGCGTTCATTTGCTGGCCTTCGGCGGAAGGGTTCTGGCCCAGTTCGCCGGTAGCCAGCTGCACGTTCTGCGCGCGGACTGCGGCAGCCACGTCGCTGGGGGCGATGTTGTAGCTGTGCAGCTTGGCCGGGTTCAGCCAGATGCGCATGGAATACTCGGTGCCGAACAGGATGGCCTCACCGACGCCCGGAACTCGGCGCAGTTGGTCCAGCACGTTGGCGGCGGCGAAGCTGCCCAGGTCGATGTTGTTCTTGCTCTTGTCGGGCGAGTAGAGGGTAATGAACATCAGGTAGTTGCGCTGGGGCTTGGTCACCGGCACGCCGAGACGACGTACGTCGTCGGGCAGACGCGCTTCCACGCGCTTATAGCGGTTCTGGGCTTCCACCGAAGCCACGTCCACGTTGGTACCGGCCTCGAAGGTGAGGGTCAGCGTGCCTGTGCCCAGTTCGGAAGACGACTCCATGTAGAGCAGGTGCTCGATGCCGTTCATTTCCTGCTCGATGAGCGCGGTGACGGTCTGCTCGATCACCTCGGCGGAGGCGCCGGGGTAGGTGATGTTGAAGGCGATGGAGGGCTGGGCCACCTGCGGGTACTGGGACACGGGCAGCTTGTTCAGCGCCAGGGAGCCAGCGAGCAGGATCACCAGGGCGATCACCCAGGCGAACACTGGGCGATCAATGAAGAACTTGGCCAACATGAATTAGCTCCCTTGTTTGGCGGGCTGAGCAGCGGGCTTGTCAGCAGGCGCTGCGGCACTAGCTTGGGCGGGCGCCGCAGCAGGTGTGGCTGCAGGAGCAGCCGGTGCGCCGTTGGGGTTCCATTGCACGGGCTTGACGGTGGCGCCGGGCTTGGCTTTTTGCAGGCCATTCACGACAACTTGGTCGCCAGGTTGCAGGCCTTCGGTCACGATCCAGTCGGTGCCGCTCATGGCGCCGGTCTTGATGGGGCGGGGCGACACCTTGCCTTGGGCATCCACCACCATGACGGACTGGCCTTGGGGGCTGGTAATCACGGCCCGTTGCGGCACCTTGATTGCCTTGTCCATGCTGGCTTGGGGGAAGCGGACGCGCACGAACATGCCGGGCAACAGGTCGCGCTTGGGATTAGGAATTTCGGCACGAAGCATGATGGCGCCGGTATTGGGATCGACGGCGAGATCCGAGAACATCAGCTTGCCGGGCAGGGGATAGGGGGTGCCGTCTTCCAGCACCAGTTCGACCTTGGTTTCCTTGGTCTGCTTCAGCTTGCCGGCCTGGATGGCGCGGCGCAGTTGCAGCATGTCGGTGCCGGGCTGGGTGAAGTTGGCGTAGATGGGATCGAGCTGTTCGATTAGCGCCAGGGGTGTGGCGTCGCCTTTGCCCACCAGGGCGCCTTCGGTCACCAAGGCGCGACCAATGCGGCCCGAAATCGGGGCCGGCACGGAGGCGTTTTCGTAGTCCAGTTCGGCTTTGGAGAGCGCTGCCTCGGCTTGCTTGAGCTTGGCGTTGGCTTGGTCGTATTCCTGCTGGCTGACGGCCTTCAGGTCGAGCAAAGGTTTGTAGCGATCCACGGTCAGTTTGGCCAAGGCTACGTCGGCGCGTGCCGAATCCACTGCGGCTTTATAGGTGCGTGGATCGATGGTGAACAGGGCAGCGCCGGCTTGCACGTCAGTGCCTTCGGTGAAGAGGCGCTTCTCCACTACGCCTTCTACTCGCGCACGCACTTGGGCGCTGCGGACGGCCTGTAGGCGGCCGGGCAGATCTTGAGTCAGGGTCGCGCCACCAAGCGCAACGGTGACCACGTCGACTTCTGCTGGAGGCATGCCAGCACCAGGACCGGGGCCGCCAGGAGCACCGCCCCCTTGGCCGCACGCAGCCAGCAATGCGGTCAGGGTGATGACGCAGGAAAGCTTGATCAGGTACTTCTCCGGGAGGTGGCGTTGTTGGTTCATTTTTGCTCCTGGGCGGGTTGGGCGTTGGGGGTGGAGGCGAGGGAACGAAGGAAGAAGTCGATGATGGCGCGGACGCGCTGCTCTTCATCTGCGGGGGCAAGACGAGGATGGCCCGCTAAACGGATGCCACGGTCGATATGCACGAGCATGGACAACAACATTTCGGCAGCAAGCTGGGGGTCGTCGCGGCGCAGCTGACCTTGATCCATGGCGCGGCTAATGACGTTGGAGATAAGCTCGATCAGTCGCGTCATGACCCGTTGGTGGATGGTGCGAGTCACCTCAGGTGCGCGGGCGCTTTCCACGTGAAAGGAACGGTAGATGGCAAGACCACGGTCGCCGAGAATTCTCTCGCGCAGGTCCAAGCCAAAACGGACCAGGGTTTCGGCGAGGCCATCGATGTCATGACTCAGTTCGATGGCGACGGAGTCGGCAAGCTTGAGGCCAACGGCGCGGAATAGCTCTTCCTTTGTTCCGAAGTGGTTGTAGAGCGTCTGCTTGGCCACGCCGGCACGGGCGGCAATGCGGTCTACGCTGGCCCGGTAGCCTTCTTCGAGAAAGGCTTCGGTGGCAGCTTGAAGTAGCCGATCATGGCAGCAAGGGGCAGAAACGCCATCCTGGCAGGGGTCGAGAGGAGTTGCGGTCACAGGATTGACGTTGGACGATTAGACTAGACAGTCTAGTCTTGTCCAGCAGACCTGTAAAACAAAAAAGGCAGCCGAAGCTGCCTTTTTTGTTACTGCGTCTTCTAGCTTGCTCAGTGGCCGCGCTTGCGCAGACGCTGAATGGCAGCCAGTTGCGCCACGGCTTCGGCCAGTTCGGCCTGGGCGCGGGCGTAATCCATTTCGGAGCCTTTGTTCGCCATGGCTTCCTCGGCCTTTTGCTTGGCTTCGGCGGCCTTGGCTTCGTCCAGGTCGCGACCACGGATGGCGGTATCGGCGAGAACGGTGACCAAGCCCGGCTGCACTTCAAGCAGTCCGCCGGCGACGAAGACCAGTTCTTCGGCCTCCTGCTGGGGCAGCTTGAGGCGCACAGCGCCCGGCTTGATGCGGGTCATCAGCGGCATGTGGCCAGGCAGAATGCCGAGCTCGCCCGTTTCACCGGGCAGCGCGACGAATTCCACCAGACCGGAGAAGATGGACTCTTCTGCGCTGACGACGTCTACGTGAATGGTCATTGCCATAATTAAACCCTCGGAAGGGGGAGGGGTGAAGAGGGAAGAGTTGTGAAGGTCTTACCCTTCTCCCTTCTCCCTTCTCCCTTCCCTTGTATTACAGCGTCTTGGCCTTTTCGACAGCTTCTTCGATGCCGCCAACCATGTAGAACGCCTGCTCGGGCAGGTGATCGTACTCACCGTCACAAATGGCCTTGAAGCCTTTGATGGTGTCGGCCAGGGGAACGATCTTGCCGGGGGAGCCGGTGAACACTTCGGCCACGTTGAAGGGCTGGGACAGGAAACGCTGAATCTTACGAGCGCGCGTCACGGCCAGCTTGTCTTCGGGAGCCAGTTCGTCCATACCCAGAATGGCGATGATGTCGCGCAGTTCCTTGTAACGCTGAAGGGTCTGCTGAACGCCACGAGCGGTGCTGTAGTGCTCTTCACCCACGACCAGCGGATCGAGCTGGCGGGAGGTGGAGTCGAGCGGATCCACAGCCGGGTAGATACCCAGGGAAGCGATGTCACGCGACAGCACGACAGTCGAATCCAGGTGGAGGAAGGTGGTCGCAGGCGACGGGTCGGTCAAGTCATCCGCAGGCACATACACGGCCTGGATGGAGGTGATCGAGCCCACCTTGGTGGAGGTGATACGCTCCTGCAGACGGCCCATTTCTTCGGCCAGCGTCGGCTGGTAACCCACCGCAGAAGGCATACGGCCCAGCAGCGCGGACACTTCGGTACCGGCCAGGGTGTAACGGTAAATGTTGTCGACGAAGAACAGGATGTCACGGCCTTCGTCACGGAACTTCTCAGCCATGGTCAGACCGGACAGTGCCACGCGCAGACGGTTGCCCGGAGGTTCGTTCATCTGACCGAACACCATCGCCACCTTGTCGAGAACGTTGGAGTCCTTCATTTCGTGGTAGAAGTCGTTACCTTCACGGGTACGCTCACCCACACCGGCAAACACCGACAGACCGCTGTGCTGCTTGGCGATGTTGTTGATGAGTTCCATCATGTTCACGGTCTTGCCCACACCGGCGCCGCCGAACAGACCGACCTTACCGCCCTTGGCAAACGGGCAAACCAGGTCGATCACCTTGATGCCTGTCTCCAGCAGGTCAACGGAAGGCGACAGTTCGTCGAACTTCGGAGCCGGGGCGTGGATTTCACGCAGCTCGTTGGAATCGATCGGACCGGCTTCGTCGATCGGGCGACCGAGAACGTCCATGATGCGACCGAGCGTTCCCATACCAACCGGGATGGAGATGCCGGCACCGGTGTTGTTAACCTTCATGCCACGACGCAGACCGTCGGAAGAACCCATGGCGATGGTACGGACCACGCCGTCACCCAGTTGTTGCTGAACCTCGAAGGTCAGGCCGTCTTCAGCCATCCCATTGGATTCGGAAGCATCCAGCTTGAGCGCGTCGTATACCTTCGGCATCGCGTCG
>DASUJA010000047.1:0-10537 GCA_036279515.1 Rhodocyclaceae bacterium | reverse complement strand
GCCACCATGGAGCCCACCAGCACGACGCCGTGGACGAAGTTGGAGCCGGACATGAGGGGCGTGTGCAGGATCACCGGCACGCGGGAGATCACTTCGTAGCCGGTGAAAGCCGCCAGCATGAAGATGTAGACGTAGATGAAGTTTTCCATAATCAGACTTCTCCAATGATCTTTTTGACGCCTTCATGGACGAACTGACCGTCCTTGGTGAGGCAGGCGCCGGCGATGATTTCGTCTTCCCAGTCCAGGTTCAGCACGCCGTCCTTGACGAAGGGAGAGAGGAAGTTGAAGAGGTTCTTGGCATACATCTCGGAGGCATGGACGGGCATGCGTGCCGGCAGATTCACCGGGCCGATGATGGTGGCGGGGCCGACCTTCACGGTTTCGCCAGCCACGGTGCCGGCACAGTTGCCGCCGCCTTCCGCTGCCATGTCCACCACGATGGCGCCGTTCTTCATGCCGGCGATCATGGCGCCACTGATGATGACGGGGCTCTTCTTGCCGGGGATGGCGGCGGTGGTGATGAGGATGTCGCAATTGGCCACGGCCTTGCCCAGCTTTTCAGCCTGCATGGCCTTTTCCTCTTCGGTCAGCTCGCGGGCATAGCCGCCGCTGCCGGCAGCGGAGACGCCGGTATCGACGAACTTGGCGCCAAGAGACTCGATCTGCTCTTTGGTTTCGGGACGCACGTCATAACCTTCGACGATGGCGCCGAGACGCTTGGCAGTGGCGATGGCCTGAAGACCCGCCACACCGGCACCAATCACCAGCACGCGAGCGGGACGGATGGTGCCGGCGGCATAGGTGAGCATGGGGAAGAACTTGGGACAGGCACCGGCGGCGATCAACACCGTCTGATAACCCGCCACGGCGGCCTGGCTGGACAGGGCGTCCATGCTTTGGGCGCGAGAGATGCGGGGGATCAGTTCAACGGCGAAGCTGGTGATCTTCTTGACCTTGAGGGCGGCAATGCGTTCTTTGCTGCCATAGGGAGACAGATAGCCGACCAGAACGGTACCCTCGTTGAGGGCGTTGATTTCTGCAACAGTGGGTGGTGTAACCCGGAACACCACCTGCGCCTGTTGATACACATCGGCGATAGTGGAAACCACCTTGGCGCCGAAGTCTTCATCATGGAAATGGCTTTCCACCCCGGCGCCATACTCGATGCAAAACTCTGCACCCAGCGCCTTGAACTTCTTCACCACCTCGGGGACAGTAGCGACCCGGGTTTCCCCGGCAGCCGTTTCCCTCGGTATACCGATCATTAAGGTCATGTGTTCTCCAACAAAATAATTGCCGGCGAGCCGTTTTTTTTACGGCCCTATGCCAACAGAAAAGTTGTGTCGTTATCGACTGAAGTCTTTCGCTCCAGCAACAATCATACTCACCCTCTCCGGGAAAAGCCCATGTCAATGAAGCCAAAGGGAAAACTCTATCCAAAGCCCATATAAAAGGCGAAGGCTTCCCGTGCGATCACGGCGGGTTTACCACCAGGGAGTCGGTGTCTTGTCGGAGAACGTAAAACGGATGTAGCTCGGGTCAGCCAGCCGGAACAACGACGACAGCAGCCCGATCAGGCTTTGTGCGTGAAGGGCTTGAACATCGGTCCCGGTTTGGCTGTTTCCACTTCCACCAGCTTGAGGATGGCAATGGAACAGTTGTCGCCATGGCCCTTGGCCCGTTCACGGGCGCGTTCAATCAGGGTTTCCGCCGCCTGGCGCGGCGCCATGGCGGCGAGGATGCCGCCTAGCTCCTCATTCTTGAAATAGGCCCAGATGCCGTCCGAGCAGACGAGGAAACAATCGCCCGCCTGGAGCGGAGCGGATTCGCCAAAATCAATCTCGGGCGGAGCAGGATCGCCCAGGCAGGACATGAGCAGATTCTTGTTGGGATGCTGCTCGGCCTGCTCTTCGGTGATGTAGCCGGGCAGAACCATCTTGCGCATGACCATGGAATGATCCACGGTCCGAGAAAGGAGCTTGCCGTCACGAAAATGGTAGATGCGCGAATCGCCGCAATGAGCCCAATCCACACGGCCCGGCTGCATGACCAGGACGCAGGCCGTGCTGTGGGGCTCTAGGCCGCTGGTCATGGCGGCGAGCTTGATGCCGTCGTGGGCGTCGTTGATGCAGCCGGCCAATACTTCCTTCACGTCGCCGCCGGGGCCAAAGCGCTCGAAGTTATGCTTGGCAGCGTGGATCACCTGCTCGGCAGCGAGGGAGCCACCGGAAAGCCCACCCATGCCATCGGCCAGCGCCACGATCAGCGCACCGGGATACTTGGGATTGGGGAACATGGCGACCCGATCCTGCTGCTCTTCTCGATCGCCAATATGCTGCGCAGTGCAGCTCTCAAGGGAAATCGCCACGAATCAATCCACAGAGGGACGGCGCCCCGATGCGAACACGCGCTTGGCTGCCTCCACGAGAATGAACACCTGAGAGGAACTCAGTTCGGGGAAAGCCTCGTGCAGGGCACGAAACGCCAGATGTTCATGACTCTGTCCGGCCCATTGATTGGCTGGATCGAAGAACGGTTCCAGCACGTCGTAGGCCAGAACAAAGACCTCTCGAATCTCTGGATTGGTGCGACGTTCCTCGTTCTGCATGATTTTTCTGTATCCCGATGGGAGACGCGACTAGCCCGCGTGAAAACGCTCTTCGATGTCGGATCGGAACTCTTCGGCGGCATCGGGATGCAAACCCAGTTCCGCCAGTACTTGGGGCTCCATTGCCTCCCAATTGGGAGTCTCCACACCTTTAATGCCGTTGTAGTAGTGCTTGGCCAGATGCAGGATCGCCACTAGGGAGCGTACCGATCCCAGTTCCTCGCTCGGCAGTTCGCCGTGGTAGTGAATGGCCGAGGCGATGAAGTCAGGCAGTTTCCAGTGGCGTGCCACCAAGTAACCGATGGCATAGTGGTCTACGCTAAAGCGCTGGTCTTCCAGTTCAATGGACGGCCAATCGGCGGTCGCCAGGGGGATCTTCTGGCAATAATCGGGGAAGCGCTGCATCAGCACAGGGATGCCGCAGTCCCAGAAAACGCCGGCCATGTAGGCCTGGTCCGGAAATACGTTGCAAACGGCAATTCGCTCGTCCGCAATCAGCGCCGCCAAATCTGCAACCTCGGCGGAGCGGGTCCAGAACACGTCGAAAGCTTTGCGATTGGCGTCGGACAAGGCAGTGGTCAAGGCCACGGCCTGAACCAGGTTGAGTATCTGCTTGATCCCCAGCACCATCAGGATGCGATCCAGTCGGTCCAGGCCCTTCTGGCCGCGGCTCACCACGGGTGACTTGGCGACCTTGAACACGATGGCGGAAATGCTCGGATCCTTGGCGATGATGGCGGCGATGGCACGGGCATCCGCATCGCCGCTGGTCAAGGCTTGCTGAAGTTCCATTAAGACCTTCGGCCAGGGCGGAATCTTGATCCCCCGCGCTACCAAGTCTTTGAGCGCGGATTCTTCGTCAACGGTGGGTTTCATACGGTTCTTCTGCTTTCCCGGCGCAGCGGGCTGGAGCGCTAATACAAGGGCGAAGCTTAACATCCCGGAGGACGATGCCGCGAGGGGCGGCCCGTATAATCGACCGATGGGACATCGACTTTCAAAAATCTACACACGCACCGGCGACGCCGGCACCACCGGGCTCGGCGACGGTTCCCGCACGGACAAAGACTCCCTGAGAGTCGCTGCCATGGGTGATGTGGATGAGGTCAACTCGTTGATTGGCCTACTCCTTTGCGAGCCCATTGCGGAAGATGCCGCAGGGCTGCTGACTGAGATCCAGCACGACCTGTTCGACCTGGGGGGCGAACTTTGCATTCCAGGCAGCGCCCTCCTCGCCACTGATCGCTCCGGCGTACTGGAACAAGCCATTGACGCCTACAACGCGCATTTGGCGCCCCTCAAGGAGTTCATCCTCCCCGGCGGAACACGAGCCGCAGCCATGGCCCATTTGGCACGTACCGTATGCCGCCGTGCCGAACGTAGTCTGGTTTCCCTGCACCGCACCGAACCCGTCTCCGAAACAGCCCGCAGCTACCTGAACCGGCTCTCCGATCTGCTCTTCGTCCTGGCCCGCTGGTTCAACTTCGATGCTGGCCAAGGCGACGTGCTGTGGAATCGGCAGCGCCGCTAAGTCTCCGCTACCAAGCCTCCTAAGGCTCGTCTGGGCGCAATGGAAAAGGGCTAAGCTGGCACGTCTCTCAAATACTCACAATTCATGGCCATGCTCGTACCCTTCCTGATTCATTGGGCGACCACTGCCCTCTCCCTGTGGGCCGCCAGCTATGTGTTTGCGGGCATCAAGTTCACCGATACCTCGTCCCTCATTATCTCGGCGCTGCTCCTGGGCTTGGCGAACAGCCTGGTGCGACCGATCCTGGTGTTCCTGACCTTGCCTCTGACCGTGGTCACGCTGGGATTCTTTCTGCTGGTCATTAATGCCTTGATGATCCTGCTGGTTTCCTCGCTGGTATCGGGCTTCAAAGTGTCCGGCTTTTGGACGGCCTTTTTCGCCAGCATGTTCATCTCTGTCCTCAGCTATTCCCTGGGGCTATTCCTCCAGGATGGGAGCAGTCCCCGCATCCCACCCGGCGGAGGCACTTGGCTTTAGGCCTGCTCAGCCGCCGCTACAGTGGCCGCCCACCTGGAATGGGTCCAGGAGGTTCGCGCAAAACCAGCAGGCGATAGGCGTGCGCCAACTCTTGATGCGTTTGTAGCGGCCCATGCGCTGAGAGAATGTCCATTCCCGAGGAGGATCGACGAAGGGAATGGTGGCGATGATGTTGAGCCCCACGTCCATCACAACCGCCAACAACACGGCAGGGATTGCCAATGCTTTGGTCACTGTGGGCAGTTTGCTCCAGGCAGCATAAAGAGACATGACAGCAAGAAAGAGCACCCACATCACGTAGGTGTAGAGCAGGGTTTCGAGGACGATCATTGATTGGTTTCCTGACAGTGAGCGAAATTGCTGCCAGGATTTTGGCATATGCCGGCTAGGCCACATGGCCTAAGGACTCGCCCAGAAGGCACCTTGATTCTGGCCCGAAGGAATCAGGGGATACCACAATAAATTTCATAAGCAGGCAATAGAGTGAGCTTCGGAATTTCAGTCCAAGCTCAGGAGTCTTTGCCATGGAAAGCCTTGATGCCCGCTTCAGCGATGGACAAGCGGAAGTCTTTGTCGCCTCGCTGCCCTCGGGACGCAGGCGGGTGTGGGTGGAACCGCGCTCCCCCCGTCTATTTGTGCCCTTTTTCTCCTGCGTCACCACGTATCCGCTGGCGCTGATTCAGAAGATTCTGTCCGCCAAGGGCGCCGCCTATCTCATCGACGAAATCCTGCGCGACGAATCCCCTGGCTACGTACAGCACGACCTGAAGTGGAGCCTGCTCGCCTATGCGGACGAAGCGGAATTCGCCGACGCACGGATTCTCGATTTCGGCTGCGGTAGCGGTAGCTCTTCCATGACCTTGGCGCGGATGTTTCCTAGCGCCCGCATTGTGGGCATCGAGTTGGAGGAGAGACTGCTCTCAGTGGCCCGTGCCCGCGCTCAGTTCTATCGCTGCGACAACCTGAGCTTCGGCCGATCGTCAGCGCCAAGCCAGTTGCCACCGGATATGGGCCTGTTCGACTTTGTGGTGCTATCGGCGGTGTATGAACATCTGCTACCGGCTGAACGCAAGGCACTGATGCCTCGACTCTGGCACCTGCTAAAGCCGGGCGGTGTGCTATTTCTCAATGCCACGCCCAACCGGAACTTTCCCCTGGAGATGCACACCACCGGCTTGCCCTTCATCAACTATCTGCCGGACAAGTGGGCACTGGCGGCAGCGCGTCATTTATCTCGTCGGAATCTGGAACACTGCTCCTGGAACGACCTGTTGCGTGCAGGCATTCGGGGCGGCACGATCAAAGACATCGTCGCCGAACTCTCCACTGCCACTCATCCAGCGGAGGTACTGGAGCCTCGCTATTGCGGCACGCAAGATCGGATCGATCTCTGGTTCCAGCTCACCAGCAACAGCATTGGCCGCGCCCGTTCGCCCTTCGCCCTCGCAGCGAAGCGTTGCTATCGCCGACTGATGAAGCCGGTGAAGTCGATCACCGGCTTCGAGCTTTTACCTGAATTGGCCTTGGCCTTCCGTAAGCAGAGGGCCTTGGAAAACCGCTCAGCGAACGGGATTTGAATGCTCGTTGACGCGGACCAATACTGCGTTTGCAAGGCGCTCAATATCGGCATCCGTGAGACCTTGGGCCTGAAATACCAGATCGTCCCCACGGTTCTGCAACTGCCGGTTTAGAGAACGGGCATAGAGCGGGTCGTAGTGGCGCTCCAATAGTTCAGCCACCAGAGTGCGAAAGTCTTTGGCTTCGGCCAAAGCCTGCCAACGCTGAATCACTTCCTTGCCCTGAATTTCCTTCAGCCGCGGCAGTAACTCGTTCAATCGTTCGGCGTTGCAGAGGTAGTCGTAGTCCCGCAGCAGAAAATCGACGCGGGCCGGAATTTCCGCCGAGATACGAACGATGGGACTGGAGGCGATTGCCTTGACCATCGCGTCGGGCAAGGTCATCAAGCCGATGCGGCGGCTCTCCGATTCCACAAACACGGGCCGTGCCGGATCAAATTGATTTAGCGCGGAATAGAGGCCCGTGTCGAACATCTTTTGCGAAGGCTGCCGCGCCCCTGGTAGGCCTCCCAGCACCGACCCCTTGTGGGCAGCCAAGGCCTCCAGATGCAGAACCTGCGCGCCTTGGCGAGCCATGGCTTGCAACAGCCGGCTCTTGCCGCAGCCAGTGGGGCCAGCCACGACTTTGAATTGCAGTTGGGCGGGCAAGCTTGCCAGGCCATCCAGCACATGATGGCGCCACTGTTTGTAGCCACCTTCGAGCCGCCGCGCCGACCAGCCGATCTCTCGAAGAATGTGGGTAAAGGCACCGCTACGCTGTCCGCCGCGCCAGCAATACACCAGAGGCCGCCAGGATTTTGGATGGCCGCTGAAATGGGTTTCGATGTGATGCGCAATGTTGCGCGCCACCAGCACCGCGCCCACCTTGCGAGCTTCAAAGGGCGACACTTGCTTGTAGAGGGTGCCCACGCGAATCCGCTCCTGATCGTCGAGCACCGGGCAATTGATGGCGCCCGGCACGTGATCCTCGGCGAACTCCGACGGGGAACGAACGTCGATGATGGTGTCGAAGTCGGCGATTTGCGCGACTGAGGCAAAGGTATGATCGGGGGCTTTCAAGGGGAGGTTCCAGCGTGGGGAGGCCGTATCTTAAAGGGCATCCTTCGGGGACTGAGCGCCCCGCCGAACCTGAGCACCATTTTCATCATGACGACTGACATTTCCGCTAACTCAGCCACCCCAGCCAATCCAATCCGCCTCACCGAATTCAGCCATGGCGGTGGCTGTGGATGCAAGATCGCCCCCGCCGTGCTTTCGCGCTTGCTGGCCCAAGCCCCCACGCCTCTGCTGCCCAGCGATCTGCTGGTGGGCACGGAGACGAGCGATGACGCCGCAGTGTATCGACTCAACGACGAGCAAGCCATCGTCGCCACCACCGACTTCTTCACGCCCATCGTGGATGATCCATTCGACTTCGGTCAGATCGCCGCGACCAATGCCTTGTCGGACGTGTATGCCATGGGCGGCAAGCCCGTCTTCGCATTGGCCCTTGTCGGCATGCCCCTGGGCAAACTGCCGGAAGACGCGATCCGGCGCATCCTGGCCGGCGGCGAATCCGTATGCCGGGCCGCAGGCATTCCCATCGCCGGCGGTCACAGCATCGACGTACTGGAGCCGATCTACGGACTCGTAGGCCTGGGCGTTGTGCATCCCAAGAAAGTGAAGCGCAATAGCGGCGCCAAAGCCGGCGACGTGCTGATTCTGAGCAAGCCTCTAGGTATCGGCATGCTTTCTGCCGCCCTCAAGAAAGGCAAACTATCTGAAGCAGGCTACGGCGAGATGATTAAATGGACCACCAAGCTCAACACGCCTGGCATCGCCCTGGCCGAGATGGATGGCGTCCATGCAGTCACCGACGTTACCGGCTTCGGCCTCGCCGGGCATCTGCTAGAAATCTGCCGGGGCTCAAATCTCAATGCCCGCATCAGCTTCTCGCAACTCCCTCTAATCGACGAAGCACGACAACACGCGGAAGACGACCTCGCAACAGGCGCATCAGGTCGTAACTGGTCCGCCTACGGCCACGAAGTACAACAACCCGAAGGTTTCACTGATTGGCAGCGCAACCTAATCACCGACCCCCAAACCAGCGGCGGCCTGCTCATCGCCTGCGCACCAACTGACGTGGAATCCGTGCTCGCCCTGCTCCGCAGAGAAGACTTCGATCAGGCCGCAATCATTGGCGAGTTGCAAGACTCCTCCCCCACAGCCGACGCAAAACTAAAAGTCGGCAGCTAAGAACGCAGTCCAAGACATTCGAGCAGTACGCAGAAATAGAAACAGCCCGCCGAAGCGGGCTGTTTCTATTTGGGATGGTGGACCGGATGAGGATCGAACTCACGACCTCCGCATTGCGAACGCGGCGCTCTCCCAGCTGAGCTACCGGCCCAGGGCGCTTAGTTTATCTCAAGCAGCCGCAGCCACATTGGGCAGCAGGGCGGAGCGAGGTACGCCACGACCTTCGCCCAGGGCGAGCAGAAGTTCCTTCATGTCCAGAATCAACACAATCTGACCATTGGAGAGCGTGGTCACGCCGGCGACACCCTTGGGACGGAAGTCGTCGAGAGACTTGATCACTGCATCTTCGCGGCCCATGAAGCCGTCGATGGCCAGGATGAAGGTGCTTTCTGCCGTTTGCATCAACACGCCATAGCCCGGGATACGGGTTGCGGGCCATCCCACCAGATAAGCCAGGGGATAGATGGGCAGAACTTCGCCGCGAACCACCATGGTGGCACGGCCACCCACTTCCTGAATGGCACTGACTTCGATCGGCAGGATTTCGCGAACCATGGAGAGCGGCACTGCGAAGGGCTGCTCTTCGAGTTGGACCAGCAGGACCGGCAGAATAGCGAGGGTCAGCGGCAGGGAAATAACGAAACTGGTGCCCTTGCCTTGCTGGGACTTGATTTCGATGGAGCCGTTGAGCTTTTGAATGTTGGTCTTAACCACGTCCATGCCCACGCCCCGACCAGAAACGTCGGAAGCAACGTCCTTGGTGGAGAAGCCCGGCAGGAAGATCAGGTTGAAGCTCTGACGCTCGTCCATGGTGTTGGCCTCCTCGTCGGAGATCAACCCCTTTTCGAGGGCCTTGGCACGCAGTCTCTCAGCATTCATGCCGCGACCGTCGTCAGCCACGACCAGAACGATGTGATCACCTTCTTGACGCGCTTCAAGCCGAACCTGGGATTTGAGCGACTTACCAAGCGCTTGGCGATCTTCGGTCGGCTCGACGCCATGGTCCACTGCGTTACGGATCAAGTGGATGATGGGGTCAGACAAGTCCTCGATCATGGTCTTGTCGATTTCGGTGTCTTCACCCACCAGTTGCAGTTCCACGTCCTTACCCAAAGAGCGGGCCAGGTCGCGAGCAATACGAGGGTACTTCTGGAACAGACGACCGATGGGCTGCATACGCGTCTTCATGACGGCGTTTTGCAGGTCGGAAACCAGCAGATCCAATTGGCTGACGGCCTGATCCAGGGCATGCAGCGTGTCCGTGTCCGTGCGACCGTTGAGAATGTCGGAACGCAAGGAGTTGAGGCGGTTCTTGGTCAGTCCGATTTCGCCGGAGAGGTTCAGCACCTGATCCAGGCGAGAGGTGTCCACGCGAATGGAGTTATCGCGACTTTTCTCGGAGTCTCGACGACCACTTACTGCCTGGGAACCAGGACGGTCCACCGTGCGGCGGCCAACGGCGGCCTGAATAATTTGGTCAGGACTTTCGCCAGCCACATCATGGTGCAGGACAGGTGCGGCGGCAGGGGCTGGCGCAGGAGTGTGGGCCACAGCTGGAGCAGCGGCTGGAGCCGGTGCTCCAGCAGGCGCGGCGCCGGTAACGGCAGAGTAAAGCTGATTCCAATCGGGAGAACCGGGGACGGGAATAGCAGGCGCGGCAACGGCTTGCGGTGCGGCAGGCGCAGGTGCGGCGGCTGGAGCAGCAGATGCTGGAGCGATGAGTTGCCCTGCAATAGCAGCCTTCAGGCTAGCGATCAGCGCGGGATCAGCGGGTTGGGGCTGGATACCGGACTCAAGGGCGCCAAACATGTCGCGCACGGAGCCCGTGGCATCCAGAATCACGTCCATCATTTCCCGGCTGACTTCCATTTCGCCCGTACGCAGACGGTCAAACAGGTTTTCTGTCAGGTGGCACAGGGTGACAAGTTCGGTGGCATTAAGAAAGCCTGCACCGCCCTTGATAGTGTGAAACCCGCGAAAAATGTCGTTGAGAAGCCCTTTGTCATGGGGGTTCTGCTCCAGATCGACGAGCTTGTTGTCCACTCCGGAGAGAAGATCCGTTGCCTCCACCAGGAAATCCTGGAGAAGGTCTTCCATGCCTTGA
>DASUJA010000046.1:0-10199 GCA_036279515.1 Rhodocyclaceae bacterium | reverse complement strand
CTATAATCCGCACCCTTCGTCGGGCGCGCCATTCTACGCGAGCCCACCCAATGCCGGGATGGCGGAATCGGTAGACGCAGCGGATTCAAAATCCGCCGCCGCAAGGTGTGTGGGTTCGAGTCCCACTCTCGGCACCAGCAGCTTTGATCCCCAAGTCTGTTTCTATTGGATGCCCTGTGTGGGTATTCGGGCTTTTTCACGCCTACAGAAACGGTAATTGATCAGCGTGTTGCAAAAGAAAACGGCCACCCGAAGGTGGCCGTTTCAATTTCTAAAGCTAGCCTAGGCCAGAATTAGAAGGTGTGACGCAGACCAGCTGCCAGGACGCTGCTGGAGCCGCCGCCTTGGGGGGTGTTACCCAGGCCGGCAGTGCCGCCGTTGACAACGCCATTGACAAGGCCGGTGTTGCCATTGTTCTTGATGCGGCCATAACCAGCATAAGCAGTCGTGCGCTTGGACAGGTTGTGGGTGTATGCCACGGACCAGCCCTTGGCGTCGTCATCCTTGGCGGAAGCGGCAGTAGTGGCGGTAGGAATAGCAGCTCCGTTGTAGGTGTTATCCAGCTTCAGGGAAGCATACTGGGCGCTCACGGCACCAACAGCGGAGACGGGGACGGTTACACCCAGTTGCCAGACCTTGTTCTTGTTGCCTTGCACGCCCAGCAGGCCAGGAGCCTTGTTTTGGGTGGTTTGGTAGGTGGCAGTAACCTTGGCTGCGCCAAAGTCGTAGCTGCCGCCCAGAGCCCAATCAGCTACTTCGGTGCCGGTGCTGGTGCCGCTGCCATCAAGCTTCTCGTAGACCAAGCCAGCAGAAGCGGGGCCGTTGTCGTAGTAAACGCCAACCAGATTGGCATTCAGAGTGTTCAGGACGGAGGTGCCAGTGGTTTGCTCAGTTGCCAAAGCATGGTTCACTGCGACGGTGAAGCCGCCCATGCTGGGGGAAATGTAGGCCACTGCGTTGTCGGCACGGCCCTGGCCGCTGATGGCGTTGATGCCGAAGCCGCCGGCCCTTTCGAAGTTGCCAGCCACGTCAAAGGCGGTAGCGCCCAGAGTGATGTACTTGATGGACCAGTCGTAGGCGGTGGTTTGCAGGCGACCTGCAGCGACGGTACCGAAGCCGCCGGTCAGGCCCAGCAGTTGCTGACGGGCGGGGCCGGAGGTTGCGGTAGAGGGGTTGCCGCCGATGCCGGTGTTTTGATCGACGTCCAAACGATACTCAAGGGTGAACAGAGCCTTCAGGCCGTTACCCAGATCTTCAACGCCCTTGAAACCCAGGCGGGAAGTGGACAGGCCGCCGGAGATCACTTTGGTGGAGGACAGTGCGCCAGTTGCGCGGTAGGAGGCGACGCCAGCGTCCACAACACCGTAGATGGATACGTTGGACTGCGCGAAAGCGGCGGAAGAGGCCAGGCCAGCGATAGCCAGAGCGATCAGTTTCTTTTGCATTTATTTCTCCTGGTAAGAGTATTTGATACGTTGAAATGACACCACGTGGTCGGTCACTTCAACGTGGGCTTCTTTTCAAAAGCGAGGCCGATTATGGGAGGCCTCTGGCAACATTCTTTGAAACGAAGGTGTTGTTTCCATGCGTCGTGTTGCGTGAATGCAACACGACTCGGGGAGGGCCCACGTCGTGGATGATGGAAGCGCCGGGCGAAATATGTCCAATATCGTTGACAATGGTTACATGTGTCTTTATTATCTCGTCTCTCTCCGACGCGGGGTGGAGCAGTCTGGCAGCTCGTCGGGCTCATAACCCGAAGGTCGCAGGTTCAAATCCTGCCCCCGCAACCAAACATCGAAAAAGCCTCGGCATTTGCCGGGGCTTTTTCGTTTCTGGGCGCCGAGCGTCGTCGAAAGAACTCAGTAGGAAATATCCTCGATGCGAAGGTTGAGACACTGGATTCCAGCTTTCGCCCGCTGTGGTTCAGAACAGCAGGCGCGACAGTGAAATCTAAGTCACGGCGTCACCCCGGCGAAGGCCGGGGTCCAGGAATGGCTGCAAGAACCCCTGGATTCCGGCTTTCGCCGGAATGACGAAGTTTTGCAGCGTGCGATCCAATCGAACGCTCTGGCTTTTTCGAGTATGGTCTCTACGAATAAGCGCTGAATCTCCGCCTCGGTCAGTATTGCCGGCAGACACTGGAAATTGGTCTGGACAGCGCCTACTTGCTGGACCATGAATAGAAAACGCCGCCATCGGTTTGCCAGTGGCGGCGTTTCTTTTTGCCGGTGCTACGTTCGCCGTTGCTTTGGGGCACCGGCGGGTACGACCTGCTTAGTGGAACTGTTCTTCTTCGGTGGAGCCAGTCAGCGCCTTGACGCTGGAGGTACCGCCTTGGATCACAGTGGTTACGTCGTCGAAGTAACCGGCGCCCACTTCTTGTTGGTGAGACACGAAGGTGTAACCCTGTTCGCGGGCTGCGAATTCGGGTTCCTGCACCATTTCAACGTAGTGCTTCATGCCTTCGCCGTTGGCGTAAGCGTTGGCGAACTTGAAGGTGTTGTACCAGTTGATGTGGATGCCGGCCAGGGTGATGAACTGGTACTTGTAGCCCAGTGCGGACAGTTCGTCCTGGAACTTGGCGATGGTCTTGTCGTCCAGGTTCTTCTTCCAGTTGAAGGAAGGAGAGCAGTTGTAGGACAGCAGCTTGCCAGGGCAGGCGGCATGGACGGCTTGGGCGAATTCGCGAGCGAAGCCCAGGTCGGGGGTGCCGGTTTCGCACCACACCAGGTCGGCGAAGGGGGCGTAGGCAACACCGCGGCTGATGGCTTGTTCCAGACCGTTCTTGACGCGGTAGAAGCCTTCTTGGGTACGCTCACCCGTCAGGAAGGGCTTGTCGTTGGCGTCGTAGTCGGAGGTGATCAGGTTGGCGGCTTCTGCGTCGGTACGGGCCAGGATCAGGGTGGAAACGCCCATCACGTCAGCGGCGAAACGAGCGGAGGTCAGCTTTTCGATGGCTTCTTGGGTGGGAACCAGCACCTTGCCGCCCATGTGGCCGCACTTCTTCACGGCAGCCAGTTGGTCTTCAAAGTGCACACCGGCCGCGCCGGAGGCGATCATGTTCTTCATCAGCTCGAAGGCGTTCAGCACGCCGCCGAAACCGGCTTCAGCGTCGGCCACGATGGGCAGGAAGTAGTCGATGAATTCCTTGGAGCCGGGTTCGATGCCGCGGGACCACTGGATTTCGTCAGCACGCTTGAAGGTGTTGTTGATGCGGCGAACCATGGTGGGGACGGAGTCGTAGGCATACAGAGACTGGTCCGGGTACATGGTTTCGGAGGTGTTGCCGTCGGCGGCGACTTGCCAGCCGGACAGATACACGGCTTCGAGGCCAGCCTTGGCTTGTTGCATGGCTTGACCGGCGGTGATGGCGCCGAAGGCATTCACGTAGCCCTTCTTGGCGCCGCCGTTGACCTTGGCCCACAGCTTTTCGGCGCCGCGCTTGGCGAGGGTGTATTCGATAGGCAGGGAGCCACGCAGGCGAACGACGTCAGCGGCGGAGTAGGCGCGCTTCACGCCCTTCCAGCGGGGGTTTTCAGCCCAGTCTTTTTCGAGGGCGGCGATTTGCTGTTGGCGGGTGGTCATGGTGAGCTCCTTGTAAGGGACTATCGGGTTGGGTGACGGTGCTGTAACGATGCACCTGACGACTTGAAGTATATCCGTAAATCTTATGTCTTATATAAGACATAAGATTAAATTTACCCTATAAAAATCAATTGAGTGGATATTTTGTTTCGCAATGCGGGAAGTGATTTTTTCTGGTGGAATTGAATGGCGGCGGCTGGCGGGTGTTGCTACCCCGCTGCTCACTTAGGCGCGGACGGTGTCAGTCGGTTTGACGCGGTAGCCAAAGGATAAAGGTGCTGCCCTGACCCAACTTGCTGTTCACTTCAATCCGCCCCCCCATGAGCTCCGCGAACCGTCGTGAAATGTCGAGGCCGATGCCCGCGCCTGCGACAGATCTTTTGTCGCCTACTCGGGTGAACGGCATAAACACCCTAGCCAAATCTTCCTCGGCGATCCCTCGTCCGTTATCGGACACCACTACCCCACATTCTTCTGGGGTGGCGATTAGCAACACGTCCACCTTTCCGCCGGGCTGGTTGTACTTCACGGCGTTGGATAGCAGGTTGGTCAATATCTGCTTGATCCGCGTTGGGTCCGCCACTAAGGGAGCTGACTTCACTTCAGCTGTGAAGTTCAACGTGACTTGCCGTTGCCGCGCGAAGGAAGACACCAACATCAGGCTCTCATCGACTGCTTTCAGCAAATCAAGGGATTCCAGATTCAATTCGGTACGCCCTGCCTCGATTTGGGACAAGTCGAGCACGTCATCAATGAGTTGGCGTAGGTGCCAGCCGGCTTTGAGAATTTGCTCAACATTTTCCTGATGGGACGGATGCAGTCTGTCCACCGTATCGGTTTCCATCAATTGACTAAAGCCGATGATGGCATTGAGCGGTGTGCGCAATTCGTGAGTCATCCGCGACAGGAACTCGGACTTGGCCTCGTTGGCTCTCTCTGCCTCATCCTTGGCAATACGAAGGGCATTCAGGGTGGCTTTACGCGCACGCTCGCTACGGATGCCTTCAATCATGTTGGTGCAAGCATTAGTCAGCGGCGATAGCAAATTCACTATTTGCAGGTCGTACCCTCCTGGCCGATTGGCAAGGATAAGAAAGCCGACAGTCGACGATCCACGTAAGAACGGTAGTGTCAGCACGTGATGAATTGGCGCATGAGAAACAGGGAGTGCGTCGGTGGAGGTGTCCCTTGCGTTGAGGATGGATGGCTGCGAGGCCTCGGCTGCAGTCTGGAATAAGGGATGGAGGCTAAGTCCTTGCATGCCGTGGGTCATGTGACTGGCACAAGTCGCATTGCCTCGGGAGTCGCGGGACATGGAGCCGATAGCAAGAAAGTCGAGCCTACGCTGCGCCGATATAACGGCGTCTTGAGCGCTCACTTCGGCAATCAGGCCGATTGAACTATCGGTCAAGCGAAGAATTTCGTTGAGCAGTTTGCCAAAAACATCCCGAGGGCCTGCTTCCGTAATGATCTCGGATTGCGCTGCGGACATGGCGGCCAATAACTGCTCAGTTTGCTTTTGCCGGGTGATGTCGGTACGTACGGAAACGTACTTATATATCTCGCCCCTATCGTCACAGAACGGCACGATGGTGGACTCTACCCAGTAGAGCCTGCCGTCCTTCCTTCGATTGCAGACGACGCCCTGCCAAACTTTGTGATTCGAAATCGTGCGCCACATCTCATGAAAATAAGATGGCGGGTGCTGATCGGAGCGGATGATGCGATGGGATGCACCCAGGAGTTCTTCTCGTGTGTATCCGGACATTTGGCAGAACCGCTCATTTACATAGGTGATCGTTCCCGACGGATCTGTGGTGCTTACGATGGCGTGGCTATCCAGCGCCAATTGAAGGGAGGCCAGCTCGGCACCCGCTGTGGTGAGTACGGCAGCCTGATCACTGTTTGACGTGGACGACAACCGAGCTTCTCCCAACCTGAAATTCGGGCACTGCGGTGAACTGGCTTATGCGCCTTAGGCCGCCATCATGAGGTAATTCAATGTCAGGAGGGAAGCCTCGGCCGGTATCGGTGACTTCCACTCGCCATGACGGTTCGGAGTCCGCTGCCAACGTGTCCAACCGTATGACGACTGACCCGGAGTCGAGTTTGGCAAGACGTGCCCTGCGTTCCGCACGCCATTGGTTCCACGCAGCCGCGTTCATGCAACTGGCCGAACGACTTTCCATTGAAAGTAGCCCATAGTCGATGGCATTGGCAACGAGCTCTTTCAGGACATAAAACACCTTGCCGGTCAGTGCTGGGGGGATCAGTTGCGTGTGGGATAGTGCATAGGACACGTTGGCAAGCAGATCCCGATCTTTAAGTTGCGTCGGTCCAAGCGTTAGTGCGAATGAGGATGGGAAGCAGGGCGTTGCCGATCCTTCATTAGCCCCTAGGCCTGAGACTGGAAGCGTTTGTTCTGGAATCGTCAATATGGCGATGGAAACGTCGTCCCTCGCTTTCCTGCCGGCGCAATGACGATCATAGGCGGCGAGGATGGCGGAGAGGCGAGAGTCGGGCGCATAGGCAGCGCGGATCGCAGATTCCAGACCTTCCTGTCCAAACGGCTTGCCGTCTTCCACTCCGGATTCTGTGAGCCCGTCAGAACATGCCACCACCTGATATCCCGGTTCCAGGTGCTCAAATTCGGGTTGGTAATCCTCTTGTTCCAGCAGCTGAAGGCCGAAGGGCATGTAGTTGGAGTGGAACTGCCGCAGCCGATCACCGGAAGGGGAGATCAGTAGAGTCGTCGGCATGCCTGCGTTAAGTACTTCCAGGACATGCCGTGCGGGGTCGGCTTTAACCAATACTGCTGCGACGAAGTATGGTGTGGGCAAAAAATCGTGCAACTGGCGGTTCATGTCTCGTGCGATACGTGCCAGGGGGTGCCCGCGTTCGCTCAATACGTAAAACTTGCTGACCAGCGGCAGCACCGATGCGGCGGCATCCAGGCCGTGTCCAGCGGCATCAGCGAGCATCATGTAGATGGAGCCGTCGGGTCCTTCGGATGCGCTAACTAGATCTCCGCTGAAAAGGTCGCTGGGGAGTACGCGGAACTGCACGTGGCGTTGAGGCGAATCCAGGCGCATTAGGCGGTTGAAGATTTTTACCGACGTGTGTTTTTGTCGTTCATCGGCAGTCCGCGCTTGGGCGAGATCGTTGTTCTTTGCTTCCAATTCTCGCTGCAGCAAAGCAATGCGTTGCATTGCTGCGATTTTGGATTCAAGCAAAGCAAGGTCGACAGGTTTGACTAGATAATCGTCGCCACCGGCCGCTAGGCCCTTCACCACATCCGTGGTGCGGCCGATAGCGGATAAAAAGATGAGGGGAACCCAACGGCCTGCTTGGCCGCCGCCAGCGCGGATGCGGCGAGTGGTCTCGAATCCATCCCAGCCCGGCAGCATGACGTCCATCAAAACTAGGTCGGGCTGCGTGCGTTCGTAAAGGGCCAGCGCTTCTTCGCCTGTGTGGGCAAGGATGACTTGGTGCCCTTTGCGACTCAATGCTTTTTCAAGGAAAAGTAGATTGGCGTCCTCGTCGTCGACAACCAGTATTCGGAGGCGTGCGGGCGGAGAGCCAATCATTAGTAATCCCGGTAACAAGAAAGCGGCCCGGTGGGGATTTCCCCTTCCGAGCCGCTGGGTGATTTTAGTGCGGAGGTGCGGATGCTATCAGGCTGGCGCCGGAACGCTCTCTTCAAAGACGAGTTTTACTTGTTGATCCGAAGCACTGTCCGGATCCATATCCACCGTCACCTTGCCGCCATTGACCAGTCGCCCAAACAGTAATTCGTCGGCCAAGGCTGCACGGATAGTGTCCTGAATCAGGCGGGCCATGGGGCGTGCTCCCATGAGCGGGTCGAAGCCCCTTTCCGCCAGCCAAGCACGAAGCGCATCCGTAAAGATGGCTTCGACCTTCTTGTCATGGAGCTGGCCTTCTAGCTGCATGAGGAATTTGTCCACCACACGCAGGATGATTTCGGTATCTAGCGGACGGAAGGAAATGATTGCATCGAGGCGGTTGCGGAACTCCGGTGTGAACATGCGCTTGATGTCGGCCATTTCGTCGCCGGGCTGCTTGGTGGAAGTGAAGCCCATGGTCGGCTTTTGCAACGCCTCGGCGCCCGCATTGGTGGTCATGATGATTGCCACATTGCGGAAGTCGGCCTTGCGACCGTTGTTGTCGGTCAGCGTGCCATGATCCATCACTTGTAGCAGGATGTTGAAAACGTCCGGATGCGCCTTTTCGATTTCGTCCAACAGCAATATCGCATGAGGCTTCTTGGTGACGGCCTCGGTAAGTAATCCTCCCTGATCGAAGCCTACGTAGCCAGGAGGCGCACCGATCAGGCGGGACACTGCATGCCGTTCCATGTATTCCGACATGTCGAAGCGGATCAGTTCAATGCCCATGCAATAGGCCAACTGGCGTGCCACCTCGGTCTTGCCGACACCAGTGGGACCAGAGAACAGGAAGCTGCCAATAGGCTTGTTGGGGCTGCCGAGGCCGGAACGGGACATCTTGATCGCACGGGCGAGGGCGTCGATGGCAACGTCCTGACCGAACACCACGTTCTTGAGGTCTCGATCCAGGTTGCGCAGGGATGAGCGGTCATCTGCAGAAACGTGCTGGGGTGGAATGCGGGCGATCTTTGCCACGACTTCCTCGATCTCCTGCTTACCCACCACCTTCTTCTGCTTGGACTTGGGCAGGATGCGTTGAGCGGCGCCGGCCTCGTCGATTACGTCGATGGCCTTGTCGGGCAAGTGGCGGTCAGTGATGTACTTGGCTGCCAGCTCGGCTGCGGAAGAAATGGCCGAGGCAGAGTACTTGATGCCATGGTGTTCCTCGAATCGAGGCTTGAGGCCGCGCAGGATGGCGACGGTTTCATCCACGGAGGGCTCGTTGACCTCTACCTTTTGGAAGCGACGAGACAGGGCATGATCTTTCTCGAACACGCCACGGAATTCGTTGAACGTGGTGGCGCCGATGCACTTCAGACTGCCGGACGACAGCGCAGGCTTAAGCAGATTGGATGCATCCAGGGTGCCGCCTGAAGCTGCGCCAGCGCCAATCAGTGTGTGAATCTCATCAATGAAGAGGATGGCCTTCGGGTTGTCGATCAACTGCTTCAACACAGCCTTAAGGCGCTGTTCAAAGTCGCCCCGATACTTGGTGCCCGCAAGCAGGGAGCCCATATCTAAGGCATACACCACGGAGTTGGACAGTACTTCGGGAACCCGGCCCTCCACAATGCGGCGGGCCAAGCCTTCGGCGATGGCCGTTTTGCCCACGCCTGCCTCCCCCACCAGCAAGGGGTTGTTTTTTCGGCGGCGGCAGAGGGTTTGGATGACACGTTCCACCTCCTTATCGCGACCGATCAGCGGATCGATCTTGCCGTTCACGGCAAGCTCATTCAGGTTCTGGGTATAGCTGTCGAGGGCAGTGTTCTTTTCGGGTGTTTCAGCTTCCGCTTCCGGCACCTCTTCGGACTTGCCCGCCGGCTGTTGTTCGCCGCGCTTGGAAATGCCATGGGAAATGAAGTTCACCACGTCGAGACGGGACACGTTCTGCTTTTGCAGGTAGTACACCGCATGGGAATCCTTCTCACCAAAGATGGCGACCAGCACATTGGCGCCAGTCACCTCTTTTTTTCCGGAGGATTGAACGTGAAGAATGGCCCGCTGAATCACGCGCTGGAAACCTAGCGTCGGTTGGGTATCGATGTCTTCCGTTCCTGGGACGATGGGGGTGTGCTCGTCAATGAATGCCGCAAGTTCCTTACGCAATTCCTCCACGTTGGCGGCGCATGCGCGCAACACTTCCGCTGCGGAGGGGTTGTCTAGCAGGGCGAGTAACAGATGCTCTACGGTGATGTATTCGTGACGTTTCTGTCGCGCGTCGACGAAGGCCATATGGAGGCTGACTTCGAGTTCCTGGGCAATCATGTGTTTTCCTCCATAACGCACGCCAATGGGTGCTGTTGCTGCCGTGCAAACGCGGTGACTTGTTCCACTTTAGTCGCCGCCATATCCTTAGGATAGACCCCGCAAACGCCTTTGCCCTCCCGGTGAACTTTGAGCATAACCACGGTAGCCTGTTCCCGGTTCAAAGAAAAGAATTTCTCCAAAACCAGTACCACGAAGTCCATCGGTGTGTAGTCGTCATTCAGTAGCAACACCCGGTAAAGCGGCGGCACTCGTACCCGGCTCTTACGTGGCTCGAGGACGGTGCTGTCCCCTCTCTGTGTTGATTCCTTGCGATCTGGCATGGATTCATTGTAATGCGATTGCTTGGCTGCTTTTCAAGGCCCTAGGCCTGATTAAAAGCGCCTTTGATGGCTAAATTAGGAACATCTGTTCGAGCGGCTGATGTTGGCTGTTGTTCCGCAGCAAAAAAAATCCTTGACGCTTGCATTAAAGGCCAGTAAAAGGCAAATCGTGTCCGGTTCAAGAGTTCTGCTCTCCTAGAATTTTTGCTGGCATGTCCCGGTTTTTGCAGCATCCTCCTGGGTGTGTCTTGAGGCCGGATCGTTTTGTTTTATAAGGAAGAGGTTTATGGCAACTGGTACCGTCAAGTGGTTCAACGACTCCAAGGGTTTCGGCTTT
>DASUJA010000045.1:0-4098 GCA_036279515.1 Rhodocyclaceae bacterium | reverse complement strand
CCAGATCAATGGCGCCATGGGGCAGCTCAACCAGATCACTCAGCAGAACGCCTCTGCCTCCGAGGAACTGGCCGCAACGGCAGAGGAAATGAGCGCCCACTCCTTGCAGCTTTCCGAGCTGATGACCTTCTTCAAGATCGACACCCGTCGGGGATAAGGCAAGCCGCTTATACGGCGACGGCACCAGATTTTGGTGTTGTTGATCGTCGAGGCGTTGTCACTAAAGAGAAAGGGGACGGCTCGCCGTCCCCTTTCTCTTTTTCCACAGCCGCCTTCAGTGTTCCGTTGGTTTTGCCATAGCGGAGACGACGGCTACTTCTTCCATGGAAAGCACCCGGCTCACGTCCAGCAGTACGACGAAGTTGCCATTGACCTTACCCATGCCCGCGATGAAATCATTGCGGATGCGGGTGCCGAACTCGGGCGGCGGTTCGATCTCGGTGGCCGGAATTTCCAGCACCTCTGAAACTGCATCCACCACGATGCCCATTTCCTGACGACCCTTTTCCGTTTCCACTTCGATGATGACGATGCAGGTGCGCCGGGTGGTTTCCCTCGGCTGACGGCCAAAGCGGATGGCAAGATCGATGACCGGCACCACCGCACCGCGCAAGTTGATGACGCCACGGATGAACGGCGGCGTCATGGGTACCTCGGTCAGGTTGCCGTACTCGATGATTTCCCGGATGGAAAGAATGCCGATGGCAAACATCTCGTCACCCAAGGTGAATGTGAGGTATTGCTGTTGCTCGGCACCGAAACCGCCGCTCAAGGCAGCCGCCACCGCCGCCGAGGTGGCGGCTGCGCTGCTGCCCTGAGACGAGGCTAACTGAGTATCTGCATTGGACAAGATGGCCTCCTAGAAATGTGCGAAGTCCTTGTCGTCCGCATCCTCCGCGGACGGATGGGCAACGGGCCGTGGGGGCAGAGCAGGGTGCTTCGTCGGTGCGGGCTGATCGCCATGGTGTTCGTTGCCAACCTTGAAGAAGCCCACCATCCGTTGCAGGCCAGTCGCCTGACTCGACATCTCCGCCGCCGTGGTCGCCAGCTCTTCGGAACCCGAAGCGTTTTGCTGAGTGATCTGGCTGAGTTGGGACATGGCCGTGTTGATCTGCTCTACGCCGGAGGTTTGTTCTTCCGACGAGGATGTGATCTCCTGCACCAAGTCGGCGGTCTTCTGCGTCGCCGGCACGATCTCATCCAGCAGCTTGCCGGCCCGCTCGGCCAGACCCACGCTGTTGCCCGCCAGTTGTCCGATTTCCTGAGCCGCAACCTGAGAGCGTTCGGCCAGCTTGCGCACCTCTGCCGCCACCACCGCGAAGCCCTTGCCGTGCTCGCCGGCCCGTGCCGCTTCGATGGCGGCGTTGAGGGCGAGGAGGTTGGTCTGGTAGGCGATGTCGTCGATGATGCCGATCTTCTTGGCAATCTGCTTCATGGCGCCCACAGTTTCGGTCACCGCTTGTCCGCCCTCGGCCGCCTTCTTGGAACCTTCGGCAGACATGGTGTCGGCGATCTTGGCGTTCTCCGTGTTCTGCTTGATCGAGGCGGACATCTCCTCGACGGACGCGGACGTTTCCTCCACGCTGGCCGCCTGCTCGCTGGAAGCCTGGGACATGGATTGGGCCGTGGAGGAAACCTGAGTCGATGCGCTGGTTAGGGTTTCGGCGGTGGAGGTCACGTTGGCAATCACTTGGCCCAGCTTGTTGACCGTGTTGTTTACCGTGTCGCACAGGGCCTTCAACTGGCCGCGATACTCCACGGTGATGTGCTTGGTCAGATCGCCGGATTCCACCGCGGCCATGACGCGGGTGATTTCGTTCACCGGCCCCACCACCGCTTCCATCACGCCGTTCAGGCCTTCCACCACGGTCCTGAACTGGCCGCGATGGCGTTCCACGTCGCTGCGCTCGTTCAGCCGACCATCCACCACGGCCTGGGCCAGCACCTGCACGTCGCTGATCAGGGCGTTGAGCGGGGTGATGACCGCATCGAGCGTGGCATTCACGCCTTCCACGATCTTGCGGTAATCGCCTTGGTGCTTGGTGGCATCGGCGCGGGTGTCCAGCTTGAGGGCAACCGCCGCGTCGGACAGCATGCCTGCATCGGTGATCAGCGCATTGATGGCGTCGATACACGTGTTGAGGTTGTTCTTGATGGTGTTGAAATCGCCGTTGTAGGTGTCGGTGATCTTGGGCGGAATGTCGCCCTTGGAGATGCGATCCACGTAGCCAGCGGCCACGTTGAGGGGGCCGATGACCGCATCCAGGGTTTCATTAACGCCTTGCACGATCTTGCGGTAATCGCCCTGGTGTTTGCTGGCATCGGCCCGCGTTGCCAGCTTGCCTTCCACCGCAGCCTTGGAGAGCATGCCCGCATCGTCCACGAGGGTTTGGATGTTCTTCTTGAGCGTCACCAGATATTCGTGAATCTGATCCTGATCGGACGCCTTACCCATGGTGGCGCTCAGATCGCCATTGGCAATCTTGGTGACGTAGGCCACCAAGTCGGTGAGCCAGCCGTGGACGCCATTGACGGCCTGCTTCATCTTGTCGTGGTCGCCCTTGCAGTCGATCTCCACTCGTTCGCGCAGGTTGCCGCCGCGGATCAGGCTGAGAATGCGGTTGCCTTCGCCGATGGGCAGCAGGATGGCATCCAGCATTTGATTCACGCCGGTAAGCACTTCGGCGTAGGCGCCTTTGAACTGATCGGGCTTGCCCCGCTCGGAAAGCAGACCATCCTGGGAGGCGACGGTCAGTCGTTGCAGTTCGGCTTGAAGTGCCATCAAGACCTGCGTGATTTGGATCAAGCTCTTGGCGACCACGTCGGTCTCGGAACGCACCTTGACCTCGACCGAGAAGTCCCCCGCCGCGATGCCTTGGGCCGCTGCGGCCTGCTGATTGATGGCATCGATGGCCTGATTGAGGTTGTTCTTGATGGTATTGAAGTCGCCGTTGTAGGCATCCGTGATCTTGGGCGGGGTATCGCCCTTGGAGATGCGATCCACGTATCCCGCAGCCACGTTGAGGGGCCCGATCACTGCATCCAGCGTGGCATTGACGCCATCCACGATCTTGGCGAAATCGCCCTGATGCTTGGACGCGTCAGCCCGGGTGGCGAGCTTGCCGTCGATGGCCGCCTGGGACAGCATGGTGGCGTCGGCGACGAGCTTATTCACCGCGTCGATGGCTTGGTTCAGGTTGTTCTTGATGGTGTTGAAGTCACCGTTGTAGGCATCGGTGATCTTGGGCGGAATGTCGCCCTTGGAGATTCGGTCCACGTAACCGGCAGCCACGTTGAGTGGCCCGATGACCGCGTCGAGGCAGTTGTTCACGCCCACCACCACCTTGCGGTAATCGCCTTGGTACTTGGCCGCATCGGCGCGAGTGGCGAGACGGCCTTCGATGGCGGCTTTTTCCAGATTCGCGGCCTCGGCCACCATGTTGCTGATGGCGTCGATGGCTTGATTGAGGTTGTTCTTGATGGCGTTGAAATCGCCGTTGTAGCTGTCGGTGATTTTGGGCGGGATGTCGCCTTTGGAGATGCGATCCACGTAACCAGCCGCCACGTTGAGGGGCCCGATCACCGCATCCAGGGTGGCATTGACACCATCCACGATCTTGCCGAAATCGCCCTGATGCTTGGAGGCATCGGCCCGGGTGGCGAGCTTGCCGTCGATGGCCGCCTGGGAAAGCATGGTGGCGTCGGCGACCAGCTTGTTCACCGCGTCGATGGCTTGGTTCAGGTTGTTCTTGATGGTGTTGAAATCGCCGTTGTAGGCATCGGTGATCTTGGGCGGGATGTCGCCCTTGGAGATGCGATCCACATAGCCGGCCGCCACGTTGAGGGGGCCAATCACCGCGTCGAGGCAGTTGTTCACGCCCACCACCACCTTGCGGTAATCGCCTTGGTACTTGGCCGCGTCGGCGCGAGTGGCGAGACGGCCTTCGATAGCGGCTTTTTCCAGATTCGCGGCCTCGGCCACCATGTTGCTGATGGCGTCGATGGCTTGGTTGAGGTTGTTCTTGATGGCGTTGAAATCGCCGTTGTAGTTGTCGGTGATCTTAGGCGGAATGTCGCCCTTGGAGATGCGATCCACGT
>DASUJA010000044.1:0-20975 GCA_036279515.1 Rhodocyclaceae bacterium | reverse complement strand
ACCTCAGCTTGCGGGCGCTTAATAAATACGGCTAAAGCGAGACAGGGCAAGCCCTCCTACCGAGCCCGGTCCGCTATCCAGCCGACCGGGTTTTGTTTTTATGAGCACAGAGAACAACAACAGCCAGGGCGTCGGGTTCGTCACCTCTCAGAGCGCCCACTTCGATCAGCCGCTGCATCTGCGCAGCGGCGGCGTTTTGCCCGCCTTCGATCTGGCCTACGAAACTTACGGCACCCTCAACGCTGACCGCAGCAACGCGGTGCTGGTCTGTCACGCCCTCTCCGGCCATCAGCACGTGGCCGGCTGCTACGAGGACAAGCCCGAGAGCGTGGGCTGGTGGGACAACATCATCGGCCCCGGCCGTCCCCTGGACACCAACAAGTTCTTCATCGTCGGTGTGAACAACCTGGGCGGCTGCCATGGTTCCACCGGACCTTCCAGCATCAACCCCGCCACGGGCAAGCCCTGGGGTTCCGACTTCCCGCTGGTGGCCGTGGTGGATTGGGTCCATGCCCAAGCCCGTCTGGCGGACCACCTGGGCATCGACCAATGGGCCGCCGTCATGGGCGGCAGCCTGGGCGGCATGCAGGCCCTGCGCTGGACCATCACCTATCCCGAGCGCGTGCGTCATGCTCTGGTGATTGCCTCCGCGCCCAAGCTCACGGCGCAAAACATTGCTTTCAACGACGTGGCTCGCCAAGCCATCATCACCGACCCGGATTTCCACGGCGGCAACTACTACGAGCATGACACCTATCCCCGCCACGGCCTGCGTCTGGCGCGGATGTTGGGCCACATCACCTATCTGGCCGACAACCAGATGGACGAGAAATTCGGTCGTCGCCCGCGCAATGGCTCCTTCAGCTTCGGCTACGGCGTGGAGTTCGAGGTGGAGTCCTATCTGCGCTATCAAGGCGACAAGTTCGCCGGCTACTTCGATGCCAACACCTACCTGCTCATGACCCGCGCCCTCGATTACTTCGATCCGGCCCGGGAAGGCGACGGCGATCTGGCCCGCGCCCTGGCGAAGGCTAAAGCCAAGTTCTTCATCGCGGCTTTCTCCACCGATTGGCGCTTCTCTCCCGCCCGCTCCAAGGAGATCGTCAACGCCCTGGTCAAGAACGGTCAGGACGTGAGCTACGCGGAATTCGACTGCAACTACGGCCACGACTCCTTCCTCATGCCCGATCCCGATTACCACGCTGCCGTTGCCGCTTACATGGGGAGGGTGGAAGTATGAGTTTCGATAATCGCGCCGACTTCGATGTCATCGCCGGCTGGATTCAACCTGGCGAACGGGTGCTGGATCTCGGCTGCGGCGATGGCTCTCTGCTGCGTCGCCTGATCGACGAACGGGGTGCCGTGGGCTACGGCATGGAACTGGAAACCGCCAACGTCCGCGCCGCCATCGCCAAGGGAGTGAACGTCATCCAGGGCAACCTGGAAGACGGCCTCGCCGGTTTCGCCGACAACGCCTTCGAGCACGTGGTGCTATCCCGCACCTTGCAGACCACCCGCCACACGCAAAAGATCTTGAGCGAAATGCTGCGCGTAGGCCGCGAAGCCGTGGTCAGCTTCCCCAACTTCGCCTACTGGAAGAATCAGGAATCCATCATCCGCCGCGGCCGCATGCCCGTGTCGGAAGACCTGCCCTACCAGTGGTACGACTCCCCCAACGTCCGCTTCTTCACCATCCTGGACTTCGATGCCCTGTGCGCCGAAATGGGCTTCGTCGTGCGCGACCGCCAAGTACTGGACGAGTCCGGCCGGACGGTGATCGAGGAACCGAACTTCCTCGGCAGTCTCGCGGTATATCGCTTGGCGCGACAGGGGGCGTAAGCGCCGGGCTGCTGGGCGCAGCCTTCGCCTAGCTAAGTGCCTGTCCGATGCTTGCCTCCATCCGTCGCAGACTCTCTGCCCTCGTGCTTATGAAGGTATGAAACATGACGTGCACAAATCCATGATCGATTTGCTTATCCGCCTGATCGGCGTAGCGGTTTTGTATTACCTCACCGGGCGTGCAGGGATGCTCGCCGCCACCGACGGTGGCGTGGTGACGCCCATCTGGCCCCCATCTGGGCTCGCCCTGGTGGCCATTCTGACCATGGGCTATCGCATGGCGTTCGGGATCGCTGCGGGCTCGTTTGTCATGAACCTCACCGTCGGCCTGCCCCCCCTCGTGGCGCTGGCCATTGCCATCGGAAACAACGCCGAATACATCGGCGGGGCGTTTCTATTGCGTCGGCTTGCGGGGTTCCACCTCTCGCTTGACCGACCGAGGGACGTGCTCGCCCTCATGTTTCTTGGCGCTGGGCTCGCAACCACCTTTAGCGCCATTCCAGGATTGATCGTATTAACTGTCAGCGGCATTGAACCTGGGGGCCATGTGGGCTGGTCGTTCCTTCGCTGGTGGCTAGGCGGAATGACCGGGGTGCTCGTGGTGGCACCCTTGCTTCTGGTTTTGCTCCCGTCTTCCCGCCCGAAATTTGCGCTTAGGCCAGCAATTGAGGGCGGCATCTTGCTCCTGCTGCTGCTCGCCGTCTGGACCCTCATCTTCGACATAGAGACCCCAAGCGGGCACGGTTACTATCCCGCGATTCTGGCCGTATTCCCTTTCACCATTTGGGGCGCGCTGCGGTTTGGTTTGAGTGGTGCCACCCTGGTCAACCTCGTCAACGCTTCCTGCGGCATTTGGGGATCTGCCCACGGGACAGGTCCTTTCGCCGGGGACTCCCCTTCGGACAGTTTGGTGCGCTGGTGTCTCTTTACCAACGCCGTCGCCATGACCGGACTTTTCCTTGCAAGCGCCAGCACCGAAAACCGGCGTGCTCAGTTGGCGCTCAAGCAATCCCATGACGAATTGGAGCAGCGGGTGGCGGAGCGTACCGCAGCGCTCGCGGAGATCAACGAAGGCTTGAAGCGCGAAGTGGCAGAACGCAAACGCCTTGAAGCGGAGTTGCTTCAGGCAGATGAAGAGCAACAGCGAAAAATCGGCATGGAGCTGCACGACGGTTTGGGCCAACACCTGACCAGCATCGCCTTCTTTGGCGCCACGCTCAGGCAGCGTCTGGAGGAGAAATCACTACCCGAGACCGAGGCGGCCCAGCGCATCGTGGGGTTGATTAACCAGTCCATCGAGATGGTGCGAGCGTTGGCGCAAGGGCTTTATCCCTCGTCCTTGAAATCCGATGGATTGGTCACTGCGCTGAAACAGTTGGCGGAAACGACCTGCGTGCTCAAGGGAATCTCTTGCGAAGTGCTCGCTGTACCCGATATCGATATTGACGACCCGCTGATTGCCATCAACCTTTACCGAGTTGCCCAGGAGGCCGTCAACAATGCCGTCAGACACGGCCGTGCCAAGCGAGTAGCGATAGGACTGCGCTTGATTAAGGACCAATATCGGCTGGCGATCACCGACGACGGCATCGGCTTTGACCCAAGTAGAAATGTTCGCGGGTTAGCAAACGAAGGCGCTGGCATGGGACTCCGTAATTTCTATTATCGAGCCAGCTTGCTCGGAGGCCACCTGCGAATCGACAGCGAACTGGGTAAGGGTACGACCATTGTTGTCATCTGCCCGGCCAAGAGATGAACGCATTGGACAAGCCCACGAATTTTGATCGTGGACGCCCCTCATTTCCTTCGGTCGAAAAAAAGGGCCGGTAAATTACCGGCCCCCAATACAGGAGGAAGCTTCAAACTCACTTGGAGGAGAGTCTGCTTCCGGGGCACGAGTCTGCTCTCGGTGTATCCACGCAACAATCGGGGATTCCCCTAATCGCACCGTGGATTTGCGCTCTCGTGTAGTGCGTAGAAAGCCGTCATTCCCGCCTTCGCGGGAATGACGGAGTTCGAGCAAATTTGGAAGGTCTCCGCGTTAGGCATGATTGGAAACTTTCCCCACCGTTCGTCCTGAGCGTAGCGCCACCGGCGCGAAGTCGAAGGGCGAGTTTTGGCACGCGGTACGTTCACTCATCCTTCGACTTCGTTCCCTTCGGTCGCTACGCGGCGAAGCAAGTCCCTGTGGGACGCTCAGGACGAACGGAGTAGCTAGGTGTCGTTGTGCCTCCGGTTTACGCTTGCTTGGAAAGCTCCCCAACTGCCGCCAGACAAGAATCGTCGGCGCAGTCGGGGACCGACCAAGAAATCAGAACGTCACGCGGTAATTTGCATAAGCCCAGTAGCTGGCACCGTCGTTCTCTGTCGTGCCGTTCAGCATCACAGAGACCACACCGGGACCGGCCTTGGCCTCTGCACCGATGCCAGCGCGCAGCCAATCCTGGCGATAGCCGATGCCGCTGAAACCGAAGTTGCCACCGCCCGGGCCGAGGATCGTGCCGGAGATATTGCTGCTACGGTTTTCCATACGATGCACCGCCTCGAGGCGGCCCAGCAGCTTGACGGTGTCGTTGAGCGCGTAAGTGCCGTCCGTGCCCAAGCGAGCCTGGTTGGTGTTCTCGTCACGACCATCCCAACGCACCGGGAAGCCGCCGCCGGATTCGGTATAGCCGTTGATATGGCTGTGGAACCAGGTGAGGTTGGTGTAAGGCGTCAAGCTCAGCTTGCCTTGGGTGTAGGCGTTGAGCCAATCCAGACGCAGACGCAGAGCTTCCGATTGCGTGTCCGGCTTGCCGGAGGAAATCACAGGCGTACCCGCGTTGAGGTAGCCGCGGCGGATGTCGGCATCGCCCTCGTTGTAGTAAGCGCTGGCGGTGAGCTTGAGCGAAGTGTTGGGGATGCCCACAATCACTTCCGGCATCAGATAGAAGCCGCGCAGCGTGGAATTCCCACCAAACGGCGTGTCCTGCTTGCTGTAAGTGTGGCCCAGGGCCAGCTTGATCATGAGGTCATTGCTCATGCCGTAGGCCACGCCGACTTCGCCGGTGCCGACATCGGCATTGCTGGAGCCGCGATCTTGGCGGCCCCAGTCGCCGCCGACCCAGGCGCTGTACTGCCCCTTGCCCAGCAAGCCGCTCATGGGGCTGCTGTGGAGGCCATTCAGAATCAAGTCGGATTGCGCCTGCGCTTCTACGTGCGTGTAGGCGGAGCCATTTAGGCTGCGGCGGAAGTCCACGGTATCGATCATGCCGGAAACCCGCGCCAGGAAGGCGTGGCCGTTGTCCAAATCACCCACCACCACCGAGCCGTCGCTATTGGTTGCGTATGCGTTATACGTGGTCGTGCCGGCAGCAACCGCAACGCCATTGGCGGCCAGCCATTGTTCGACCGTTTGCATGCCGCCCGCCTGGGTCCAGCGGAAGGCGCGATTGTTACTGTTGCCATCAACGGCTTGGCCCACCACCACCTTGCCATCGGCGGAAACGCCGTAGGCATTGGAAGAAGTGCCGCCGTTGAGTACGCCCAGGCTCACCATGCCACCAGCCTGGGTCCAGCGGAAGGCGCGATCAGCATTGGCCGCGTTGCCATCACCGGCATAGCCCACCACCACGCTGCCGTCGGCGGAAACGCCAGTGCCTCTGGAGTAATTGCCGCCGTTGAGCGCGCCCAAGCTCACCATGCCACCCGCTTGGGTCCAGCGGAAGGCGCGCTCGGCATTGCTCGCGCTGCCATCATAGGCATTGCCCACCACCACGCTGCCGTCGGCGGAAACGCCGCTGGCAGTGGAATAATTGCCGCCGTTGAGCGCGCCCAAGCTCACCATGCCACCCGCCTGGGTCCAGCGGAAGGCGCGACCAACATTGCCCGCGCTGCCATCATCGGCAAAGCCCACCACCACGCTGCCGTCGCCGGAAACGCCGTAGGCAAAGGATACAGTGCCGCCGTTGAGCACGCCCAGGCTCACCATGCCACCCGCCTGGGTCCAGCGGAAGGCGCGAATAGCATCGCTCGCGGCGCCGTCGTTGGCATAGCCCGCCACCACGCTGCCGTCGGCGGAAACGCCAGTGGCATAGGACCTGAAAGTGCTGCCGTTGAGCGCGCCCAAGCTCACCATGCCGCCCGCCTGGGTCCAGCGGAAGGCGTGATTCATGCCTCCGTTGCCATCTTCGGCATTGCCCACCATCACGCTGCCGTCGGCGGAAACGCTAGCGCCACTGGAATAAGTGCCGCCGTTGAGCACGCCGATATCAGTCAGGCCGTCGGCGGCATGTGCGGACAAGGGCAGCAAAGTTGCGATGACGGCAAGCGTTAGCGGGTGCAGGCGGTGGGCCGTAGTCGAGCGATTCTGTTTCATATGTTGTTTCTCCTAACTAAATTGTTTTGTAATTTCGGAATCCGGCTTCTCGGTTAGAAAGCCCGCTGTCGTGCCTTACAGGTTGGTCAGGTTGGACCGCATCGCAGCGGTCAGGGGCACGTCGAGTGCCATGGCTCAACTCCTGTTCTAGGGGGGCGGAATATTCACTTGGGGTTTCTCCCCCTCGCACATACACAGGCCCCTGGGTTGAGCAGGCCTGCCCTGCTTGTTGCTTGGCAATGGGGTTTGTTGCCGGTTGGCGTGGCCTGGATTGCCTTGCGTGTATCGAAAGACAATCAGAACCCGTCGACCGTGACGAAGAGGTCGGGGATTATCGGTTTGGCATCCGGTAAAGGAAATTAGGGGCACCCCCTAATGCAACCTAAGGGAAACCCCTATTCATTGAGATGCGTGGAAATTTGGAGGAAGGGTGGTCGCAAAACTTTGTCATTCCCGCGAAGGCGCCACGCAGGAAGTACCCTCGACGTGGCCTCGGGCCATGGGGTGCGGGAATCCAGGTTTTATCGAGCTCCGCATGGATCCCCGCTGGGGCGAATCCCGGCCTGTCCTGAACTCGCCGAACGGTGTGGATGACAAATCACTACCAGCGGGGTTGGCCTATTCGGGAATAACCCCCGGGCGCCGTGCTGATCAAGACGTTTGAATAGTCAAGTACTAAAGTATGATGCCGGCCGCGCCTCAGGAGATTCCTGCCTCTCGTCCTCCACGTCGTTGCGCGTTATTGAGAGGCTTGCGCGACCTGTTGAGTATGGAAACTCTGCTCCAAATCTCATATGCAATGCGCATCGTGAGTAGATGCTATACATAAGGAGGCTGGACTTGGATCTGGCCCCGCTATTTCGGGAAGAACCCAAGAAATGACTATCGTCATCCATCGCTCCTTGCCCATCGGCTTGGACGTGACCGCTGCGCGACGTTTCAAGCCGCTTAATGGGGGGGAGTCGTGAACTCTCAGCCACGAAAGATACAAATCCTGATCGTGGACGACCACCCTATCGTTCGGGAGGGGGTGGCGAATTTCCTCAATATCCAGAGCAGCTTCTACTGTTCTACCGAGGCGGCGACGATGGACGAGGCGTTGACGGCGATGTCGCTCTTCCATCATGACTTGGCGATCGTCGATCTATCGCTTGATGGCGGCTCAGGCTTGGAACTCATCAGAGCCCTGCGCAGGTCATACCCTGAACTGCCGATCCTGACCTTGAGCATGCACGACGAAGCGATGTTTGCCGAGCGCGCTTTTTGTGCAGGGGCTAATGGGTATCTGATGAAGCAGGAGGGCACTCAAATGATTCTGTCGGCAGTCAAGGAGCTGTTGGCAGGCAACATCTACATGAGTAGCGCGATGCAAAACAAGCTGTCGCAGCGATTGGCTTCGTCTCAAGGCGGCGAGATAACGCCGCTTGCGAGTCTGAGCGCGCGTGAGTTTGAAATCCTGCACCTGATCGGTTTGGGTCTCGGTACTCGCGAGATATCGGAAAGACTCCACCGCAGCATTAAGACCATTGAGGCACATCGTGCCAATTTGAGAGAGAAGCTCAAATTGGATAGCGGCCGCGACTTGGTTCGGTTTGCTATCCACTTGGTGGAGAGCGGTGAGATACGCGCGGAGTAACGGCGCTTTTCATTGGCAGCATCACTGCCTGAAAGCCCGGATGCAGTCTGCATTTGCGACCGATGGCCGCAGCAGTGAATGCTCGTGTGTATACGCACGGGCAACCCGGACCTTCGCACCGTCGATCTATTAACCGACGCATTTGTGTCGGTTACTTCCTATTGAAGCAGAAACTCTGATAACCGATAGAAAACTATCGGTTGTACGAACAATTGTCGGTAGCTAGCTATAATCGAAACATATCTTTCGGTTAATGGTGCCCAAATGCTACCGATCAAGTCCCCACAAATGTTAGGTGTCGCCTTGCGCGAAACCCGCACGGCGCTTGGCATTCCCGCCGACGTGTTGGCCTCCATGGCCGGCGTTTCGGCCGTGACGCTACGGAAGTTTGAAACGGGCGAAGCCACCGCCGCCATCAAGACGCTCTTTGCCTTGTTCCGAGAGTTGGGTATCGAGTTTCAGGTCGATGTGCCGCCGAACGTGAAGATTGGATTCCCTCCGTCGCCCGAAGTCCCGCCCCGCCGAACCAGGGCAAAACGCTGATGCGTACTTTGGAGATATGGCTCGATAGGGAGCCGATTGGCGTGCTCCACGAAAATCAGGGCGTATGGTCCCTGGTCTATCAGGACGATTGGATAGCGCGCGGCTATGCCTTGGCACCGGGTCTGCCGCTAGAAGCGGGCGAGATTGTCGATACAGGCACTCGCCGTCCTGTGCAGTGGTTCTTCGACAACCTACTTCCCGAAGAAGCCGCCAGGACTCGGATGATCGATACGCTGCCCAAAGGAAACTGGGATGCCTGGGCGCTGCTGGAGCGGTTTGGCGCCGAATCCGCAGGGGCGCTGACGCTCTTGCCGCCTGGTGTTGCATTGCCACCCGCCGGCCGTTCGCCGATCACCGACGCGGAGCTGAATGCACGCATCCTCAACATGCCGCGCATTCCCTTAGGCAGCACGGCGCCCAAAAAGATGTCTCTGGCTGGCGCACAGGAAAAGCTGCTGGTGGTGATGGATGAAACCGGGGCGCTCTACGACCCCATCGGCGCCCAAGCTTCCACCCACATCCTCAAGCCCAACGCCCTGAGCGAGTTCTATCCCGCCAGCGCCGCCAACGAATGGTTCTGCGCCCGCGTGGCTCAGGAGATGAAGCTCCCCGTGCCAGAGGTAAAGCTGATCCACGTGCCCGAAGCGGCCTACTTGATCGAGCGGTTCGACCGGGTTTCCATTGCGGGCGAAGTGCGTCGCAAGCACGCCATGGATGCCGTGCAGCTACTCAATCTGGGCGCGGCAGCCAAGTACACCGAGTCCGGTGTGGATGCTCTGCTGGCTCTGGCCGAACTATGCCGCTCGCCCGCGCAAGCAAAGATGCAACTGTTTCGCTGGACCCTGTTCAATGCGCTGATCGGCAACGGCGACGCGCACCTGAAGAATCTATCGGTCCTCGCCGACAAGGACGGCTATGTCCTCGCCAAACATTACGACTTGGTGAGCACGGCTTCGTGGGCCATTTCCAGCGACGATCCCCATGCACCCCAATGGCCCCGCGTGGACCTTTCATTCCCCATCGGCAATGCTCGCCGATTCGACCAACTCACCCGCGCGGACATCGTTGAATTCGGCAAGCAATTGTCATTGGCCGCGCCCTACCTGGAGCGCACCATCGACCAGTTCGTCAAACAGATGCCTGTGGTTGCAGATCGGATCATCGAAGAGCATCAGCGCCTGCCCTTGCTGCCGGAAATTCGTGCGGGGGAATCGAGGATGCTGCGTTCTATTCGATGTCTGCCGGTAGCGGATATGTGCGGACGGTTGTCTGTTTGATTTGCGCGACCGGCAAGGGCTGGACGAGTCCGGGCGGAAGGCGATCGAGGAACCCAATTCCTTGGTAGTTTGGCCATGTATCGGCTGGCGCGACACGGGGCGTGAGGGCGGCTGCGCCCTTTCTGGGATTGCTGGCGGGTATACGTAGGTGCGGGCGCATTTCATTGGCGCCGCCGCTGCCCGGAAACCCAGAACCCGCAAGCATTGGCGGCCGATTGCCTCAGCAATGAACGGAACGCCCGCACGTATCCTCGGGCAGGCGACTGAAGAGTCAGGCTGGTATCGTCCGCTTCTGCCGCTCTTGCAAAAGAAAGAAAAGCAACCGCTCAGGAACGCTCTAGTTCCTCGAGTGCTCAGTTACTGAACGATGGGTTAACGGCTTAATCAGATCTCGGCGATGCGACTGGAAAGCCCTATGGCATCAATGATCAGCACCAGACCACGTCGTGTTTCCAGATAGCCGCAGGAGACAAACTTTTGCATCAGCCGCGCCACGACCTCCCGCGTAGTGCCAAGGTGCTGAGCCATTTGTTGCTGAGTCATGGCCAGTCGGCCGTCGGAGGACGCATGGGTCAGCAGCAGATTCGCTAGGCGCTGATCCAGATTGTAGGAATGGATTTCCTCTAGGCCTTCCATTAAACGAAATACCAGCGTCGACAAGGCGCGCACGGTCACGTCCTGTATTGACGGCTCAAGAGCAAAGAGTTCTCGAAACACAGGACCGGGAATCAGTGCCACCGTCGTCTCGGCCTCAGCCTGAACCCATGCGGGATAGCGCAGATCGTTGAACAAGCTATTGAGCGCAAACACGCATGTTTCGCCGGGATTGATGAAATACAGGGTGGCCTCGTTGCCATCCGGAGCCACAGAAAAAACGCGCAACCGGCCCTGCTCGACGAAATAGGCGCCGGAAATACTCTGCCCTTTGCGCAGCACTTGCGCCTGCGCAGAACAGCGCGTCAAAACCATGCCCCGCTGTAGCAACGCCTTTCCCCGTTCGGAAAGGTTTTGAAACGGCCCCAGAGAATCCAGCGAAATGTTCGGCATGGGCAAAGTCTAGTCGATGTGTAGCTTTTGCTACAGAACTCGTCATGCCGCCCGCGTAGGCTGCAACGCATTCATTCAAGCCAAGGAGAAACAAAATGGAAGATATGCGTTACTTCATCGACACCCATGACGCCAATCACGGCACCTACCCAGCGGGCCTGACGCCTGAGCAATTCGAGGGGTTCTTCATCGAGTACGAATCGGCCTGCAAGGCCGAAGGTGTGATCATCGTCAGGGTCCACGTCGGCTATGAACATAACCGGGCCTTCTGTCTGACCATGGCGAAGGACGCCGCAGCAGTGGAACGCGCCCATCGGCGCGCGGGTCTTCCCTTCGACTCCATCACCGAGATAAAGACCGCCACGCCCGCGGATACTTTTCTGAGACGCTCGAGCATCGGCGGGGCCGCCGTCGCCCAATAGGGAGGCTTGATGACTATGGGCTCCCTGGACCTGCTGATCATCGGCATCCCCATTGTTTTCGTTGCCTCGTTCTTCGTCATCGCTATGGTCAGGCGCGAATTGGCCCCTGCCGTTGGTATGGAGGGGGCCAGTCGATGGATACTGACGGCCGCCATCGGGATGGGCATCATTGCCTTTTCGATCAAGCTGACAGCCTTCGCGGTCATATCAAGCATCCCTGCTCGGGCAATCGCTCCGGCGCTGGTGGTACGCCCTGTCAATGGCTCCACCATCCAGCGCGCCAACGATGGTTTCGATGCATTGGATTCCAACACCTACGTATGGCAGGCCCTGCCGAAAGTGGCGCCGGCGCCAGTGGACAATCCGACGACTGCGGAAAAAGTCGCTCTTGGCCGGCGCCTGTTTTTTGATAGAAACCTGTCGCTCACTGGCGAAGTGTCCTGCGCCAGCTGCCACGACGTTGATCGAGGCGGCGGAGTAGATGGTCTGCCCACATCGACCGGCATTCGTTCGCAAAAGGGAGGGCGCAACGCTCCCACTGTATGGAATGCGGCGTTCCAGTCGGTGCTCTTCTGGGATGGGCGTGCCAAATCCCTGGAGGAGCAGGCCAAGGGACCGCCCCTCAACCCGATCGAAATGGGCATGAGTTCTCCTGAGGCGGTTGTTCGAAGGGTGGAAGAGGATTCTTCCTATCGGCAACTCTTCGACCTGGCGTTCAATGTGGGAGCGGAGATTACGTTTGATCGCATCGCCCAGGCCATTGCCGCCTATGAGCGGACGCTGATCACACCCGATACGCCTTATGACAGGTTCGTCCTCGGAGACAAGCATGCGTTGAGTAGCGCGCAACTGAGAGGCATGGCCTTGTTTCAGACGACAGGCTGCGTCCGTTGTCACATGGGACCGAATTTCAGCGCCGCCAGCGTGACTGAGAGCGGCAGCCCCTATCGCCTGTTTCCGGCGAATGCGAGTGCCTATGAAACGCGCTACCGGCTTACGCAAGATACCGGCGCTTTGCCGCCGGGAAGCGAACGGGGCATGTGGCGGGTGCCCTCGCTGCGGAACGTGGCGTTGACCGCACCTTACTTCCATAACGGCGCGGTGAGTTCTCTGGAGGAAGCCGTGCGCGTAATGGCTACCGTTCAATTGGGCGCCACACTGGATCAGTCGCCTCATGGACCGCGAAAGATCTTCTGGTCGGCTGGCGATAAAACCCTGGCCGCCATCGATCGGCAGGCCTTGAGCAAGGAGGATGTTGCCGACATTGCGGAATTTCTCAGAGCACTGACCAGTGATCGCCTAGTCGCCGCTGCCAAACGGCAACCTATCCTGAAATAACTTAAGTAGTCCAAAGATCGAAGCGATTCGATGCCGTTAGGCAATGCGGCTTCATCGAAGTACATCACGTCACTGGGCTGCTTTCGTGAAAGTCCAAGGAAGACCGTTCTTGGCCAGGGGTTGCCATTGTTTAATGGCTTGCAGGAAGCAATCTAGTTAAACCAACTTAACAACGATGTCATGAAGTGTATTTGCGCAATGCGCCATCCGCTCCGCCGCATTGGTGAGGTGCCGATAAATCTCCCGCCGCTTGAACATGTGGATGTAGTCGTCGCCCTGGAAGAGTTGGGCCAGAGCACGGCGGTAGAGTTTTTCTACTTTGCGTTCGGCGCGGCGGGCGAGGTCGGCGTCGTCTGAGGCGCCTGCGGGGTTGCTGCCGAGTTCGGCGTAGCCAGTGGCGAGGGACACCGTGCCGTCGTGCAGATGCTGGGCCATCTCCAGAGTGAAGGCATCGGGTTTCAGGCCCAGGGCTTCCATTTCCGATACGGTGTCTTTGCAGAAATTGATGATCTCATCCAGGTGCGTGATGGCCCGGTAGATGTCTTCCCGATCCATGGGCGTGGAGAAGGCTTCGTTGAGGGCGTGGATGTTGTGCACTTTCACCTTGTCGGCGGCGTGTTCATCTTTCCTTATCTGCTCGCCGATTTCGGCATCGCCGTTTTCCATGAAGCGCACCAGCAGGCCGACGGTGTGTTCCACCTGCTTGCTCTGCTCGGCGAGCATTTGAAAGAAGTCGGGCACCTGGGGAAACACGCGCTCGAAGATGCGGGTGAGCAGGGATTTTTCCTTGAGGTCTTGGTCGTTCATAGGGCGCTCCCGAAAAGGGCCATGACCAGTTTCAGGCCGAAGTAAAAGATGATGGAGACCATCGCCGCGCTGGGGATGGTGATGATCCAGGTGGTGGCAATCTCGCCTGCCTTGGCCCATCGCACGGCACGGGGGCGTTCCGAGGCGCCGATGCCCATGATGGACGTGGCGACCACGTGGGTGGTGGACACAGGGGCGCCGCCCATGGAGGCGGCGAGGATCACGGCGGCGGAGGTGAGTTGCGAATCCAGCGCGTGGAGCGGTCGCACCTTGTAGATGGCGAAGCCCAAGGTGCGCACGATGCGCCAGCCGCCGGAGAGGATGCCCAGAGTGATGGCGCTGGCGCAGGCCAGCATGACCCAGATGGGCACTTCAAAGCGGTCGATGAATCCGCCCAGCAGAAGCACCAGGGTGAGGATGCCCATGCTCTTTTGCGCGTCGTTGGCGCCGTGGGAAAACGCCAAGCTAGATGCGGTGAGGAACTGGGCGCTACGCAGGCTGCGATTCAGGGTGGGGCGGCAGGGGCGCAGCAGGAACAGCATCAGCTTGTGCAGGCCATAGCCCACCCAGAAGCCGATCAAGGGCGATAGCACCAGGGCCATCAACACCTTGACCACGCCGGTCAGGTGGCCGTGAGCAAGTTCCTCGAAGCCCCACACCACATGGTCGCCGCCGACCGAGACCACCACTGCACCGGCGAGGCCGCCCACCAGGGCGTGGGATGACGAAGAGGGAATGCCGCGCCACCAAGTGATGATGTTCCAGACGATGGCGCCGAATAATCCGCAGAGCACGATGACGAGCGCGTCCACGTGACCGAGTCCGTCGAGGGTGATGAATTTGCCGATGGTGTTGGCCACGGCGGTGCCACCGAGCAGAGGGCCGAGAAATTCGCAGACGCTCACCAACAGCACGGCCTGCATGGGCGTCATGGCGCGGGATGCGATGACGCTCGCCACCACGTTGGCAGCATCGTGAAAGCCGTTGGTGTAGTCGAACACCAGGACCACCGCAACCGCGATGATGGCGAGGACCCAGATTGGCTCCACGAATACTCCCCCGCGTTGTTGTTAACCCTTTATCTCAGGGTAGATAACTTATGCGGGGAAAGTAACACGACTTGGTGCTGACGCCCTTCGTGCAGGGTAATCGAATGAACTGGAACGCTTCCAGGTCGGCGCCCCGGTATCCCCACTAAGGCGTACTGCTGTCCGGGATAAATTTGTGGTGCCTGAAACTCTTGCGGGGAAATTAAAACCGAAACCCCTCCCGGCCTCCCCTTGTCAGGGGAGGAGAGCTTTTGCACAGGTCATCGCTATATGCCCCCCCTGACAAGGGGGGGCGGTGTCCCTAAAGGAGTCGAGTCCTACCGCTGCGCCTTTCAGGTTTCCAGCAGACCGCGCTGAGCGCAGAAGCGGAAGATTTCGGAGAGCCGCTCGTGATGGCTTTCCAGTTCCAGCAGGTCTTGTTTGAGGGCGATGGGGAAGGGCATCAATTCGCAGAAGCGCCAAGCAACCCAGGACGCATCGTGCAGTCGGTACGGTTCCTTCGGCCCCAGCCCTTGGGCGCCGATTTCTTCCAGTACGCGCTTCAGCAGGGGAATCAACCGTGCATGTTCGGCGTCGAGGGCTTCGGGCGATTCCTCGGGAATTGCTTCCACCATGGCGCGCAGCAAGCCCTTGGGACTGGCCCAGCGTTCGTGGATGCGGAAGCGGTCGCCGCCTTGGGCCACCACTTGCAGCAGCCCCAGTTGCGGCATGTCCCAATCGACGATGCGCGCCAGGGTGCCAACCTCATGGGGTTCGGCGGGTGCCCCCACTTCCTGGCCGGAAGCGATGAGGCAAATGCCGAAGGGCGTTTCGTTCTTGAGGCATTCCTTCGCCATGTCCAGATAGCGTTGCTCGAAAACTCGCAGGGGCATGGAGCCCTCGGGAAAGAGCACCGTCTGGAGAGGGAACAGGGGAATTTCAAAGGTCTTCATGATTCACCCCAGCGTTCCATGAGTTGATGGGGAATGGCCAACTGATCGAGGATGCGTGCCACGACGAAATCGATCAGGCCTTGCACGTCCGTGGGCCGGTGATAAAAGGCGGGCGCCGGCGGCAGAATCACCGCGCCGGCACGGGAGAGGCGCAGCATGTTTTCCAGGGCGATGGCCGATAGGGGCGCTTCTCGCGGCACCAGAATCAGCTTGCGGCCTTCCTTGAGCACGACGTCGGCGGCGCGGGTGAGCAAGTCGTCCGCCATGCCTGCCGCCACTTTTGCCAGGGTGCCGTTGGTGCAGGGGCAGATCACGTAGGCATCTGGCGGATTAGAGCCGGATGCCATGGGCGCGTTCCAATCGTCGCGGCCATAGATCGTGAGCAGCCCTTCGCCGCAGCCCAGGCGTTCGATCAGCATGCGCTCGCATTCCCGTGGCTGGGCGGGCAGCACCATGTCCATCTCCTGCTTCGCCACGATCTGCGCCGCTTGCGAATAGGTGAGCCACACCCGCTGCCCGCTCTGGAGCAGGCATTCCAGCAAGCGCATGCCGTAAGGGAGACCGGAGGCGCCGGTGAAGGCGAGGGCGATGGTTTTCACGTGGAAGAGTGCGGCGTGGAGAAGACGAGGAATCTTACTCTTCGGTGCTGCCGGTGGATGCCGGGTTGTCCGTGGTATCCCTCGTCGCATTCCGGTTCAGCCGCGCCACGATCAGACCGTTGGCGAATCCGAAGATCACCGCCGTCGTGGCGAACACGGGCACCAGATAGAACACCCCGTCGTGGGGAACGAGCCAAAGCCGCGCCAGGACGATCTGTCCTGCCATGTGCGCGAAGGCGGCGCCGAGGGAGAGTGTGACGGGGCCGAACCAGCGCCCGGGCAAGCGGCTCATCAACGCCAGCACGCCGAGACTGGCGAGGGCGCCGGTGAGGCTGAGGAAAAATCCCGGCGCCAGAAACTGCCCCACCACCAAGCTGCCGGCCACCACGCGCAATAGCGAAACCCTGGCCGCATCCCACCAGCCGTGGCGCAGCAGCACCAGCAATACCACGATGTTGGCGAGGCCCGGTTTGATGCCGGGCAGGGGCGAGGGAATCGCTGCTTCGGCCACGGTGAGGGCGATGGCCGCTGCCGCGTAACGGGCCACGCGGCGGTCATCGGCGCTGATGGGCAGCGAGAGGGTTTCAGTAACTGATCGAGTCATTGCCGCTCGCAGCCGGTCCGGAGAGGGCGAGGCTCACATGATTGGGCGCGCAGATGGCGATGGCGTTGGGCCGGGTCAGCCAGCCTTGATGCACGCAGTATTGGCGCGGGCCGGGATCGGAGAGAACGCGGGCGCGGCCCGGCTCGATCTCGATCACCGTGCGACCGATGGGGCCGTCCACTTCGATGCGTTTGGTGGTGGTGAGAGGCAACTCCGCCACCAAAGTGCCATCACGGCGCACCACGGCCTTTTCGGCCGCGCCACCCTGCCAGAGCAGCGGGTAGGAAAGGGCGGCGGTGGCGATGGCGAGCAGCAGCATGAACCAGTCGCCGGGACGCAGCAGGGGAAGCCATTCGGTGCACAGCGTGTGCAGGGAGGGCAGAGACAACTTCATGATCTAGGCCCAACGCCCCCTTAGGAGCGGCTTTTGCCGCGAAAAGAGTGGATTGTTAGCGGAATGAGCGGTAATCAACAGAGACACCTATTGAAGGTGAAGGTTTTTCCGCTCGTATGATCCGAGCAAACTCATGGTGCTGTATTTCCAACCTGCTGTCAGACAACCAATTTAGTCGAAGCTCCGGTCCGTGTTCCTTGCCTTCAGGTGTGCCCTGCCATGATCTCTGTCAGCAGCGAAGAAACTTTTGGGTAGCGCGTCTTTCTCGGAAGCGTTCGCATTCCCTGGAATGATTGCTACTTGGCTGTTGAAATCGCTGGCGACACCGCAGTCGATCTGAAATACAACAGCTTTGAGTTTCCCGGTCGGCGATGCAATTTGATCGATTACGGTCGTTGCACACATGTCGGAAAAGAAACGATCAAGAAATACGATACAGCCGCCGATCGTTGCAATTGCTATGGTCGTCAGCCCAAGCACAACCTTTTTCCAAGTCGCCATGCCAATACCGTTAATGCAATTTGGGTATAACCTACGCAGCCAACGTCCGATGCCGCACCAGCACCTGCGCTTGTCCTGCGAACTGGCTGCCGAGCCAGTCAGCAATGTACACCGAGCGATGTTGTCCGCCCGTGCAACCAATGGCGACGGTCAGGTAGGAGCGGTTGTCATGCACGTAAGCGGGCAGCCAGTCGGCCACGAAGCGGCGGATGTCCTCGCGCATTTTCAGCACGTCGGGCTGGGCTTCCAGGAAGGCGATCACCGGGGCATCCTGTCCCGTTAGCGGGCGCAGGGCCGGGTCGTAGTAAGGGTTCGGCACGCAGCGCACGTCGAACACCAAGTCCGCATCCAGGGGCAGGCCGTGCTTGAAGCCGAAGGACTCGAACAACAGGTTGATCTGGTTCTGGCTGGTTTGAGCGGGGGCGAGCCCGGCGAAATCCTTGACGAAGTTGCGCAGGGCATTGGGCCGCAGGTCGCTGGTGTCGATGCGATGGCCCAGATTGGACAGGGTCTCCAGGGCGGCCCGCTCGTTGCTGATGGCCTCGGCCAGGGTGGTGTTCTCGTCGGCCAGGGGGTGGCGGCGGCGGGTTTCGGAGAAGCGCTGGATCAGCACGTCGTCGCGGCCGTCGAGGAAGATGAAGCGCACTTCGGTGCCGGCGGCCTCCAGGGCCTTCAATTGGGCGGGCACCGCGCCCATGCTGGCGCCGGTACGCATGTCGATGGCCACGGCCACCTGGGCGTAGCCTTCGCTGCGCAGTTGTTCCACTAATTGCGGCAACAAGACGGCGGGCAGGTTGTCTACGCAGTAATAGCCTGCGTCTTCCAGCACGCGCAGGGCGACGCTCTTGCCGGAACCCGAAAGGCCGGAGATCAGGACGAGGCGCATGGTTTCTCGCTGTCAGGAGAAGTGGATTGCTGCTTAGTTGCTTGCGCGGCCTGCTTCCGTTCGTTGTACGCGATGAGTGCGGGAAGGGTCATGGGGCGGTCGCAGCCTTGGCAGGCGCCGCTTTCGGGATCGGGGGTGCAAACCCCAACGCATTCAAATTCGGTGTCCATCGTGCGATGTTATCGCGCCGCCCCTGTTTTAGCGACCCGCGCCAGGAGGGAAGCGTTCCCAAGGAATTTTGCTGCGTCGCAACAAATGGCATTTCAGGTAGATTAGAATTAAAACGAATCCAATAATTTGTCGTTCCACTCACCCCAACCATCGCCCACCGTGGACCTCGTTCAAAAGAAAGACACCATCCTCGACTACCCGGACATCAGCCTGCCTGCTGCCGGTGAAGCGAGGGAAATCGTGCCCGGCGTGCGCTGGGTGCGTATGCCTCTGCCCATGGCCCTCGACCACGTGAACCTGTGGCTCCTGGCCGATGGCGATCAATGGGCGGCGGTGGATACGGGTATCTCCACGGAAGCCATTAAGGGAATGTGGGAGTCGGTGCTCGGCACTCATCCCCTGTCTCATCTGGTGGTCACCCATATGCATCCTGACCATTTGGGTCTTGCCCATTGGTTGCAGGAGAAGACAGGCGCTCCCCTTTGGATGACCTTGGGTGAATACACCGTTGCGCAATTGTTCCTCGCGCAGATGGGCAATTGGTCCTTCCGTGAAGTGGAGGCGCTGTACGCGCGCCATGGTTTGAGCGAAGAACTGCAACAGGCCCTGGCCTCCCGTGGCAGCAGCTACGCCAAGGGCGTGCCTTCGATTCCGGCCACTTTCCGCCGCATGGTGGATGGGGACATGATCACCATCGGCGATCATGAGTGGAAGGTCATCACCGGCACCGGCCATTCGCCCGAACATGCCAGCCTCTACTGCGCAGATCTGGGCATCCTGGTTTCCGGCGACATGATGCTGCCGCGCATTTCCACCAACGTCGGCGTGTCGCCCACGGGGCCGGAGGACGACGGCCTCGGCCGCTTCCTCGATTCCATCGCCCGCTTCCGCGACCTGCCTGAAGACACGCTCGTGCTGCCAGCTCACGGCCGCCCCTTCTGCGGACTGCATCTGCGTATTGCGCAGTTGGAGGCCCATCACGCCGAGCGTTGCGAACTGTTGGCCGAAGCTTGCGTCGAACCCAAGACGGCGGCTGAATTGATCCCGGTGCTGTTCGACCGCCCCATCAATGATGCCCACCAGATATTCTTTGCGTTGGGCGAAGCCATTGCCCACCTCAACCATCTCCAACGGTACGGTCGTCTGCAACGTGTAGACGACGGCACCACCATTCGTTTCATCACCGTCGCCTGAAGAGGTCGCTATGTCGCAACAGGACGTCAAATCGCAGCTCCCCGATCCCGCCCAGATCGCCACTACTTATGCGGAAGTCGCTCAGCGTGCATCCAAGCTGCTTTCCGACCATATCCAGCGTCAGCTCAAGCAGGGAATCGAAGCGCCTGCCGACGAACTGGGCGTGGCCAAGGCCTTCATGGACATGATGTCCAAGATGCTGGCCAACCCCTACAAGCTGGCCCAGAGCCAGATGAACATGGTGTGGGATTACTTCTCCCTGTGGCAGACCTCCATGCTGCGTTTCGCCGGCGTGAATCTGGCGCCTGTGGTCGCGCCCGCCAAGGGGGACAACCGCTTCAAGGACGAGCAGTGGGAAGAGCACTTCCTGTTCGACTTCATCAAGCAGTCTTACCTGATCACCGCCCGCCACGTCCATGACGCTGTGAGCAACGTGGATGGCCTGGAAGAGAACGCCAAGAAGAAGGTGAACTTCTTCACCCGTCAGTTCATCGACGCCCTGTCGCCTTCCAACTTCGCCATGACCAATCCCCAGGTCCTGCGCGAGACCGTGAATACCCATGGACAGAACCTGCTCAAGGGTTTCAACAACCTGCTGCGGGACATCGAGAGCGGCGAAGGAAAACTGCGCGTCACCATGACCGATCTCAAGGCTTTCGAGATGGGCAAGAACGTCGCCACCACCCAAGGCAAGGTGGTGTTCCAGAACGACTTGATCCAGTTGCTCCAGTTCAATCCCACCACCCAGGATCAGTTCAAGAAGCCGCTGTTGATCGTGCCGCCCTGGATCAACAAGTACTACATCCTCGATCTTCGCGAAAAGAACTCCTACGTGAAGTGGGCCACCGATCAAGGCCACACGGTGTTCTGCATCTCCTGGGTGAACCCGGATGCACGCCTCGCCAAGAAGGGCTTCGAGGACTACCTGCTGGAAGGCACCCTGGCGGCCCTGGACGCAGTGCAAAAGCAAACCGGCGAGAAGGAAGTGAACGTCGCCGGCTACTGCCTGGGCGGCACGCTGCTCGCCACCACCCTGGCTTACCTGGCCGCGAAGAAGGACAACCGGATTGCCTCCGCCACGTTCTTCACCTCCATGCTCGACTTCGAGAACCCCGGCGAGCTGGGCGTCTTCATCGACGAAGACATCGTGACCGGCCTGGAAAAGAAGATGGAGCAGCGCGGCTTCCTCGAAGGCACGGAAATGGCGGGCACCTTCAATGCCATGCGCGCCAACGACTTGATCTGGTCCTTCGTGGTGAACAACTACCTGATGGGCAAGGAACCCTTCCCCTTCGATCTGCTGTTCTGGAACTCCGATTCCACCCGCATGCCCTACGCCATGCACAGCTTCTACCTGCGCAACATGTACCTGCACAACA
>DASUJA010000043.1:0-27951 GCA_036279515.1 Rhodocyclaceae bacterium | reverse complement strand
GAAGACAGGCTTGAGCTTGGCGAGGCGCTCCACGCTGGAGTCGACACGGATGCCGTCGTCAGTGCCGTACACCGTGCCGTCGCGGCCCATCAGGGGCACCAACTCTGGAGCAACGGCGGCCTGCCCTGCCACGGCGCGCTTATGGCTGCGCACGGAGAAAGCGTCCATCTCTTCGCGGCTGATGCCAAAACGCCAAGCAAGGTTCTCGGCGGTCTGGCCCATGGAAAGGCCCACCACCGGGTCCGTGAGACCCTTGAGCAAACCGATCACGGGCGCCATGTAGCCGAGCTTGAATTTCTTGAGCGCAGCGAGCTTTTGACCGACGGTCTTGGTGGCATACCAACCGGCGAGCCAGCGCACCATGGCCTCGGAAAACAGCAGCGGTGCGTGAGACAGGGCATCGGTACCGCCAGCCAATACCAGATCGGAACGACCGGATTGAATGTTGGCCATGGCGCTATCCAACGCCTGCATGCCGCTGGCGCAGTTGCGCATCACGGTCCAGCCGGTGACCTTTTCACCACAGCCCAGACGCAGCGCGATGACGCGACCGATGTTCACTTCATCGGCAGAAGGCGATGCGCAGCCGATGATGACTTCGGACAAATCGCTAGGCGCGAAGGGCTGGCGCAGCAGCAGCGCCCTGCCCGCCTGCACCGCCAGATCGGAGGCGGCAAAGGGGCCAGGCGCACCCTTGGCTTTGAGGAAAGGCGTCCGGGCGCCGTCGACGATGTAGATCGGTTGCATGGCTCTCTCTATCAAGCTGCCAGACGATGGTCTTCGCGCTTGAGGGCGGAAGCCACACCGTAGTCGAAGGGGAAGTCGTCTACACGGATCACGATGTCGCGCAGTTCGTTGCGACGTTGCAGCACTGCGTACTCGGCATCGGTGACCACACCGGCCTGGAAGGCTGCGGTAGCGATGTCGCGCACGTTGGCGAGGGGATTGCCCTTGAACACACCCTTCTTCTCGGCAGCGCGGATCTTGGCGTCGATGGGCTCGGCGGCGATGGTGGCGTGCAGAGCCTGCTCCACGGCACCCACGGCTTCGTTGGCCGTGGCGGGCACGAAGGTGCCGGACACCAGGCGATCACGGGTTGCAGAGGGAGCGATCATCAGCTTGGCAACTTCGTGGCCCAGGGTGTCGGAAGGCACCACGTAGGGGTGGCCGAAGGGGAACACGAGGCGCTTGAGGAAGGCACCCACCAGCTTGCTCGGGTAGTTGGAAATGACACCGTCGAAAGCCAGTTGAGCCTTGAACATGGCATCCCAGATGGACCAGTGCATGAGCGGCGCATCGGCGGACTGACGGCCTTCATCCTCGTAACGCTTGAGGGTGCAGGAGATCAGGTACATCTGAGAAAGGATGTCGCCCAGGCGAGCGGACAGCTTTTCACGGGACTTCAGACCGCCGCCGAGGACCAGCATGGACACGTCGGACAGGAAGGAGAAGGCAGCGGAGAAGCGGGTCAGTTGCTGGTAGTAGCGACGGGCTTCCGGAGCCACGTTGCTGGGCACGGAGACGAAGTGCGAGCCAGTGAGGCCATGGAACAGAGCGCGAGCGCCGTTCTTGATGCTGTAGCCCATATGACCGAACAGAGCAGCGTCGAAATCACGCAGACCGGCGACCGCATCGGGGTTCTGAGCGGACTGCATTTCCTTCAACACGTAGGGATGGCAGCGGATGGCGCCCTGACCGAACAGGATCAGGCTGCGAGTCAGGATGTTGGCGCCTTCCACGGTAATGCCGATAGGGATCTGTTGATAAGCGCGACCCAGGAAGTTGGATGGTCCAAGACAGATGCCCTTGCCGCCCACCACGTCCATACCGTCATTGACGATCTGGCGAGCACGTTCAGTCACGTGATACTTGGCAATGGCGGAAACCACGGAGGGGCGTTCGCCCAGATCCACGGCGCTGGCGGTCATGGCACGCACGGCGTCGATCATGTAGGTGTTGCCGCCAATGCGGGTCAGGGCTTCTTCAACCCCTTCAAAGCGCCCGACGGCCAGCTTGAATTGGCTACGGACGCGGGCATAAGCGCCCACGGTGCGAGCGGCCAGTTTGGCCATGCCGGTGTTGGAGGAAGGCAGGGAGATGGAACGGCCTGCAGCCAGACACTCCATCAGCATGCGCCAGCCCTGCCCCACCATGGCGGGACCGCCGATGATGAATTCGAGAGGCATGAACACGTCCTTGCCGCGAGTGGGACCGTTCATGAACACAGCGTTGAGCGGGAAGTGGCGACGGCCCACATCCACGCCGGGGTGATCGTGGGGAACCAGGGCGCAGGTGATGCCCAGTTCCTTCTTGTCGCCCAGCAGGCCATCGGGGTCATACAGATGGAAAGCCAGACCAAGGATGGTGCAGACGGGTGCCAGGGTGATGTAGCGCTTGTCCCAGGTCACGCGCATGCCCAGCACTTCCTTGCCTTGCCACATGCCTTTGCACACCACGCCGTAGTCGGGAATGGCGGCGGCATCGGAACCGGCCCAGGGGCTGGTCAGCGCGAAAGCAGGCACTTCCAGACCCTTGGCGAGACGCGGCAGGTAGTAATCCTTTTGGGCTTCGGTACCGTAGTGGTTCAGCAGTTCGCCTGGGCCGAGGGAGTTAGGCACCATGACGGACACAGCCAGGGCCGAGCTGCGGGTGGACAGCTTGGTCATGATCTGGGAGTGCGCGTAGGCGGAGAAACCGAGACCGCCGTACTTCTTGGGAATGATCATGCCCAGGAAGCCCTTGGATTTGATGTAGGCCCAGACCTCAGCAGGCAGGTCATAGAGCTCGTGAGAGACCTTCCAGTCGTCCGTCATGCGGCAGGCCTCTTCTGCCTCGTTGTCCATGAAGGACTGCTCGTCGGCAGTCAGCGTGGGCTTGGGATAGTTCAGCAGGGTGTTCCAGTTGGGCTTGCCACGGAACAGCTCGCCTTCCCACCAGACCGTGCCGGCTTCAAGGGCCTCGCGCTCTGTGTCCGACATTGAGGGCAGTATCTTCTTGTAGATGGCAAAGAGAGGCCGGCTGATGATGGCGCGACGCAGGGGACGCACTATCACCAGTCCGGCCACAGCAACGACGGCCACCAGGAGCAGCAAAACCGGGAGAGAAGTATTCATGGTCGTATCCTTTTCGGACGATCAGGGTTCAGGACTGGGAAGAGCCGCCAGCAGCGGGCTCGGAATTGTTTTGAAACTGGGGTAGCGGCGCGCGTAGGCCACCAAGCAGGAAAGACATCAAACGCGGCAGCAACTTTTGCGACTGAGTACCTTCGTCTTCGGCGATTTGCAGATCGGTGACCAGCTGAAGCGCATCCGTACCGGCGATGGCGTAGGACGTTGCACCCAGCATGAAGTGGAAGCGCCAGACGATTTCTGCCTTGGGAACATCCGGCAGAGCTTTGAACAGCGCAGCTTTGTAGCGATCCATCACATCCGCGTATTCCTCGGCGAGGAAGGTACGGATGAATGTGGCAGGTTCCGTCAGGGTCCGGCCGATCAGGCGCTGAAAGGTATGCCCGCCCTTGCTTTCGTCTTCCGCCATGCGCAACAGCGTGCCGAAAAAGCCATCGACGATCTGAGAAGGCTTGAGCGGCGAGCCATTGGCGGCAGCTTCCGCCTCGTCCAACACCCGCAGCCGCTCCTGATTCAGGATGGCCAGGCGGCGACGCAGCACAGCCTGCATCAGCGCCTCTTTGGAACCAAAGTGGTAATTGACCGCAGCCAGATTCACCTTGGCTTCGGTCGTCACCATGCGGGTGGAAGTCCCTTCGTAGCCGCGCTCCATGAAGAGGCGTTCGGCAACGTCGAGGATTCGCGCATTGGTTTCACTGGCGGCGCTGGGTTCCATTCGAGCTTCCATTCGAGTTTGAACACTTAATTAAAACGAACGTTTGAATTGTTGCTCAAGTTATTTCAGATGGCAAGCTTTTTCTAAAAAAGAAATCCCGGCCACTTCAAACCGCCCGAAAAGCCGCCAGTCTCCAGGGCTGACGCGGCTAAAATACGCGCCCTCTTTTGCCCCGCGCCTCGCTCCAGCCGCCTGGACGAGCCGCAGCCTCCATCCGGAACACCCCTCATGTTGCGACTGACCCAAGTCAAGCTACCCATCGACCACGCCCAGGACGCGTTGCCCGCGGCCATTTGTCAGGCATTGGGAATCAATGAAGCTGACCTGATCCGCTACACGGTGTTCCGCCGGGGCTACGACGCGCGCAAGCCCAGGGCCATCGTCTTCGTCTATACGGTGGACGTGGAAGTACGGGACGAAGCCAAGGTGCAACGGCGTTTCCGCGTGCAGCGCGGCGGCCCGCAACTCGGCGTTTCGCCGGACACCGAGTACAAATTCGCTGCCCATGCGCCGGCCGACTTCCCCCATACAGAACGGCCCGTAGTAATCGGCACCGGCCCCTGCGGCCTGTTTGCCGGACTGCTGCTGGCGCAGATGGGTTTCCGCCCCATCATTCTTGAGCGCGGCAAGGCCGTGCGCGAGCGGACCCAGGACACCTGGGGGCTGTGGCGCAAGAACACGCTGAATCCCGAATCCAACGTGCAGTTCGGCGAAGGCGGCGCCGGCACGTTCTCGGACGGTAAGCTCCATAGCCAGATTTCCGATCCTCAGTTCCGGGGTCGCAAGGTGCTCACCGAGTTCGTCAAAGCCGGGGCGCCTGCGGAAATTCTTTATGTCAGCAAGCCCCACATCGGCACCTTCAAGCTGGTGGGCATGGTGGAAGAAATGCGTGCCACCATCCACAGTCTGGGCGGCGAAGTCCGCTTCCAGAGCCGGGTTGAGGACATCGAGATCGACAACGGCCAAGTGCAAGGCGTGGTACTGGCCGACGGCGAGCGCATCCCCACCCACCACGTGGTCCTGGCCGTGGGCCATAGCGCGCGGGATACCTTCCAGATGCTTCATCAGCGCGGCGTCTATATGGAAGCCAAGCCCTTCTCCATCGGTTTCCGCGTGGAGCATCCCCAATCCATGATCGACCGGGCGCGGCTCGGCCCCAATGCCGGCAATCCGCTACTGGGCGCCGCCGACTACAAGCTGGTGCATCACTGCGCTAATGGCCGCACCGCCTACAGCTTCTGTATGTGCCCAGGCGGCACGGTGGTGGCCGCCACGTCAGAACCGAACCGGGTGGTCACCAACGGCATGAGCCAGTATTCCCGCAACGAACGCAACGCCAACGCGGCCCTGGTGGTGAACGTCTCACCCGCCGACTTCCCCGGCGACGCCAGCAAAAACCCACTGGCCGGCATCGATCTACAACGCCAGTGGGAGTCCCGCGCCTTTGAACTAGGCGGCGGCACCTACGCGGCGCCGGCACAACGGATCGAGGATTTTCTTGCCGGCCGGCCTTCCACCAAGCTAGGCAGCGTGGAGCCTTCCTACAAGCCAGGCATCCATCTGACCGACCTCGCCACCTGCGCCCCCGACTACGTGATCGAAGCCCTGCGCGAAGCCATCCCGGCCTTCGCCAAGCAGATCAAGGGATTCGACCTGCCCGACGCCATCCTCACCGGCATCGAAACCCGCACCTCGTCGCCGGTGCGCATCAGACGCGGCGACAATTACCAGAGCATGAACACGCGCGGCCTCTATCCCGCCGGTGAAGGCGCGGGCTACGCGGGCGGGATTTTGTCGGCCGCCGTGGATGGCATCGAGGTGGCCGAAGCTGTGGCCCTCAGCCTCGCGGCCCGCCCCTAACGACGGCAAGCGGTCATGGTTTTGCGTTACACCGTCCCGCTTGAAGAAGTCGAAATCACGGCGATCCGCGCCCAGGGAGCCGGTGGGCAGAACGTCAATAAGGTTTCCAGCGCCGTCCATCTGCGCTTTGACGTCAATGCGTCGTCCTTGCCAGAAGCCGTGCGGGAAAGGCTGTTAAAGCTGGGCGATCAGCGCATCAGCAAGGACGGCGTGATCATCATCAAGGCCCAGGAATTTCGCAGCCTGGAAAAGAATCGACTGGAGGCTTTGCGCCGACTGGAAGAGCTGATCGCTAGCGTGGCCGTACTGCCCAAGAAACGCCGCCCTACCCGGCCAAGCCGTTCGTCGGTGACCAAGCGCCTGGACAGCAAGGCCAAGCGCGGCGCAATCAAGGCTGGTCGACGCGGGCTTGGGGACTAAGTATTCTCAGGGCGTGCGCTTGCGCGTCACGGTCACTCGGCGCCAGCGGCCCTCGACCTTGAAGTGACGATCCACCACAGGTTTGGGCATCACCATGTTTTTGGCAGGCGTCTTTTTTACTTTCTTGTGGGCCGAGACGGCAGCTGCCAGTTGTTCTTCCGGAAGCTCCACGGCCGCGTGTTCCCGCCGGGGGTAGTAGGACGCCATCTTTTCCCGAAGCGCGGCAATCAGCGCAGGTGTATCGGCCTTCTTGGGCGGATCGGCCACCAGGGCCAGTCCTGCGGGCGTCAGGGTGAATCCTTCGCCTTCGACTTGGATCAAGCCATGGAAGGTGAGAGACGCAATTGCGCTGCCCAGCTTCGACTCGAAGGGAATCATTCCCTGGATCAAATCCGCAGCCGCCACAATATCCACCAACTCCGCCGGACGCCTTTTTGCGGCGAGCGTAACGGCCATCAGAATGACGACATCGATATCGTGAATGGGTTGCATGGCGGACCTTTGAACTGTTGCGAAGCGATCGCCGAAAACGGTGGTTTGCGACGGGGGTGAGAGTGTAAGCGCTAGGGGCCACAAAACCCAGCCAATTGCCGTATTGTCTTGCGCTTCCGCGCAGGTGCGCCGGCCAAAAGATGCAGCGAGGTAAACAATATGAAGAAGAGCCATGCCCCCGTCCACCAGATAGAAGTGCGGATATCGCAGCTCTCGGAGCTCTTCAACTCCATGGATCCGACGCCCTTTCACCATCGGGATCTGGACACGGACGCGGAGGAGTTTCTGGAAAGCTGGGCCATGGAATTTCCCCGGGGTAGCCACTATCGCATCCTGGTGCATATCGAAAACATGCCCGACACCGATCCCACGCCTGTGGTCGCTGAGGCCATCCATAACTATTTCGATTACAAGTCTGTTTTGACCCGACGTAATCTGGTCGTACTGCTGCGCGAAGGACGCACGAGCCTGCTCATCGGCCTGTGCTTTTTGGCGCTCTGCCTGCTGGGCGCGGATGTCTTGTCTTCCGCCCTGAGCAACCCATTCCTCCGGGCGCTTCGAGAAAGCCTGGTGATCGGCGGCTGGGTCGCCATGTGGCGCCCGATGCAAATCTTCCTTTACGAGTGGTGGCCCTTGCTTAGGCGCAGCACGATTTACCGCAACTTGGCCCACGCAAACGTTCACGTCCTGCCGGCAAAAGTCGAGCGGCCCGTGGCATCGCACTGAATAGAGCATCGACACGCATGAACCGATTGCGCGAGACACAACTTGCGGAAAAAGGCATCCACATTGCCTTGATGTTCGCCCTGGTAGCGGAACGCCTTTCCACTTACTACGAACACGGCCAGTGGCTCACGCCTGCCCAGGGCGCCACACTGGCGAGCGATTGGCTGGCGCGATCAAAACGCACCCTGTCCGCCGAGGACAAAAAGCGGCTGTCCTCCCTAAGCGACGATCTGGCGCGGCAAATGGCGACGACACTATCGCGCCAAGCGGGCCTCTTCACGGCCCACGAAATGATGGAATCCCTGGACCCGAACTACCAGTCCGAGATCGGCGAATCGATGATGGTCCAGTGCGAGCAGATGTTAGCCGCCGACGAGAACGAGGCCGGCCCAGGCTGATCGTCCGGCCATGCCTCACCGAACCCTGGCGATGCCTCGATAGAAATAGGTCAGGAACCGCGGACCCTTGGCGTATTCACACCCCAAGCTATCCATGCGGAAGCCTGCATCCGAGATCAGCTTGTCGATCTTGCGATCCAGATGACATCCGCCGCTGACGGGACGCCACAGAGGATTAAGGCCACGCTGCAAACGCTGCACGCCAAGTTCAGGCGCGAGCCCGTGCTCCACGAAAAGCAGCTTTCCCGAAGGTTTCAAAACCCGCCGCATCTCGCTCAAAGCGCTATCCAGGTCTGCAATCGAGCAAAGGCTCCAGGTGCTGACCAGCGTATCGACACTGTCGGATTCGAGGGGAATGCTTTCCGCCGTGCCTTGGAGCAGCTCCACGGGAAAAGCCGCGCCATCGATGCGATGACCGGCCATTGCCAGGAGCCGAGGCGAAGGATCAAGGCCGAACAATTGCGTCACGGCCGGTTGATAAAACGGCAGGTTGAGGCCGGAGCCAATGCCAATTTCCAGCACACGCCCCTCTGCGAGTGGCGCCGCCTGACGTCGGTAATGGGCAACCTCCCGGTTGCGCATCGCCAGATCAATCAGGCGGGGCAGGATAAAGCGCTGGTAGAAGTTCATACCAGCTAGGAGCCGCTTCAGGACTTGGAGGTTTCGCTGACCCGCTGCGCAATGTGCGCCAGGGCTTCTTGAACCTGATCCACCAGAATCAGGCACAGATCGCCAGGCTGAAGGCGATCCATGGCGGTATCGATGGCAATGAACTCGCCGCGAATCTCCTCCACTGACTTGGTGCGGTTCGCGCCAGTCAGGCCTTCACGCAGCAGGGCCAGCACTTCGCCGTCGGCACGGCCACGCTGGCAGGCGTCCTGATAGAGCACCACTTCGTCGAAAGCGCCGCCCAGGATGCGGGTTTGCTCGCGAATGTCTTCGTCGCGGCGATCACCGGCACCGCTGATCACCACGGAGCGGCGATTGGCCGGCAGGTTTTCCACAGCGCTCACCAGGGCCTGCATGGCATCCGGGTTGTGGCCGTAGTCGGCAATCACTGTAGCGCCCTTGAAATCGAAGATATTGAAGCGGCCCGGCACGCCCTGAGCATCGGCCACGAAGGACGACAAGCCCTCGGCGATGTGGTCCCAGCGCACGCCGGCAGCCCAGGCAGCCGCCACGGCGGCCATAGCGTTTTCCACCTGGAAGCCGATGGCACCGCCTCGGGTGAAGGGCACTTGGGTAAGCGGAATGCGGACCTTGAAGCTGCCTTCCACGGCAGCCAGATGGCCCTCTTCCACGAAGACCACACGCTTGCCTTGGGCGCGATGGGCGGCCATCACGGGCAGACGACCGTCGCGGGCAAAGTAGATCACTTGACCGGGGCAGTTCTCGATCATGGCGGCAACGATGGGGTCCGCCGCGTTGAGCACGGCCCAGCCGTTAGGCGCCACGTTCTGAACAATGACGCGCTTCAGCACGGCCAAGTCCTCCACCGTGGTGATGTAGTTCAGACCTAGGTGATCGCCGATGCCCATATTGGTCACCACGGCCACGTGGCAGCGGTCGAAGGCCAAGCCTTCGCGCAGCAGGCCGCCGCGCGCGGTTTCAAACACGGCGGCATCCACGTCCGGGTGCAGCAGCACGTTGCGGGCGCTACGAGGGCCGCTGCAATCGCCGCTGTCGATCTGGCGGTCATTCACATACACGCCGTCGGTATTGGTGAAGCCCACACGCAAGCCACTGGCCTTGATTAGATGGGCTGTCAGGCGCACGGTGGTGGTCTTGCCGTTGGTGCCGGTCACGGCAATCACGGGAATGCGGCCGTTCTCGCCATCCGGGTACAGATCGGCGACGACGGCGCTGCCCACGTCGCGACCCTTGCCGTAAGACGGCGCCAAGTGCATACGCAGACCAGGAGCGGCATTCACTTCAACGACGCCGCCGCCTTGCTCTTCCAGGGGCTTAATGACGGAGTCGCAAACCACGTCCACACCGCAGATGTCGAGGCCCACCATCCGGGCTGCATCGACGGCGCGGGCGGCCATCTCGGGATGCACGTCGTCGGTCACGTCGGTGGCGGTGCCGCCGGTGGACAGATTGGCGTTGTTGCGCAGAATCACGCGCTGACCGCGAGCCGGCACGGAGTCGGCGTTGAGGCCTTCCAAGGCCAGACGCGCGAGAGCGATTTCATCGAAGCGAATCTTGGTCAGGGAGGTGGAATGCCCTTCGCCACGGCGAGGATCGGCATTCACCTGTTCCACCAACTGGCGCACGGTATGGGTGCCGTCGCCCACTACTTGCGGCGGTTCGCGCCGCGCGGCAGCGATCAGGCGCTTGCCCACCACCAGCATGCGGTAGTCCTGGCCGGGAAGATAACGCTCGACCATGACCGAATCGCGGAACTCGGCAGCCACGTGGTACGCCTTTTCCAGTTCTTCGCGGGAGGTGATGTTCACCGTCACGCCCTTGCCCTGGTTGCCGTCCTGGGGCTTCACCACCACAGGCAGGCCCACTTCGAGAGCGGCAGCCCAAGCGTCATTTACGTCTGCGACGGGACGGCCCTTGGGCACCGGCACGCCAGCGGCTTCGAGCAGTTTTTTGGTGAGTTCCTTGTCTTGGGCGATGGATTCGGCAATGGCGCTGGTGCTATCCACTTCGGCAGCCTGGATGCGGCGCTGTTTGCTGCCCCAGCCGAACTGCACCATGCTGCCTTCGGTCAGGCGGCGGAAGGGAATGCCACGCAACACAGCGGCCTGGACGATGGAGCCAGTGCTGGGGCCGAGGCGCACGTCTTCGTCCAGGTCACGCAGCTCTTTCAAGGCGCCGTCCAGATCGAAGGGCGTGTTGCTCATTGCTGCCTGAACCAACTGCTCTGCCAAACTCAGGGCCTTACGGCCTACGGGTTCCTCGCTGTATTCCACAACCACCTGGAATACGCCGGCCTCTACCGTAGAAGCAGTGCGGCTGAACGTTACCGGGCAACCGGCTTGAGCCTGCAAACCGAGGGCGGCATAGGCCAGGGCATGGGCCAGGGACACGGTTTCGTGATGGCTCTCGGGACTGATGATGCCCAGGTCGGGGAAGCGGTCGCGCAGCCGGGCTTCAAAGCCATCCATGGCGGCGATGTCTTGCTCGATGCCTTCGCAGCGCACGATGGCTTCGATGGCGGTATGCCGGCTCCACAAGTTGGGACCGCGCAGGGCGCGGATGCGGGAAACTTCCATTGACCTTAGTCCTTTCAACTTCGGCCCGGACGACCAAGCATCCGAGCCGGAAAATCAGTGAGCGCGGGTGAAGGTATCGACGCCGGCGAGCAGCAATTCAGGGGAGATGCCCACGGCGGAAGCGGCACCCAGGGCGGCCAGCAGCAGATCGGTCGCCAGTTCGGGCTCATCCTTCAACAGGGGCAGACCTTCCAGGGAAAGCACCGGGATTTCCGCCGTACCGTTGGCCAGAACCACCTGACCCGCCCGCACGAAGAGAGCACGGCCCTTCTTGGCACGATGCGCAACCACCACCGGATTGGCTTCGCTCAGGGCGTAGAACATCACTTCGCCATCGCACAGCTCGGCCATCTCGGCCACCTTGGGATCGTCGGCGTTGAGCACGGCGACACCGCTAGGCAGCACCACGTCCACCTGGGTGCGCAGCACCTTCCAGGTTTGTTCTTCGTCGAGAACGTCGTAGTGGTTCAGGTCTTCGGTGTGACGCACGCCGGTCACCACGCCCACATCGCAACGATCATAGGCCAGGCCTTCGCCCAGGATCATGGCGGCGGAATTCTCGAACACGGCGCTATCGATGGAGCGGTTGATCAGCAGACGCTGACCGGCAGCCCAATTGGCGCAGTTGTTCTTTTCCACCTGACGGCGATCCAGGAACAGGCCATCGCCGCAGGCCAAGCCCACGTGACGACCGGAGAAGTGCAGCAGCCAAGCCACCAGCCGGGCCACCAAGGTTAGGTTGCCGCTGCCGGTAACGCCAACCACGGGAATGCGGCCCGTGCTGTTGCGGGGGAACAGGTGCTTGACGATGGCTTCGCCCACGGGACGGGGCTGACCCACCGCAGGCTTGATGTGCATGAGCAGGCTGGGGCCAGCATTCACTTCCACGATGGCGCCGCGCTGTTCGGCCAGGGGCTTGGAAATATCCTTGGTCACCAAGTCGATCCCGGCGATATCCAGGCCGACGATGCGGGCGGCCAAAGCCGCGATGGCGGCCGTGTCGGGATGCACTTCGTCGGTAGCATCGAAAGCCATGTTGCCGTGGCGAACGATGAGCACCTCCTCGCCCTTGGGGGGCACGGAGTCGGCGGTGTAGCCCTGGCGCTCGATTTCCAGCTGGGCCACCGGCTCCTGATCGATGTTGATCGGACCGAGGGGGTAATCCTCTTCCTCGCCGCGACGGGGATCGCTATTGATCTGACTGTCCACCAGTTGGCGAATGGTGGAAACGCCATCGCCCACCACCGAAGCGGTATCGCCGCGCGTGACGGCCACCACCTGATTGCCGACTACCAGCAAGCGATGTTCGCCGCCTTCGATGAAGCGTTCGACGATGACGCCGCTGCCTTCTTCCTGAGCCTTAGCGAAAGCGGATTCCACTTCCTGGCGGGAACGGAGGTTAGTGAATACGCCACGACCATGATTACCGTCCGTGGGCTTGACCACCACCGGCAGGCCGATGTCTTCGGCGGCTTCCCAGGCTTCTTCCGGGCTATCCACTTCCTGGCCTTCAGGCACGGGCACGCCGCAGGAGCTCAGCAACTGCTTGGTCAGATCCTTGTCGCAAGCGATTTCTTCAGCGATGGCGCTGGTGCAGTCGGTCTCGGCGGTCCAGATGCGGCGCTGGGCATTGCCGTAGCCAAGCTGAACCAGATTGCCGTCGGTCAGGCGCAGGGAAGGAATGCCCCGATCCGTGGCGCCATTGACGATACAGGCGGTGCTGGGGCCAAGGCAGAGGGAGTCGGCCTTTTCGCGCAGTTCGCGGACGGTGCCCGCGACGTCGAAAGGCTCGTCGTTGATGGCGGCCAGTACCAAATTACGGGCGGCTTCCAGGCAGGCGCGGCTGACTTGCTCGTCACGGGCGCGCACCGCCACTTTGTAGATGCCCCGCTTGGAGGTTTCCCGCGCCTTGCCGAAGCCGCTCTGCATGCCGGCCAGGTTCTGCAATTCGAGCGTCACGTGCTCCAGGATGTGGGCGGCCCAAGTGCCGTCCCGCAGCCGCTTCACGAAACCGCCCCGCTCGCCCACGCTGCACTTGTGCTCCATCAAGGAGGGCAGCCAGGCCACCAGCCGATCAACGAAACCCGGCAGGGTATTGGAGGGGTTGTCTTCCAGATCGCCGATATCCACCCAAGCTTCCAGGCACTGGCGATAGGTCCAAATGTTGGGTCCCTTGAGGCAGGTCACCCGGAGGAATTCGATATTTCGTTTTGTCATGCTCGGTAGCGGAATAGGCAAATATGCCGTGTGGGATGCCCCAAGAACCCCAAAGGGAATCCGAAAAATTCAGGGCGGGATGATACAGCGGAGCCCGCCGTCCTGGGCGCCGGTATTCAGCTGAAATCCCCTCAAATTCGATGAATTCGACCGGATGGCGGCTTGGTTTCCAGTCGCGCCGGTATACTTCCGCCCCCATCGTGTCAGCCTGCCCTTAACGGTACATGAACAGTCCCGCCATCCCCAATCTCTGCACCGGCCCCGCTCTGCCCGATCACTGGCAGGCCTCCTTGTCGCCCCGTCTCGCCGCCGGTGAATCGCTGCAAGCCTGGATGGAACTGGATCTGGACGCGACGCTGAATTTCGCCCACGGATTGCTGATCCTCACGGACCGCCGCCTGCTGGCCTGCGAGCCAGGTAGCGGCGCATGGACCGAGCACAATCTCCATGCAGGGCTGAATCTCCAACATTACGACCATTCCGGCGTCGGCAGCCTTGAGCTGATCGACGGCAACCGCCGCCTCGCCCACTGGCGCTACACCCTGGGCCAGAACCCAGCCGCCCTGCGCCTGATCGGCCAGTTCGAGCGCCTGGAAGAAACCCTGCGCACGGGCGTTGCCGCCGAGGCCATCGACGAAACCGTCTGCCCCAAGTGCAAGGCGCCGCTCCCCGCCGATCAGGACGAATGCCCGATCTGCACCCGCGAGCTGCACACACCGCCTTCCACCTGGACCCTCTTCCGCCTGTGGCGCTTCGCCAAGCCTTACCAGGGCCAGCTGCTGTTGGGCTTCCTGCTGATGCTGGGCGGCACGGCGGCGACCCTGGTGCCGCCCTACCTGACCATGCCGCTGATGGACGAGGTGCTGATCCCCTTCCAGAACGGCCAGCACATCGATCCGGCAAAGGTTGCCCTCTACCTGTCTGGGCTGCTCGGCGCTGCGCTGGTGTCCTGGGCGCTGGGCTGGGCCAAGACCTACATCCTGGCTCTGGTGTCCGAACGCATCGGCGCCGATCTGCGCACCACCACCTACGAACACCTGCTGCGCCTGTCCCTGGAGTATTTCGGCGGCAAGCGCACTGGCGACCTCATGTCCCGCGTTGGCTCGGAGACCGATCGCATCTGCGTTTTCCTCTCCCTGCACTTGCTGGACTTCGCCACCGACGTGCTGATGATCATCATGACGGCCGCGATCCTGTTCTCCATCAACCCCGGACTGGCCCTGGCGACCCTGCTGCCCCTGCCCATCATCGCCTGGCTGATCCACGTGGTCCGGGACAAGCTGCGCACCGGCTTCGAGAAGATCGACCGGGTCTGGTCCGAAGTCACCAACGTGCTGGCCGACACCATCCCCGGTATCCGCGTGGTCAAGGCCTTCGCCCAGGAACAGCGGGAAGCCAACCGCTTCCGCGAAGCCAACAAGCACAACCTGCTGGTGAACGACAGGATCAACAAGGTCTGGTCCCTGTTCTCTCCCTCGGTGTCCCTGCTGACGGAAATCGGCCTGCTGGTGGTCTGGGCCTTCGGCATCTGGCTCGTATCCAAAAGCCAGATCACCGTGGGCGTGCTCACCGCCTTCCTCGCCTACATCGGCCGCTTCTACACCCGGCTCGACTCCATGAGCCGCATCGTCTCCGTGACCCAAAAAGCGGCGGCGGGCGCCAAGCGCATCTTCGACATCCTTGACCACGTTTCCAGCGTGCCGGAACCCACCAAGCCCGTGCATTTGCCGCAATTGACCGGCCACATCGAGCTGCGCGAACTGGGCTTCCGTTATGGCAACCGGGCCGTGATCCGCAATCTGAACCTGGACATCGCCCCCGGCGAAATGATCGGCCTCGTGGGCCACAGCGGCTCGGGCAAGAGCACCCTGGTCAATCTGATCTGCCGCTTCTACGACGTGACCGAAGGCTCGATCCGCGTGGATGGCGTGGACATCCGCTCCCTGCCCGTGGCCGAGTTCCGACGCCACATCGGCCTGGTGTTGCAGGAGCCCTTCCTCTTCTTCGGCACCATTGCCGAGAACATCGCCTATGGCAAACCGGACGCCACCCGGGAAGAAATCATGGCCGCCGCCCGCGCCGCCCATGCCCACGAATTCATCCTGCGCCTGCCCCAAGGCTACGACTCCCTGGTGGGCGAACGGGGCCAAGCCCTGTCCGGCGGTGAGCGCCAGCGCATCTCCATCGCCCGCGCCCTGCTGATCGACCCGCGCATCCTAATCATGGACGAGGCAACTTCCTCGGTGGACACCACCACGGAAAAGGAAATCCAGAAGGCCCTGGACAATCTCGTGCAAGGCCGCACCACCATCGCCGTGGCCCACCGCCTATCCACCCTACGCAAGGCCAATCGGCTGGTGGTCATGGATCGGGGCCACATCGTCGAAGTGGGCAGTCACGACGAACTGATGGCGAAGAAGGGCCACTACCACCGCCTCTACGAGGCTCAAGCCCGACATGCGGAAACCTTGGCGGAGGGGATTGACGAATGAGCACGCAAGATTTGAAGCACAGTTTCACGCTGACTCGCAACGCCCTGGGGCGATTGACATTCACGTCAGCGGAGGGTGAAACCCACGAAAACGTAGTGCCCGTTCGGGCCTTCCCCATCGGCGCACCGGAGCGCGGAATTTCAGTAGTGAGCCAGGACGGCCACGAACTGGCGTGGATCGAACAGCTCGCAGACCTGCCGAAGGAAACCGCCGACCTGATCGCCGAGGAGCTGCGCACCCGGGAATTCATGCCCGAAATCCGCCGCATCAAGGGCGTTTCCACCTTCGCCACGCCCAGCACCTGGACCGTGGAAACGGATCGGGGCGAGGTGAACTTCGTGCTAAGGGGCGAAGAAGACATCCGCCGTATCGCCGGCCCCACCCTGCTGGTAGCCGACAGCCACGGCATCAACTACCTGATCCGCGACCAATACAACATGGACCGTGGAAGCAAGAAGCTGCTGGATCGGTTTTTGTAGAAGTTGCGCCCGTCCACGCAATAGGAGGAAGTCCCAGCGTGGACTCCTCTGCGCTTGAAATCGTGCTCGGCCCCCGGCAATTTCGCGCCATGCTTTGATCTAGACAATTGCCAACCAAGTGGGCACCTCATACCACCATCCCAAAGGCTCGATGCTTGCGTCCCCCCACTCGAGAATGAGGGAAGACATCAGGGACATCCCTAACAACTTGCCCAATGATTCGCACCGATAGCCGTGCATTAAGGAAGGACAAAGAAACCCCTAAGTGAGGGTTAAGTTCCCCGTTCCATACTCTGGCTCCATGTCAAACGTCATCAGGAGCCAGGCCATGAAGCATCTCATCCCCTTTCTGTTGATCGCCGCTTGCAGCACAGCCCTGGCAGAAACGCCGCAACAGATCGCTGCCGCCTATGCGACTGCGCAGGGCGCCGGCTTCCATGCATCGGCAGCACGCGGCGGAGAATTCTTCGCTCGCAAGTTCGGTGTTTCGGAAAAAATGCAGTCCTGTTCGACTTGCCACACCGCGAACCCCGCACTGCCCGGCCAGCACGCCATCACCAGCAAGACCATCAAGCCGCTGGCGCCAGCCGCCAACGCCGATCGCCTGACCGATACGGCCAAGGTCGAAAAGTGGTTCACCCGTAACTGCAAGGAAGTGGTCGGCCGCGAATGCACCGCTGGAGAAAAGGCCGACTTCGTTACCTTTCTGACGGAGGCCCGCTAAATGAAACGTCTCGTCCTACTTGCGGTCGCCGCAATCGCTGCCTCAAACGCCCATGCCGACCGCATGCCGATCCCGGCCAACGCCCCACCTGCTTTCAAGGCGGAATGCGGCAGTTGCCACCTACCCTTCCCGCCCGCACTACTGGCAGCCAACGATTGGCAGCGCGTGATGGGCAACCTCGAAAAGCACTACGGCGACAACGCCTCCCTCGACGAAAAGAGCCGCCGTGCCATTGAGGAGTTTCTGATGCGCAACGCCGGTTCAGGCCGCCGCACCGAGGGCGCCTCCGTCGGCGGCGCACTGCCGCGTCCGACCGCGACGACTTGGTTCCGCCGCGAGCACAACGAAATACCGACCCCGGCTTGGAAGGACAAGCGCGTCGGAAGCGCCGCCAATTGCCTAGCCTGCCATACCCGTGCCGATGCAGGCAGTTTCAGCGAGCGCGAGATCCGCATCCCCGGAGGCTATCGCCATGAACGCGACTGACAACACAACCAACACAACCAAAAGCAAGGTGCTGATCTGGGATCTGCCGGTGCGCATCGGCCACTGGCTGATGGTGGCCGGCTTCGTGACTGCTTGGCTTACTGCCGAGAGCGAGGAGTTGCGCTTGGTACACGTCTTCGCCGGTGGGGCCATGGTCGGCATCGTCCTCTTCCGAATCCTCTGGGGCCTGATCGGCAGCCGCTATGCACGGTTCATCGACTTCGTGCGCAGCCCCAGTGCGGTGATCACCTACCTGAAGAGCCTGATGGGACCGAGCCCGCAGCACTGGGTCGGCCACAACCCGGCCGGCGGCTTGGCCATCGTTGCACTGCTTTGCCTAGTGCTGGCGAGTGGCGCGAGCGGCTGGCTCAACTATCAAGACATCGGCAGCGAGTGGATGGAGGAGCTACACGAGGGCGCCGTGAATACCCTGCTGGCGGTCGTACTGGTGCATCTGACCGGCGTATTCGTTGGCAGCTTGGCCCATCGTGAGAACCTGCCACGAGCAATGGTCACCGGGAGAAAGCTGGCCCATGCTTCCGACGCCATTTCCAGCGCACGCCCAGTTGCTGCGATTTTCCTGCTGATATGGGCGAGCGTCGTCGCTTGGCTTGTTAGTCGCTAGGTTCGAAGTCTAGGCGAGCCGTCCTTAGCAATGGGGGCACCGACGTTTTGTAGCGATTTCGGCAAGAAAGCAAGCGCAGGCATCAAGCGGAGCAGTTGCTTTGCGGCTAGACGTAGCGGGAATTGGACAGAAAGAGCCACACATCGCGCCGCACCAACAGCAAAACCAACAACATCGAACCCCGATCATTGCCGCTCCCACCCGAACGGACGGAATCAGGACCGTGAATACGTCAACGCCTCTACCGACCTTCCGCGAATGCTGCGGAGACCACAAGTTCATCCCGCTCGCTGAGCACGACATCCAGAACGCCCCTCCCGCTGAAATCGAATCGGAATTAGCTGCGCTTGCGGCCCGTACAGGCAAGCCGCCGGGGGACATTGCCGTGCTCGATTTCGGCTGCGGACGCGGACAGTTGGTGGGCCAGTTGCGGCGGCACGGCTGGCGAGCCTTCGGCATTGAGGTCGGCGAGGAATTCGTCGCTGCCGGCAACGCCCTGCTCTCTGACCTGTACGCCGACGAACACCCTATCCTTTCGATGGTGGGCGCCGACGGCAACGCGAAATTTCCGGCCGGTTTCTTCGATATCGTCATCGCCGATCAAGTGTTCGAGCACGTGTCGGACCTGGACAAGGTGGCTGCCGACATCGCGCGCCTGCTCAAGCCGGGCGGCGTGCTGCTTGGCATGTTCCCGGCGCGCTTCCGCCTAGTCGAGCCGCACTATCGGCTTCCCCTGGTGCATTGGCTGCCCAAGGGGCGTCTCCAGGACATTCTCGTTCGAGCCCTGGTGCGCGCTGGGCTCGGCGTACCGCCGCCGGCGGGTATCGCACCCGCCACCATGGCGAAAGTGGTGGGCGCTTACGCGGAGACGGAAATCTTCTATCGGCCTAACCGGGAAATCGCGGCGATCTTCGCGCGCCGTGACATCGGGCTCGACTTCAACGCACTGGTCGCATCGCGGCTCGATACCAAGCTACAGCGCATGGCCGGGCCGCCTCGCACGGCGCTGCTCGCCTTGTCCCGCCTGCTGCCGCTCGTTCGGATGTACAGCCTCTTTCAGAACTGCATGGCAAGAGGCGTCAAGGGTCCAATCGCAGCGTCGGCCACCGTGCGCCGCCGCTGGCAGAATCAACGGAGACGCCCCCAAGGAGGCAGGCCTCAATTTCTCCGCAGTGGGCTTTGTTCTAGCCGCAGGAGCTTCCTGCGGATGCGTTAAAGCAGTTGCCTATTACGGCGCAGGAGCCTTCGCTGAATCCCCTCCGTCCTTCGCCGCAGCCTGATCGGCTGCCGCTTTGCGCTGGGCTTCGGCGAGCTCCACTTCGGCCTGCTTGGCCTTCAGCATCTGCACAATGTCGCTCTGGTCGCGCCTCTCCGCCATCATCAGGGCCGTCTGCCCATTGGGGCCTTTGGCGGTCACGTCGGCGCCCTTTTCCAGCAGATAGGCCACCAGATCGGCGTGGCCTTGAATCACCGCGTAATGGAGTGCCGTCCAGCCGGGGTGCTGAACTTCTGCGCCGGCTGCCATCAGTTTTTTCACGGTTTCCAGCTTGCCGTCATTAGTGGCCTGCATGAGCACGTCGTCACCATAGCGGTTGCGACGCCCAAGACTGGCCCGGTGCTGTAGCAGGAAGTCGATCAGAGGCTGGTTGCCTGAGCGGACGGCGAGCATCAGCAGGCTATTGCCGTCCAGGTCCGTGGTGTTTACGTCCATGCCTTTTTGCAGCAATTCCACCACTCGCTCCGTGTTGCCGTTGTTGGCGGCCATCATCAGGTCGTCGTAGGCACCTGCCCAGGCAGTGCAGGCGATACAGAGGAGCACGGGCGCCAGGGCGCGGCGCAGAAAATCAGTTGGGGCGGGCATGGGAGAACAGCTCAAAGAAGTTGCAGGTGGTGGCTTCGGCCACCGCTTGATAAGGCAGACCGCGTTCGGTGGCGATGCACTCGGCCACGTGGCGCACGTAGGTGGGCTCGTTGATCTTGCCGCGATAAGGCACGGGGGCCAGATAGGGCGAGTCGGTTTCCACCAGCAGCCGGTCCAGGGGTACGAATTTGGCGACTTCGCGTAGTTCGGCGGCGTTCTTGAAGGTGACGATGCCTGAGATGGAAATGTAGAAGCCCAGGTCCAGAGCCTGCCGAGCCACGTCTATGGTCTCAGTGAAGCAGTGCAGCACGCCGGCTTTCGGGCCGGTGCCGGCTTCCTTGAGGATCGCCAGGGTGTCCGCCGCCGAGGAGCGGGTGTGGATGATCAGTGGCTTGCCGGTGCGGCGGGACGCTTCGATGTGCTGGCGAAAACGCTCCCTCTGCCATTCCAGATCGCCGGTGAGGCGGTAGTAGTCGAGGCCGGTTTCGCCGATGGCGACGACTTTGGGATGATCGGCCAGCGCCACCAACTCGTCGGCGGTGACGCCCACCTTCGGATCTTGATCGTCGCCTTCGCTATCGGGATGGACGCCCACGGCAGCAAAGAGATTGGCATGGGCTTCGGCCAAGCCGCGCACGGTGGAAAAACGCTCCAGGGTCACGCCTGCGATCAGCGCCCAGCCCACGCCGGCTTCCTTCATGGAACCGAGGATGCGGTCAGTCTGTTGGGCGAGATCGGGGAAATCCAGGTGGCAGTGGGAATCGACAAGCAGGGTCATAGGTTGGGGAAGGGTTTGAGACGTTTAGCGTTGTGCCCGGCTCGCTGCCGTCGCCAGGGCGTAGCGGGCGGCCAGGTCTTCGAGGAAAAGTTGCGGATTGAGCGGATGCCGGGCCGTGGCGCGGATTTTCAACAGCTCGCGGTTGAACCGCAGCAGCCGCTCGGGATTGCAGGCGCCGGCAATGCGGGTCAGCGCCGCTTGCTGGGCGGTGAGGAAGCGCGGCGTGCTGCCGTTGGCAACGCGGGTCAGGTCGTGGAGCCACTTCTGGAGGGTATCGACCAGGGCTTCGTTGGAAAAATCCGCCTGCGCCCGAATCAGGCTATCCCACTGGGCTGCCGCCGCGATGGGATCGGCGACGCCCGCGGCAAGGCTGGCAATGAAGCTGGCCGCCCCATCGCCCCGGCCTTTTTCGGCTTGTTGAAGCGCAGTCAGGGGGCTGCCACCGGCCAGACGCAGATTCTGCTCGGCGTCCTTGACCCCTTGCTCCTGCAACCAAGCCACGGCGGCAGCGGTTTCCGGCACACCGAAAGTGATGCGGCGACAACGGCTGATCAGGGTCGGCAGCAGGCTTCTCCATTTTGAAGAAACCATTAAAAAATGGACATTTGGCGGTGGTTCTTCAAGTACCTTAAGAAGAGCGTTGGCCGCTGCCACGTTCATGGCTTCGGCGGGTTCAATGATGACGACCCGGCGACCTTGTCGATGGCTGCCCACGTAGATGAAGTCCTCCAGTCCACGCACCTGCTCGATCTTGATCTGGGTGGAAGGCGCGGTTTTCTTGGCAGCCTTGGCGGACTTCGCCGGCTTGGCGCCCTCTTCTTCCTCGGGCTCGTCGGACTCAAGACCTATCTTGCGGAAGTCGGGATGGTTACCGGTGGCGAACCAATGACAGGCTTCGCAAACGCCGCAGGCTTGATCACCCTTAGGCGACTCACACAAAAACCGCGCCGCCAGGGCTTCGGCAAAGCGCCCTTTCCCCACCCCAGCGGGGCCGGCCAGGAGCAGCGCATGGTGCAGCGTCTCCGGCCGTTGCCAGAGAGCCTTCCACTGAGCTTCATGCCATTGATAGTACGTATTAACAGACACTTGAAATCGACTTCTCAAGTAAGACCTTAATTTCTTCGATACTCCGGCTCGCATCCACGCGGCAGTAGCGGGCGGGGCTTTCTTCCACCCTCCGCAGGTAGCCGGCACGAACCCGCTCGAAGAACACCTGCTGCTCCTGCTCGAAACGATCCGGCGCATTGCCGGTGCCCGCCAGACGCTGACGGGCGATGGCCACGTCCAGGTCGAAGAAGAAGGTCAGATCCGGTTGCAGGTCTTCCTGCACCCAGGCCTCCAGTTGCTTGAGCTTGTCCCAACTCAGGCCACGGCCACCACCCTGGTAGGCAAAGCTGGCATCGGTGAAGCGGTCGGAGATCACCCACTCGCCCCGCGCCAAAGCAGGCGCAATCACCTGGGCGATGTGCTCCCGACGGGCGGCAAACATGAGCAGCGCCTCGGTTTCCGGGTGCATGGGCTCCGAGAGCAGCATGGCCCGCAGCTTTTCACCCAGGGGCGTGCCGCCCGGCTCACGGGTGGAGATCACCGTCTTGCCCTGCTGACGCAGGGTTTCCACCAGCCATGAGTGATGGGTGCTCTTGCCAGCCCCATCCACGCCTTCGAGGGTGATGAACTTGCCCTTGCTGCTCGACTGACTCAAGGGTTGCCTCCTTTGTGTTTTTGATAGCGATAGACGGCGCGGTTGTGCTCGTCCAGGGAATGGGAAAACTCGCTGGTGCCGTCGCCCCGGGCAACGAAGTAGAACTTGTCACTGACCGGCGGATGCAGCGCCGCGCGCAGGGCCGCCAAGCCGGGCATGGCAATGGGCGTGGGCGGCAGGCCAACGCGGGTGTAGGTGTTCCAGGGGGTATCGGTTTGCAGATCGACCCTGCGTAGATTGCCATCGAACCGCTCGCCCAGGCCGTAGATCACGGTGGGATCGGTCTGGAGCAGCATGCCGGTGCGCAGGCGGTTGATGAAGACGGCGGCGATCTGGGGGCGATCCGAGGGCCTGCCGGTTTCCTTTTCCACGATGGAGGCCATGATCAGGGCCTCGTAGGGGGTGCGGTAAGGCAGGCCATCGGCACGGCTGTTCCACTCTTCCGTCAGATGGCGATCCATGGCCTTGGCGGCGCGCTTCAGCACGTCGAGGTCGCTGGACTGCTTGGGAAAGAGATAGGTGTCGGGGAAGAACAGGCCCTCGGGATGGGGCGCATTGATTTGCAACTTAGCGAGCAACTCTGCGTCTGAAAGACCTGCGGTGTCATGGCGCAGATCGTGCGAGGCATCCAGGGCAGCCCGCAATTGACGGAAGCTGCGGCCTTCCACCAGTAGAAGTTCGCCTTGAGTCACGTCGCCTCGGGTGAGCTTGTCGAGCAAACCCATGGGCGTCAGGCCCTGTTCCACCAGATAGCTCCCGGCCTTGATGTCGGCGGCCCGCCCCAATACACGGCCCAGCAACGAGAACTGCCAGGGCGCAAAGCCGAGGCCGGCATCGCTCATACGGCGCGATGCGGCGGAAAGGCTCAGGCCGGGCGGAATCTCGAACTCCAGGGGAGTGGATTTGAGCGGCAAGGGACGGCTGGCGAAGGCGACGACGAGGCCGATGAAGCCCAGACCGGCGAGGGCCAGCAACAGAATCAGACGCTTGAGGAAACGCATGGAAAATGGGGACGAAAACCGGGCTCTATAATACCGCGAGCCCCCAACCTCTCAGGCACATATACCTATATGAACACCACTTGGCTTGAATTCCTGGCCGCTGCCGGCGCTGGCGAAAACCTGGAAAGCTTCGGCGATAGCGCCGCCGAAACCGCTGCCGCCGCCCAAGGCACCGTGATCACCCCCCTCGTCGACCTAGGCGTCATCCGCGCCGGCGGCGAAGAAGCGGCCTCCTTCCTTCATAACCTGCTGACCAACGACGTGAACGGCCTCGCTGCCGACGCCTGGCGCCGTGCGGGTTTCTGTACGCCCAAGGGCCGCCTGCTGGCCGACTTTCGCATCTGGCACGAGGGCAGCGATCTGCTGCTGGCGCTCTCCGCCGACATTCACGTAGCCATGTTGAAGAAGCTCTCCATGTACGTACTGCGCGCCAAGGTGAAGCTTTCCGACGCGACAGCCGAGCGCCCCTTGATCGGCCTTGCCGGCCCGGACGCCGCAGCGCGTCTCGCCGAGCTAGGCGCCGCAGTGCCCGCTGCAGGCGGCTCCGTAGCGTTTGCAGCAGGAACAGTCCTGGGCTTGGGCAATGACCGCTACCTGCTTTCCCTGCAAGGGGGTCAGGCGCAAGCCATCTGGCAGCAATTGAGTACCAAGGCCAAGCCCGTGGGCCTCGCCGCTTGGCGCAGCCTTGACGTCGCTGCCGGCGATCCCCGCATCGTCGCCGCCACCCAGGAGCAGTTCATTCCCCAGATGATCAACTACGTGCAGGTTGGCGGCCTCTCCTTCAAGAAGGGTTGCTACCCCGGCCAGGAGATCGTGGCCCGGACCCAATACCTGGGCAAGGTGAAGCGTCACATGGTGCGCGCCCGACTCGACGGCGCCGCAGCACCGGGCGATGCGATCTACGCCCCGGAAACCGGCGAACAAGCCTGCGGCAACGTGGCGGTCGCCGCACCCTCCCCGCAGGGAGGCACGGAGGTGCTCGTCGTGGCGCAAAGCTCCTGCACCGCTGCTGGCGAGCTGCACCTGGGTTCGCTCACAGGCCCTACCCTCGCCTTGCTGTCTCTGCCTTACACCGTGGAATAGCCGGGCCATGTGCCTGATCCTGCTCGGCTGGCGGGCACATCCTGACTTTCCGCTAGTAGTCGCGGCCAACCGGGACGAGTTCCACAAGCGAGCCACTGCGCCTGCCGGCTTTTGGTCGGACCATCAGCAAGTCCTCGCCGGGCGCGATTTGGTGGGTGGCGGCACCTGGATGGGCGTGACCCGCAATGGCCGCTTTGCCGCTCTCACCAACTATCGCAATCCGCAACACATGCGGCCCGATGCACCTTCGCGCGGGCCGCTGGTGAGCCGCTTTCTGACGGGCAGCGACAGCCCCATGGACTACTTGGCACAGGTGGAACGCCGGGGCGGCGATTACAACGGTTTCAATCTGCTGGTAGGCAACGGCCGCACCCTCGCTTGGTACAGCAACGTCAGCGGTGAAATGCGGACACTGGAACCGGGCGTCTACGGCCTTTCCAACGAACTGCTGGATACCCCCTGGCCCAAGGTGGAACAGGCCAAGTCCGATCTGTCCCGTGCGCTAAGCGCACTGCCTGACGACACGGGCCTGCTGCATCTGCTGCGAGATGACCGCACCTACCCCGACGAAGCCCTGCCTCGCACCGGCGTCAGCCTGGAGTTGGAGCGCATGCTGTCGGCCGCCTTTATCCGCGACGCCGATCAACGTTATGGCACACGGAGTTCGACGGTGCTGCTTCAGGATTGCGACGGGAGGATCTGTTTCGATGAACAGCAGTGGAAGTCGGACGCATCCACCGGAGAACGTCGGCGCTTCCGCTTCAAGCTGGGGTAGCGCGGGTCATGAGCACGTGAGGGATCCCGGCTTCCATAAACACATCCCCTTGCTCGACAAAGCCAAACGGCCGATAGAAGCCAACCGTTGATACCTGAGCATGAAGCGCGAAATGATTCATGCCTACTTCGCTGGCCGCATCTAGCAAAGCATCCATCAAAGCCCGACCACAGCCCTTTCCGCGCCACTCAGGCAGAACGGCGAGGCGCCCAATGTGGCCATCGGGCAGCAGACGACCTGTACCGATCACTGCCTCACTCGGCCCCACGGCCGCTACGTGCAAAGAAAGCGGGTCGTGCTCATCCCGCTCCATTTCCATGGGCACGCCCTGCTCTTCCACAAACACCTTCTCGCGAACCGGCATCACGAGCGGTTCCATGGCCGACCATTGCCCGCTCTGCACGCGGTACTCGACGATCTCCAACGGCGTATAGGGCGGCACCAGATCGAAGAGCTCGATGATCTCGCGGTTACGCATACGCACGCAGCCGTGAGAACCGGGAACGCCCATGGGCACCGCATCGGGACTGCCGTGCAAGTAGACGTAGCGACGCATGGTGTCCACGTTGCCAATGCGATTAAAGCCCGGCTCGCGGCCCGACAGCCAGAGGATGCGCGTCAGTATCCAGTCTCGATCCGGGAAGGCTTTGCCTAATTGCGGCGACCAGATTTTCCCAGTGGGGCGACGACCGACAAAGACGGCGTTTTCCGCCTGACCTGCGCCGATCTTGGCGCGAATCACGTGACGGCCACGCGGCGTTTGATAGCTGCCCCGCTGCTCGCCCACGCCCTTCTCGGCCGTAGACACGGCGTATCGACGGATCAACCGCCCATCGTCCTCACGCAGTTCCAAACTTTGCTCAGGGATGCTGATACGAATGCGCATGATCAGGCGATGAGCGTCTTGTTACGACGAGCGGCGAAAAAGGATGACAGCAGTTGCCCACATTCTTCCGCAAGCAGCCCGCCTTCCACGTGGGCGTGGTGATTGAGCCGCTCCTCGGCGTAGAGGTCAATCACACTGCCGGCAACGCCCGTCTTGGGATCGCGGGCACCATAGATCACCCGTGCAATGCGAGCGTGCATGATGGCACCAGTGCACATGACGCAGGGCTCCAAGGTCACGTATAGGTGGCAATGGGGCAGGCGGTAGTTGCCCAAATTCCGGGCTGCATCGCGCAGCGCGGCAATCTCCGCATGACAAGTGGGATCGTGACGCCCGATGGGCTGATTGAAGCCGCGACCGACGATCTCGCCGTCCTTGACCACCACGGCGCCAACGGGCACTTCACCTAGGGTTGCCGCTTCCCTGGCCAGTTCCAGAGCGGCGCGCATGAATTGTTCTTCCATGGCGCAATTATGCTTCAGCGACTCACAGGCAAGTCCACGAAAAAGGGCCCGCAATTGCGAGCCCTCTTGAGACTGACCAACCAAGACTGCTCAGGGCATCAGCTGGTTCAGCAACGTATCCACTTCGCCTTGAGACAGACGATTGTCTTCGGTGCTGCCGCCGCCTTCCACCACGATGATGGCGCCTACCAAGGCCTTCATGGCCTTGCGGATAGCCTGCCCAGCTAGATCCTGGAACTCCTGCGCAACGATGATGTTGGTCAGATGGCTGTCCGCCAGCTTCAATGAAGCCTCGATATCTTTGCGGCTCCAATCCTTGCCCAAGGAGTCCTTCATCTTGTTCAAAATCGACTTGGCGGATTCTGCTTCCAGCAAAGACTTATTGGCAGCGTCATTGGTCATGCGCTCAACACTGCCGAGAATGTTGGCAACCGTCTTGGGATTGTCCGCAGTGCTCTTACCCAGCCCCTTGGCCGCCCTGTTCAACTCCTTGGCCAGGGATTTCAATTCTTTCAGCACGTTTCCGGTATCGCGCTTGCCTGTCGGCTTTGCAGTACGGCTGCCTGCGACCGGCTTGGCAGTACTACGCGACGTAACCTTCTTTGCAGCGACAGCGGGCTTCTTAGCAACCACAGCCTTTTTGACGACAGCCTTAGCGGCAGGTACGGGCTTGGCGGTCGCCTTTGTTACGGGCTTGCTGGATGTTTTTTTCATGGGCACTCCGATATCAAGACTTGCAATAGGCCGAGAGTAGCAGACTCCGAGCCAGACGGAATATTCCAGGGTCAAAGTTGAGCAAGAAACCCACAGCGATTCCGAGGCCAGCAGGTTACGGAATGCAGAAAATAAAAAACCGCCTCGAAGGCGGTTTTTTAGGTGTTGATTTGGGGTGGCTGATGGGACTCGAACCCACGACGACAGGAATCACAATCCTGGACTCTACCAACTGAGCTACAGCCACCGCCGTTGAAAGCGATTTTACTACCATGTGTGGTCCGCCCGAAGGGACTCGAACCCCTAACCCCCGGCTTAGAAGGCCGGTGCTCTATCCGGTTGAGCTACGGGCGGTCCTGTGAGCGGACTACAACGAAATCTGTGCTGCTGACTGCTGGTCGGGGTGGAGGGATTCGAACTCTCGACATCCTGCTCCCAAAGCAGGCGCGCTACCGGACTGCGCTACACCCCGAAGAAGGCGCGCATTCTAGCGTTGCGCGAATAAGCGGTCAAACATTTTCTGTAGAAAATTCGTGCGTCTTTTGGTCGATGTCACGTACCCCAATTTTGTCTTGCGGCACCAGGGGCTTTCGTTTATAAAGCGCCTTTTTTACCGCCAACGGAAGCTTAGAGATGGCCGAAGATCTGCTGCACAAGAAGCTGTTCACGCCTTATGTTGCGAAGAAGGGGGAGGAGTA
>DASUJA010000042.1:0-7817 GCA_036279515.1 Rhodocyclaceae bacterium | reverse complement strand
GTCGATGGCACAGGAGCCTTCGTAATGCAGCTCGGATTGCGTAACGGTGACGCGGTGCAGCTTGGACTTCAGCATGGTGCGTTGCATTGTCGCTCCTTCTCAGGCAAGGGACAGTGTGTGTGTCTTGTTGAGGGTGTGGGGTCTAGCCCCTATTAGTCGCTTCTGGATCACCGCCGGCCTGAGCGCATCGCGGTGCCCTAAACTTCCAGATTGTCGATCAAGCGTGTACTGCCCAATCGGGCAGCCGCTAGAACTACTAAGCCGGAATCGTGAGCGGCGGGCAATTGTAAATCAGTTTTTTTGCGTATCGCAACATAATCGGGTAGCCAATTGTTCGCAATCAGCTCCTCCCTGGCAAGCCGCTCCTGCTCTGGAAAGTCGGTGTCGCCCTGTCGGATTTTGCCTACTACTTTAGTTAGGGTTTCAAATAACCGGGGCGCTTCTTTTCGTTCTTCGGCGCTCAGATAACCGTTACGGGACGACAGGGCCAATCCATCTGTGGCACGGATCGTATCGCCGCCGATGATCTCGATGGGCAGGGCGAAATCCAGGGCCATGTTGCGAATCACCATGAGCTGCTGGTAATCCTTTTTGCCGAAAAGGGCCGCTTGAGGCTGGACGATCTGGAACAGCTTCATCACCACCGTCGCCACGCCGGTCAGGTGGCCGGGGCGGAATTCCCCTTCCAGGATGGCGTCGTGATCCTTCGGCGGCACCACGTGGTAGCCCTGGGGGCGGGGATACATCTCGGCCTCGGTGGGTGCGAACAGGTGATCCACGCCAGCGGCTTCAAGCTTTTCGCAGTCAGCCTCGAAGGTGCGCGGATAGTTTTCGAAATCCTCGCCGGGACGGAACTGGATGCGATTCACGAAGATGCTCGCCACGACTGTATCGCCGTGAGTGCGGGCCTGCTTCATCAGGGAAATGTGGCCTTCGTGCAGATTGCCCATGGTGGGCACGAAAGCCACGCGGCCTGCATCGCGCAAAGCGGCGCGCAGGCTGGCAATAGTCTGGTGGATTTGCATCAGTAGCAGTGTTCCTGTGCGGGGAAGCTGCCGTCCTTGACGGCGCTGACGTAGGCGGCGACGGCAGCGTCGATGCTGGCAGCGCCGGTCATGAAATTGCGGACGAAGCGGGCGGTCTTGCCCGGATAGACACCCAGCATGTCGTGCAGCACCAGCACCTGGCCGGAACAGCCGGGACCGGCGCCGATGCCGATGGTGGGAATCGTGAGCATTTGCGTCAGTTCTGTGCCGAGGGCGGCGGGAATCATCTCGATCAGCAGCATGGCCGCGCCGGCCTGTTGCAGCGCCAAGGCGTCGTCCTTCATGCGCTGGGCGGTGGCCTCGTCTTTGCCTTGCACCCGATAGCCGCCCAGGGCGTGGACCGATTGAGGCGTGAGGCCGATGTGAGCCCACACCGGAATGCCGCGCTCTACCAGGAAGTGAACCGTCTTGGCCATCACCGCGCCGCCTTCCAGCTTCACCATTTGCGCACCGGCGGCCATCAGGCGCGAGGCGTTGCGCAGGGCCTGCTCCGGGCTTTCCTGGTAACTACCCCAGGGCATGTCGGCGGCCACGAAGGCGCGCTTGGTGCCGCGAACCACGCATTCGGTGTGATAGATCATGTGCTCCATGGTCACCGGCAGGGTCGAGGTCTGACCTTGCAGCACGTTGCCCAGGGAGTCGCCCACCAGAATGACTTCGACGCCGTTGCGATCGAGCAGGGCGGCGAAGCTGGCGTCGTAACCGGTCAGGGTGGCGATCTTTTCGCCGGCCTGATGCAGGCGACGCAGCTCATGCAGGGTGATGGGTTTTTCGTTCGCGAGATAGCTCATTGGCGATGGCTTTGTGGCTAACGGAAGATGAAATATACCGCCCCAAGCAGGCAAAGTCCGGCCCAGAGGAAATCCCACTTGAAGGGCTGCTGCATGTAGAAAACCGCGAAGGGCACGAAGATCATCAGGGTGATGACTTCCTGAAGAATTTTCAGTTGGGCCAGGGACATTTCCGCCGAGCCGATGCGGTTGGCGGGCACCTGCACCAGATACTCGAATAGGGCCACGCCCCAGGAGAGCAGGGCGGCGATCCACCAGGGGCGGTCGGAGAGGTTCTTCAGGTGCGCATACCAGGCGATGGTCATGAACACGTTGGAAACGGCCAGCAGCAGGGCCGTTTGCATGACTACCGGCAATTGAGCGAAGAACTGCATGGTCAGAGTTTGACGATGCCTTGGTCGGCGCAGGCCGGCAACAGGTCAGCCACTGCACAGTGGCCGGGGATAGACAAGGCCGGAGCGATTTCGTGCAGGGGCATCAAAACGAAGGCTCGTTCGTGCATGCGGGGATGGGGAAGGGTGACCTGCGGATCGTCGGAAATCGTGTTGCCATGAAGCAGCAGGTCCAGGTCCAGCGTGCGCGGCGCATTGCGGACCGAACGTTGCCGACCGAAGCGGGCTTCGATGGAGAACAGTTCTTCGAGCAGGGCGAGGGGCATCAGCTCGGTTTCCAGTGCTGCCACAGCATTGATGAAATCCGGCTGATCGTGCAGACCCACCGGCGCCGTGCGGTAAAGGGAGGAAACAGCGACAACGGTGGAGCTGGGCAGGGCATTCAGGGCCTCTACTGCTTGCTTTACCGTTTCGATGGGGGCGCCCAGGTTGGCGCCCAAAGCCACATAGGCCATGCAGCCCAGGGTCAAGAATCGGCCCCTGCCATGTTGCCTCCGGAATTGCCTCCATTCGATGGCTTCTTGCGCGGGCTGCGGCGACGGCGCTTTTTTGGGGCTGCCGTGTCGGCAATCAGCATCTGTTCCCGCTGCTCGAAATCCACGTCCTGGAATTCGGTCCACCAATCGGCCAGTTCCTGATCCACTTCGCCGCTGGCAGCACGCAGGACCAGGAAATCGTAGCTGGCGCGGAAGCGGGGCTGCTCCAGCAGACGCTGGGGCGACTTGCCCGAACGCTTGTCGAAACGGGGTTGCAGGGACCAGATGTCCTTGATGTCGCCCGCGATGCGGCGGGTGATGGCCAGCTTTTGCGCCTGGATGTAGAGCACCTCGTCCATGGCGTCGAAGAGGGCGGGAATCGCCAGTTGCTTGGCTTTTTTGCGGGCTTCCCAGTTGGCCAGTACTTCGTGCCAGAGCAGGGTGGCGAAGAGAAAACTAGGCGACGTGGGCTTGCCGGCCCGCACGCGCTCGTCGGTGTTGGTCAAGGCCAGCAGGACGAACTTTTCGCCCATGGGCTGTTCCAGGATCACGTCCAGCAGCGGCAGCAGGCCGTGGTGCAGACCGTCGTCGCGCAGGCGCTTCAAGCATTCCACCGCGTGGCCCGAGAACAGCAATTTCAACATTTCGTCGAACAGCCGCGCCGGGGGCACGTTTTCCATCAGGCTTGCCATCTCGCGGATGGGGCTCCGGACTTCCGGGTCCAGTGCGAGGCCCAGCTTGGCGGAAAGCCGCACGGCGCGCAGCATGCGCACCGGGTCTTCTCGGTAGCGGGTGCGGGGATCGCCGATCATGCGCAGGGTCTTCTGCTTCAGATCGGCAACGCCGTTGTGATAGTCCAGCACCATCTCCGTGGCGGGATCGTAGTAGAGGGCATTGACCGTGAAATCGCGACGGGCGGCGTCTTCTTCGATGCTGCCCCAGTCGTTGTCGCGCAGCACGCGGCCGTGTTCGTCCTTGACCGTGTCCTCGTTGTGGGCGGCACGGAAGGTGGAAACCTCGATGGTCTCGGCGCCGAACATGACGTGAACGATCTGGAAGCGACGACCGATGATGCGCGAACGGCGGAACACATTGCGCACCTGGTCCGGCGTAGCGTCGGTGGCCACGTCGTAATCCTTGGGTTTGATTCCGGCGATCAGGTCGCGTACGGCGCCGCCCACCACATAGGCCTTGAAGCCGGCATGCTGCAAGCCTTCGCAGGTGCGCCGCGCAGCAGTCGAGACGTGCTCGCGGCGAATGCCGTGGCGCGAAACGGGAAGCGTGGAGAGAACGGAAGGAGAGTCATCGCGGCGGAACACGCGACGGAACAGCTTGCGGATCATGCAGTTATGGGGGGCAGGTGGAGCCAGAAATAGGGGCGCCATCATACCGGAAATCACCTCTCGGGCCAGGGGCGTCGGAAATCCTAGGTAGGAGTCGCCCGATTGGAATTGGCTTCATCCTCTGCTGTAATTCCGGTCCCGCCGAGCCGGCCACCGAAAATGCGCCTTTGCTGGCTTGGGCTACTTACAATGCACGTCTTGCTGACCCTACAAACCAGAATCGGACAGAGGTACTCATGGCTGACCAAAAATATCGTCTCGTAACCCGCAGTGACTTCGACGGACTGGTTTGCGCAGTCCTGCTCAACGAGCTGAACCTGATCGATGACATCAAGTTCGTGCACCCCAAGGACATGCAGGACGGCAAGATCGAGATTTCCGACAAGGACATCACCACCAACCTGCCCTTCGTGCCCGGCGTGCATCTGGCCTTCGATCACCACTTGTCCGAGACCGTGCGCAACACCGGCGAGCGGCCCAATCACATCATCTATCCCGACGCGCCCTCTGCCGCCCGCGTTGTGTACGACTACTACGGCGGCAAGGACAAGTTCCCTGCGGGCTTCGACGACATGATGGCCGCAGTAGATAAAGGCGACTCCGCCCAGTTCAGTCGCGACGAAATCCTCAACCCCACCGGCTGGGTGCTGCTCAACTACCTGATGGATGCCCGTACCGGCCTGGGGCGCTTCCGCGAGTTCCGCGTCAGCAACTACCAGCTGATGATGGACCTCATCAAATACTGCCGCGATCACAACATCGACCAAATCCTGGCCCTGCCGGACGTGAAGGAGCGCGTGGATCTCTACTTCGATCAGGCAGAAAAGGCCAAGGAGCAGATCAAGCGTTGCGCCACGGTGCACAAGAATCTGGTGGTGCTCGACCTGCGCAATGAGGAAACCATCTGGGCCACCAATCGCTTCATGATTTACGCCCTGTTCCCCGAGACCAACATCTCTATCCACATTATGTGGGGCGTGCAGAAGCAGAACACCGTATTCGCCACCGGCAAGTCCATCCTGGATCGCAGCTCCAAGACCATCGTCGGCGAACTGATGCTCCAGTACGGCGGTGGCGGTCACCAAGCTGCCGGCACCTGCCAGGTGGACAACTCCGTGGCCGACAGCGTGTTGCAGGAATTGATCACCCGCATCAATGCGGATGGCTGATTCGCCGCAGTATTAAGCAAAAAGGCCAGCTTGCGAGCTGGCCTTTTTGTTGGCGCTTGCAGTACGGATCAACGCACGCTGATCACCGGCCAGCCCTGAGATTCCGCGTGGGCGCGCAAAGTGTCGTCCGGGTCTACGGCCACCGGGGTGCTCACTTTGCCCAGCAGGGGCAGATCGTTGTGGGAGTCGCTGTAGAAGTAGCTCTCGTCGAAGCTGCCCCACCAGAAGCCGAGGGATTCGAGCCACGCTTCTACCCGGGCGATCTTGCCTTCCTTGAAGGAAGGCGTGCCACGGGGCTTGCCGGTGAAGCGGCCGTTCTCGAAAGCGGGCACGGTGCCGATCAGGTGCTCGATGCCGAACTCCCGGGCGATGGGGCCGGTGACGAAGCTGTTGGTGGCGGTCACCACTGCGATCAGGGTATCGCTGTTCAGATGCTGCTTCACCAGGGCGCGGGCTTTGTCGCCGATCATGGGCATCACGTGGTTCGCCATGTACTCCTTGTGCCAAGCGTCCAGCTCTTCACGGCTATGGCGGGACAAGGGCGCGAGTTGGAAGTCCAGGAAGGCGTGGATGTCCAGGGTGCCGGCCTTGTAGTGCTCGTAGAACTCCTGGTTCTTGGCCTCCTGCACCTCCTTGTCCACCACGCCTTTGCTGATGAGGAATTGGGCCCACTCGAAATCCGAGTCGCCGATGAGCAGGGTGTTGTCCAGGTCGAAGAGTGCGAGTTTCATTGTTGTTTGGGGCTAGAGGCTAGGGGCGCCGAGCACTTCCTTGAGCAGGGGAAGTGTCGCGGGGCGTTTCAGTTCGAGGGAGGCCTGGTCCAGCGCATCCACGGCGCCGAGCAGGGAGGGCAGGTCGCGGCGGCCGTGGCGCAGCAGGTACTGCACCACCGCATCGTCCAGCTTCATGCCCTTGCCTTGGGCGTGGTGGGCTAGGGCGGCAGCCTTTTCTTCGTCAGAAAGCGGCTTGATCTCCACGATCATGCAGAGTCCGATGCGGGTACGCAGGTCCTCCCGTAGCGCCAGTTCCAGCGGCGGCACGGGGCCGGACAGGAGCAGGGCGAGCCGGTCGGGCCGGGCGGCGATGAAGCTGCGGAACAGGGCGATCTGGGCGTCGGCGGACAATTCATGCACGTTATCCACCACCACCAGACTGCCGGGAGAGGCATCGAGGCGTTCGCCCACGTCCTTCGCCGCCATGAAGACGACGGGTCGGGTGGCTTGGGCCGCGCTGGCTGCGGCTCGCAGCAGGTGGGTACGGCCGCATCCGGCTGGGCCCCACAGATACAGGGCTTCCGCACAATCGGGCTCAAGCATCCGGCGCAGGTAGCCCATCAGTTCGCTATTGGAACCGGCGACAAAGTTGTCCAGGGTACGCGGCTGGTTGCGATGCAAATCCAGCAGCAATTGACGACGTCCCATCATTCTCCCGTGTAGAAGCGGCTGGCGAGGTACAGGTTGCGCACGTGGCGCAGGCCCACCAGCAAGGCGGCGGAGGCCGGCAGGGCCAACAGCACGCCGAAGAAACCAAAGAGCTGGCCGAAAGCTAGCAGCGCAAAGATCACGGCCAAAGGATGCAGACCGATGCGGTCCCCCACCAGGAAGGGCGTGAGGACGAAACTTTCCAGCACCTGACCGATGCCGAAGACCACCAGCACGCCGATGATGGGCGTCCAGCCATTGAACTGGAGCAAGGCCACCACCAGGGCCAGGGTGAAGCCGGAGGCGAAGCCCAGATAGGGGATGAAAACCAACAGTCCCGTCAGCAGGCCCAGGGGAACCGCGTAATCGATGCCGGCGATGGCCAGAGCGATGCTGTAGAAGACGGCCAACATCATCATCACCAGCAACTGCCCGCGCAGGAACTCGGCCAGCACCGAATCCACCTCCCGGGCCATGGAAACCACGCGCTCATGCCAGGGGCGGGGAATCATGTGCTCGATGCGGGCCAGCAGCAGGCTCCAGTCTCGCAGCAGGTAGAACAGGGCGATGGGCATCAGCAACAGGGTCGAAACCACCTCGAATAGCATCTGCCCGCCGGAAGCGGCGGAAGTCCAGAGCGTGCCGAGGAAGTCCTGGACCCCGTCCCAATGCTGGGTGACGAACTGGCGCAGGGCATTGGGTGTCAGATAAACCTTGAGGCGGATGCCGAATTTCTGTTGCAACCAGGGCGCCACCTGATCGTTGATCAGGCCCAGCAGGTCAGGCAAGCGGGCCACGAGCTGGCCGGTTTCTTCGCGCACCAGGGGAAACAGGGCCAGCACCAACAGGGCAACGAAGCCGCCAAGCAGCAGCATGACCACCAATACGGCCGCCACGGGCGGCACGCCCTTCTCGCAAAGCCGCTGTACGAGCGGGTTACAGATGTACGCCAGGATGCCCGCTAATAGGAAGGGCGCCAAAATCGGGCCGAGCAGAGCCAACAGCCAAAGAAGAGCGAGCCCGAGCCCAATCCACAATGCAGATTGAAGGGCGGCCTGTAGGCGGTCGGCAGTCATGTAAAATTCGCGGCTCTCAAAATTTGCGGCCCGCAACTGTAGCCGTCCTGCCCGCGGAACTCAATTAGGACTCCCATCTTGACCACCAACAACACTTCCCTGA
>DASUJA010000041.1:0-27037 GCA_036279515.1 Rhodocyclaceae bacterium | reverse complement strand
TCCTGTGTCCGAAACCCGCGCCAGTTCCGCCACTTCGGCTGATAAGACCCTGCTCGATGCAAGGGGAAGACCCCTGCGCGATTTGCGGATTTCGGTGACGGACCGCTGTAACTTCCGCTGCACCTATTGCATGCCCAAGGACGTGTTTGGGCCCAACTATCCTTACCTGCCCCGAACCAACCTGTTGAGCTTCGAGGAAATCGAGCGGGTGGTCCGTTTGGCCCAGACCCTGGGCGTGAAAAAGGTCCGCCTCACCGGCGGCGAGCCCCTGTTGCGGCGGGGTTTGGAGGATTTGATCGCGTCTCTTGCAGCCCTGCCGGATCTGGACATCGCCCTCACCACCAATGGCTCCCTGCTGGCAAAGAAGGCCCCAATGCTGCGCGACGCGGGTCTCAAGCGCCTTACTGTGAGCCTGGATGCTCTGGACGATGCCATCTTCGCCCGCATGAACGACGTGGACTTCCCCGTGGCTCAGGTGCTGGACGGCATCGCGGCGGCGGAAGCGGTTGGCTTCGGGCCGATCAAGATCAACGTGGTCGTCCGCCGCGGCGTTAACGAAAGCCAGATTCTGCCCATCTGCCGCCGCTTCCGTGGCACGGGGCACGTCCCGCGCTTCATCGAATACATGGACGTGGGTACCAGCAATGGCTGGCGCATGGATCATGTGGTGTCGTCCAGCCAAGTGCTGGAGATGATCGCCGCCGAATTTCCCCTGGAGCCCCTGGAGGCGGATAGTCCCGGCGAAGTGGCCCAGCGTTGGCGCTACGCGGACGGCGGCGGCGAAGTGGGCGTCATCTCTTCCGTGACCCGCGCCTTCTGCCGTGACTGCACCCGTCTGCGTCTTTCCACTGAAGGCCAGCTCTACACCTGCCTCTTCGCCCATCAGGGCTTCGATCTACGCCGCCTGCTGCGCTCCGGCGCACCGGACGAGAACCTGCTTCACGCCCTGGAGGGGCTCTGGGCGGCCCGTGAGGATCGCTACTCGGAGCTGCGGGCGGAAGGCAAGGGCAGCATCCCCATCAAGCGCATCGAGATGTCCTACATCGGCGGATAGCAGATCACTTCGGGTAGGAGCCGGGTAGGAGCACGCTACTTACCCAAGGTGTCGATCCGAAACTGCATGTCGTCCATGGCCCGCTTCAAGGCCTTCTCGGCACCGTCTCGCCCGCCCGGCAGATCCGGGTAATCGGTCCATTCCCCATAGCGCAGCTGCCAGCCGGTCAGTGCCGCATCATCCCTGCGCAGGATGTGTTCGGGCACGCTGAATTCGTCGCCTGCTGCTGTGATGACTTGTCGGAAATCCATGGTCATTCGATCTCAGAACGGGAGTTCAAAAATAGTCTTGATGGTTAGCTTGTCCGCCGCATGAGTGAAGCCGCGACCGATGCCGAAGTTGAAGTTCCAGGGCTTGCGATCGTAGTCCATGACCAGGAACAGGCGGTTGTCCTGTTGCTCCCAGGGCAGGGTGTGGCCGATGTTGCCGCGATCCGTGTAGTACTCGGTGCCCAGGGCGATGCCCGGCGCTACCCGACGCGTGGCCTTGAGGCCAAAGCCGTAGCCAGGGTGCCCCGCAGGATTGTCGGAAAGCTCGTAGCCCAATACCGGGTTGATGCCCAGCAGCCAATTCGCATCGCGCCACCCGGCCATGAATCGGACCTCAAGGTTGGTTCGCACCTGGTTGTATTGATGGGCCACGTTGCCCAACTCGAAGTTCACCCCGCTGAACCAACCGCCGTTGATTTCGTCGCCTTTTACCGGCAGCCATTTGAAGCGGCCTTTGAGTCCGGCCAGTTCAATGCGGCCCGTGGTGCCGTCTCGCACGCCGGGAATGTAGAGGCCGATGTCTGTCGTCGGCGTCAGTCCCCAGGACAGCTCGGCTGTGGTGTAGAGGCTGTGATAGGGCACCGATTCGCCCTGATAGTCCGGCTCCTTGCGCCCCTTGGGTAGGGTGATGACATGAAGCTCCACGCCGAAACCGCCCTGCTCGGTGAGGTCGTCGGTATAGACCTGGATCTCGTCGCTGAGGGCGGCGTGGGCGAGGCTGGCTTGGAGCAGAAACAGCAAGCCTGCTGCCAGTAGCTTGCGAAATGGCATTGCGGATGTTTCCAAAAGAACAGTAGCCGTGCTCCGGGCTGGAGCACGGCGGAGGGAGACTTACAGCACTTCTGCGGCGTGGTCCGCCAAGCGGGAACGTTCGCCCCGTTGCAGGGTGATGTGGCCCGAGTGGGGCCAGCCCTTGAAGCGGTCCACCACGTAGGTGAGGCCGGAGGAACCTTCGGTCAGGTAGGGCGTGTCGATCTGGGCGATGTTGCCCAGGCAGACCACCTTGGTGCCGGGGCCAGCGCGGGTGACCAGGGTCTTCATCTGCTTGGGCGTCAGGTTCTGGGCCTCGTCGATGATGAGGAACTTGTTGAGGAAGGTGCGGCCGCGCATGAAGTTGAGAGACTTGATCTTGATCCTGCTGCGGATCAGATCCATAGTCGCCGCCCGGCCCCAGTCTCCGCCGTAGGTGCCGGACTTCTCGCCGCTGGGCGCCTCGTCGTGGGGGCGGTTCAGCACGTCCAGGTTGTCTTCGATGGCGCCCATCCAGGGGGTCATCTTTTCCTCTTCCGTACCGGGCAGAAAGCCGATGTCCTCGCCCACGGGCACCGTCACGCGGGTGATGATGATTTCGGAATACAGCTTGGTTTCCAGGGTCTGGTTGAGGGCGGAAGCCAGGGTCAGCAAGGTTTTGCCGGTGCCGGCCTGACCGAGCAGGGTGACGAAATCGATTTCCGGGTCCATCAGCAGATTGAGCGCGAAGTTCTGCTCCCGGTTGCGGGCGGTGATGCCCCATACGGCGTTCTTGGTGTGGCTGTAGTCGATCAGAGTGGAGAGCACCGCGCTCTTGCCGCTGCCCTGTTTGACGATGGCGGTGAAAGGCTTGCCGGCGTCTTCTTCCAGGTAGACGAATTCATTGACCAGCAGATCGGGGCAGAGGGGCCCTTTCACTTCGTAAAGCGTGCGGGTGTCCTGCTTCCAGGACTTCATGCCCTGACCGTGCTTGTCCCAGAAGTTGCCGGGCAGTGCCAGGGTGCCGGTGTAGAGAAGGTCCGTGTCCTCCAGCACCTTGTCGTTGAAGTAATCCTGCGCGGCCAAGCTCAGGGCGCGGGCCTTGATGCGCATGTTGATGTCCTTGGACACCAGGATCACCGCGCGCTTGGGGAACTTGTTTTGCAGGAACATCACCACCGCCAGAATCTGGTTGTCGTTCTTGGCGGTGGGCATGGAGGGTGGCAGGTCGCCCTTGATTGCCTCGGTCTGAACAAAGAGCCGGCCCGTAGCCAGAGCGCGGGAGGGCAGCGTCAGGTCGATGCCTTCGGCGATGCCGTCTTCGCAGTCGCTGACGATCTCGTCCATCATGCGGCTCGCCTGACGGGCGTTGCGGGCCACTTCGGACATACCCTTCTTGTTGTTGTCCAACTCCTCCAGGGTCATGATCGGCACGTAGATGTCGTGCTCCTCAAAACGGTACAAGCTCAACGGATCGTGCATCAGCACGTTGGTGTCCAGCACGAACAGCTTCGTGGTCTTGGCCTCGGACTTGGCTGCGCTGCGCTTGGCGGGCGCTTTGGTAGCGGTCTTGGCGGCAGTCTTGGAAGCGGCCTTTGCGATGGGAGCGGAACTACGTTTGGCGTTCATCTGGACTCCTGGGGCGGGGGATGGGTAAAACGGAATTCGTCAGTTACTGAGTTGCCTTTACGGCTTCAAGCACGGCAGCGGCGTGGCCGTCGGCTTTGACGCCGCGCCACTCTTGAGTAAGCACGCCTTTGCTGTCGATCAGGAAGGTGCTGCGCTCGATGCCGCGCACTTGCTTGCCGTACATGTTCTTCATCTTGATGACGCCAAACAGATTGCACAGGGCTTCGTCGGCGTCGGAGATCAGCTCGAAGGGCAGTCCGAGCTTGGTCTGGAAATTGGTGTGGGATTTGATGCTGTCGCGGGAGATGCCGTAGATCACGGCGCCCGCCTTGAGGTAGTCGTTGTGCAGATCGCGGAACTGCATGGCTTCGGTGGTACAGCCGGGGGTACTGTCCTTCGGATAGAAGTAGAGCACGACCTTTTTGCCTTTCAGGGCGGCGAGTGAAATCGATTCTGCGCCGGTGACGGCGGCCGTAAAGTCGGGAACTGGTTTGCCGAGCATGGCTTTTTCTCCGTTATGTCGTGGGGGTGGGTTTTTTTATCAAGAAGGTTCCGGCGCCGAGCAGGCCCTGTAAGGCAGCGAACAATCCATAGAGAACGGCAGCTGCCACCGCCAGTTCCCGCGGCGCACCCATGGCGCCCAACACCAGGGCTGATGCGGCTTCGCGGGTTCCCCAGCCGCCCACGCTCACCGGCAGCGCGGCGAGGATGAAGACGGGGCCGGCGGCCACCAGGAACAAATCGAAGGGCAGGTCCAGACCTACAGCACGGGCGCCCAGGGCGTAGGCCAGCACCGAAAACACCTGAACGCCGGTGGACCAGATCATCTGTTGCCAATACAAAGTGCGAGGCCGCTGGCGCATATGCAGGGCCAGCATGAGCACTTTGATCTTTCCCGGCAGGCGGGCCGCCAATGCACTGGACATGCGCCAAAGGATCAGCGGCGAAACGAGGGCAACTGCGGCGAGCAGTGCGGAGAACTGGGCCAGATGAGGAACGCCGCCGAACAAATCCGGCAGCAGTCCGCGACCCTGGGCCACGGCGCTGGCGGCGAGGGAAATGACCACCAGCATCCACAGGCCCGAGAAACGATCCAGGGCCACGCTGGCGGCAGAAGTGGCGAGGCCGTTGCCGGTTTGTTGCAGATGCAGGGCGCGCAGGGCGTCGCCGCCCAGGTGGCCGCCGGGTAACACGGTATTGGCCGTAATGCCGCGCCAATAGGCCATCAAGATGCCCTGTCGATCCGCAGTCAGACCGAGCCAGCGGGCGATGTTGTGCCAGCGCAGAGCGGAGAGAACGGTGGCGACGACGGCGCTGCCAAAGGCGGCGGCGAGCCAGGAAGGGGAGGTGTTGCCCAGGGATCGCAGAACCCGAGGCGGATCGGCGAAATAGAAAACGAGGGCGACGAGAAGGAGACTGGCGGCGATGCGTAAGCTTGCTTTACCCATGGCCGGAGAATGACAGAAAAGGGCGCTGCTGGGGCAGGCCCTTGAGCGAACGGGATTTTTTAGCCGAACAGCACCAATCCCCAGCAGGCCGCCACGTTCAGCAGCGCCAGCAGCACGGCTGCGCTGCCGATGTCCTTGGCCCGTCCGGCGAGGGGGTGGTGATCCAGGGACACCCGATCCACCACGGCTTCCACGGCGGAGTTGAGCAGCTCCACGATCAGCACCAGCAACACGCTGCCGACCATGATCGCCTTGCCTACGCCGTTGGCGGGGAGGAAAGGCACCGCGCCGATCAGCAGCACCGCCAGGATCAACTCCTGGCGAAAGGCGTGTTCGTGGCGCAGGGCGGCTTGGAGACCTGCGAGGGAGTAACCGAAGGCGCGGAAGATGCGCTCCAGGCCTGCGCGGCTTTTATAGGGGCTGCGATCGTTTGTTGTGTCGTTCATCAGTGGCTACCTCCGCCAGCGTCGTAGGGAGACCAGCCATCCTTGCCCTGGCGCATCATTGCGCGTCCGTTGCGAACCATGATGACCGTGTCCTCATTCTCTGAAACCGATTCCGTGGTGGGCAGGGCGGCGGTGTAGTCGGCGGGGTTGAAGCTACCGTCGGCGAAGGGCGGTGCTTCCATCAGCTTGGCCACCAGTTGATTGATGGCCAGGTAGCTGGTGGGCGCGTCCACCTTCACGGTGCCGGAGTGGCCGAGTTGTGGGCCGATGACCCGCACGCCCACTGGCACCTGGGTGATGGCGGGGGAGGGGATTTCGCGCAGGCCGGCGATCTGCATCTTGTCGCCGCGAATGGCCGCACCGTGTTCCGGGATCACTGCCAGCACCACGCGGCGACCGCTCTTTTCCAGGGTGTCGATGAATCGATCCATGTCGTCCAGGAGCTTTTGCAGGCGGGGCTTGTAGGTGTCGATACTGGATCCCTTACCGGCAGCGGCGTAATGGTTGCCGTCATGGAGGGAGATGGAGTTGTAGTAGAGGGCCACCCGCTCTGCGGAGTTGCCCTTGCGCTGTTCCAGCCAGCGATTCAGGGTGGCGAAGTCTTCGTAGATGGGCGTGTCGTCGAAGGCCTTCAATTGCACGGGCAGGTTAGCCACGGACATGGGGGCCACCTTGAACTTCTGGTTCTGCACTACGCCGAGGAAGTCGTCGAAATGGCCGTCGTGGTTCATGGCTAGATTGGGTTGAAAGCCCGCCTGTTTGAGGTTGTCCATCAGATAGCAGGAGTCGGCAGCCGGCGAGTAAAGGCCCGTGTGGGGTTTCTGGCCGCAGGTGCCGCGATGGAGGCGGATGGCGGCGGGGCCGCTATAGGAGGCTGCGGAATTGAAATGGGTCATCAGCACGTCGAAGCGCTGCCACAGGGGATGAGTGTCCAGCCCCGCAGCGCGCAGGTCGTCCCAGGAGAGGGAGCAGATGTGCAGGAACACGATGTCGAAAGCCGGTGCCGTGGCGGGCGGCGCGGTGAAAGTCACCACCCGCTGGGATTCCTGGGTGTAGAAGGCCTTGAGTGCATCGTCATCCGACTGGGCCATCGTGGCGACCTTACCTTCCGTTGCTTGCTGCGCAGCCTCGGTAGTGTTGGTGTGGAGCACAGGGCGCAGCAGCATGGCCGTCATGGCGATGACCACCAGGGTACCCATGCGCAGGTAGCGGTCCAGCCAGCGATAGGCGGCCCAGGTCAGTACCAAGCCGGCAATCAGGGGCCAGCGCAACACGCGGCCCGCGAGTTCCAGCCAGTAATCGAAACTGAAGCTTGCCAGGAGCCCCAAGGTGGCGAAGGCGCGGCTGATGGGGGGCAGCCAGGAGTCGTAGTAGAGCAGGGCCGTTGCCAAAAAAATGGACAGGGCCAGCTTCAGACGACGACGCAGCGGGGTCTTGGCCGGCAGGGTCAGTGTCGCGGCGAAGGCCAGGTTTTCCAGGGGATGGAAGCCGATGATTTCCTGCCAGGCCATGAGCAGCTTGAGCAGGAAATAAAAACTCCACAGCCCCAGGCCCGTGAAGCCCGAGAGTGTCGGTGCCCGAGCGGCTTCCGTGGACGCGGTCTCGGTGGACGAAGGGAACGGCAGCGCCGATCCGCTGGGAATCGGCATGATCTTGGCGGTTTCCGCGGGTTTTTCGGCGGGCTTGTCTGCCGGAGAAGCGGCGGGAGGCGTGGACGTATCAAGCATCTTCGGAATCGGAAGGTTGCTGCTGTTTGGGGGCAATGGAGTGGCGGCGCACCATGCGCGGACGGTAACGGCGTTGGTGGATCTGTTGAGCCACCCAGCGGGCGAGGCGAGGCAGATAGGCGCCGACGGCGATGCCGAGTGCCAGCAGGATCAGGACTTGCAAATCGGTCATGGGGATCAGGCGGTGCGTAGGTGGAGGGGGCGCAGCACGGGGCGGTGTGCCCGGTGGGAAGCCGCTCCTGGGATGGGTGAGGTCTGGCCCGGTGTCGCCTGAGCAGTTGGCGCAGCCGAGTGGTGTGCCGCATGGATGCTCAAGTCGGGCAGCTTGGGGGCGCGCAGAGCGAAAGCATCTGCCGCGTCCTGAATGGTGGAGGGCGTGATGCAGCGGACTTCTTCATCGAACAAGTCGCCCAGCGGCAGATTGAACAGGCGCTCCAGGGTGGGCGTCACATCGATTTCGTGGCAGGCGTAGAGGAAGAGGTAGAAATTCTCCTCATCCGCACTGCAGATGTCGCCGGGTCGGCGAATGACGCAATGGCGCAGGGCGTCCGCCGGGGCGAGACCTCGGGCCATGGGTAGCACCACCAGGGCGTTGGAGATGCCCATGCTGCGGCTATGGCGCAGCATCGTGGTGACGGTTTTGCAGAATGCCACCGGCGCCACGTAACCCTGGGCGTGCTCGGCAGCCGCATCGGCCAAGGCTGCGTCCAGGCTGCGGGGCAGGTCGCGCCAGTAAAGCTGGCCCTGAATCATGTGGACCAGCGAGGTCCAGCGGGACGCAGGAACTTCGGCGGGGATCACCATGTTGGTACCGAGGCGTAGCATCGCTGATTCCTGGTTGTGGCGCAGTCGGATGTTGTTCTCGCGAATCACGATCTTCAGGCGCGGGCCCCGCTCGCGGCGCACGCGCAGCACGGTTTCCTGCAAGTCGCGCAGCTTTGTATCTCGGTCGTAGCCCAGGATCAGGGTGGCAGCTACCGTTGCGGTAGTGGCCTCAACAAGTTGCACCATGTCATCGCAGACATGCCAGCCGCCGGGCACAGGATGGCCGGCAGGGATGGCGTTGCGCATGACGAAGACGCTGTGTTCGTCCGATGCCGGCGGCAGGGTGGGGAGCACGCTATCCTGAGCATTGGCGCTTACGCGTAGGTGTCCCGTTTCGTTCTTCTCCAGCCGATAGCTGCCGGCGGCGGAACAACCTGCCGCACCGAACCAATGCAGCACTTCGAGGGTGACGCCTTCATGGCCCTCGGCCCAGCGGGCGTGGCCAGCGAGATGGTCGGCGGCTTGCCGCAGCAGTTGGGACGGATCGCGTTGGTCGGCTGGGTGGCGAAACACCAGCAGCACGCTGTGATTGCGTTTGCGCGCCCATTGGCGCAAGGCATCCAGGGCTGCTGCGGGGGCTTCGGTGCCGGCCAGCAGACGTTCCGCGCCTTCAATCAGGAAGAAACCCTTCTCCTTGATATGGAAGTGGTTCAGTTCCCGCAGCAAATCCTGGGTGTCGCTGCTTGGTTCGTCGTTCCAGCACAGCACCTCCAAATGACGGTTTTGATTTGCGTGGCCCAGGAAATCCATACCCGTGCGAGCCATGGCGCGTTCAGGCTGGGCGTCGGCAAGCCAGCAGGCCCGGTGTCCGATTTTCACGGCGTGGGCCAGGATGGGCAACGTCAGTGCCGCGGAGTCGTCTTCGCTGTCAGTGACCAGCGCATAGCAGCGGCCGGGGGCGATGCTGCCGATGCCGACGGGAAGGCCGTCGCAAGCGAGAGTGAGGTGGTGGTGTGCGCGGTGGGAGTGGGGCATCTTGGTGTTCTTGATGTCTTAGGGGGCCAGGACGAGTTGGGCTGTCACCAAGTAGCCGGTGCCGTAGACCGTTTGAACGAGATCGCTGTGGCCCGCGTCTTCCAGCTTGCGTCGCAAGCGGCTGACCAGGGTTTCGAGACGACGCGTGTCGTAGCTGGCGAGATCGCCGCCCAAGGCTTCGATCATGTCGCGACGAGTCACTGCTTTGCCGGGAGTGCGGGCGAGACGCGCCAGGAAGTCCCGCTCCTGCAAGGACAGACTGATGGTTTGCCTGTCAGGGGTGGTCAGAGCAAGGTCGGTCATGTTCAGCCGCCAATGATCCTGATCGCGGCGGCGCCGGGATTGGCTGCGAATCACGGCGATGAGTTCCCGCACGTCCACCGGCTTCACCAGATATACGTCGGCGCCTTGCTCCAGACCGGCGATTTTGTCCTCCACCCGGTCTCGGGCCGTGAGCATGATGATGGCGATGTCGTGCAGCTTGTGCATTCGGTTCGCGACGGAAAGGCCGCTTTCGCCGGGCAGTCCCACATCCAGTACCAGCACGTCGCAGCCGTGTTCCAGTAGATGCTTGTCCAGTCCCCGTGCGTCAGGAAAGCCGACCACTTCCATGCCGGATTTTCCGAGTAGGAAAACCAGCTCTTCGCAGAAGTCCGCGTTGTCTTCCACGAGCACGACTCGAATGGGCGGGACGCTGTTATTCATGCGAACTCCAGAACCATTGTGACGGGGAGCCAGATAGTAAATCGTGTACCCACGCCGGGTTGGCTATGGACCTGAATATTGCCCCGATGCTTGTTTACCGATTCCCTCACTGCCCAGAGTCCGATCCCGGTGTTTGCGCTCATGTGGTCGCCCTGCTGTAGTCGGTCATCGCCACTGACGTAGTTGTCGAACAAATGAGGCAATAAGTCCTGACGAATGCCCATGCCTTCATCGCTCACCTCGAACTCGATGCCGGCTTCCTTGTTTTGCGCCTTGCGCCGCACGCAGACGGAAATCATGCCACCGTGGGGGGAGAACTTCACCGCGTTTCCCAGGAGATTGTTGAGCATCAGTTGCAACAACAGTCGATCCGCATAGATCTGGTGGGGCGCATCGGTCAGGTCGAGCTTCAGTTCGATCGGGGGCTCGGGCGGTAACAGGACGCCGCGCATGATACGTTCCATGAAGGCCGTTACGTCCAGAAGTTGCGGATTTAGCGTCGCGACGCCGCTGATGAGTCGTTCCTCGGCCAGGTAGCTGGTCAGCAGGCTATTGAGGCGGGTGACGGAGCGCTGAATCTTGTTGCAGCGTTTTTGGATCAGTTCGTTCGCTTCTCCTGCCAGAGCCTCGATGCTGGACGCCGTGGTGTCGATGATGGAGAGGGGCGTCTTGAATTCATGGGAAATGATGGAAATCCAGCGGGCGTGCCTTTCCCGCAAGGCCTTCTCCAGCTCTGCGTGGCGCTGGGCAGCCCGTAGTTCAGATGCCATCTGTTTGCGGCCTTCCCATTGTTCCCTGGCACGTCGGTCCATGGCGAAATGCAGCAGCACCATTTGCAGGGCAATGGCGAAATGCCAGACGCCTTCGGCCCACACCGTGTTTGGTACTTGGCGCAGGTCGCTCATCAAAGGGATAAGCAGACCGAGGAAAACACTGGCGATGGCCGCCTGGGTTTCCCATTGAACGGATGCAGCCTGATCCTTGCCGGCAAAAGCGTAATAGGTGGCAATGGCGGACATGAGGAAAGCACCGAAACGAATATGTGGCAGCAGTCCATCGAGAAGGTCGAAGGAAATGGCGATGGATGCAACGCCGATGGCCACGCTGATCACCTTGATCAAACGAGCTGCTTTGGGGGCTCTCTGCTCCAGCCCCAGCATGCGGTTCCAGAAAAGGCCGCTCGTAGCTAGGGAGAGGGAGATCAGCGTATCCGCGATGTCCGATTGGGATGCCAGTGCTGATATATCGAACCAGTTCACCATTGTGGCGACGTGGGCCAAGGTCAGTAGCAGATAAATCAAAAAGGCCTGATAAAGCCGGTCGCCGACCCGTTTCCAGTTCATGGCGTTGAACAGCAGCCCCATGGAAAGGACGCCGTAATAGAGGCCGCTCACAAAGGGAGGAAATGAGGGAGAAAATGAGGACTGAAAAGCCAAGGCGGGGGCGACCGGGCCAGTGATCGCGCCATGGTTCATCGGCAGAAAAAGTCCGATCGCAATCGCTGCTCCACAAAGCATCACGAGGGCAAGGCGATTGACGGAGGTGCGTGGCATCGAAATAGGGAAAGGGCAAAACGGGTGGAATTATGCCGAGAGCCCCTTCCTTTTGCCGTCAGGATTCGTCAGGTTTGCCTTGGTGATCCTTATACATTTTCGTCAGCATTTGTCAGTTTTATCTGGTATCTGGACGTACCATTGGCGGGTATGAAATACCCCAATCCCCGTAATGCCAAAGCAGTTGTCGCGGATACCGACGTGGCCCGTCTGTTGACCGCCGTTGCACCTGGGCAGGAAATTCCCTACCAGGAACACCGTCGTGCTGCCGAATGTAGGGATGCCGTGGCGCGCTGGCCGTTGTTGTCCGACTTGGCTGATTCTCTGGCCGATTTCACGTCCAAATTGCATTCATGAAGGTCGTGGCTCTCGTTGGTGCCGGCGGGGGCGTTGGCACGTCTACCCTGGCCGCCCATCTGGCGGCGGGTCTGGCTGCGCAACGGCGCCCTGCCCTGGCGATGGATCTTTCGCCTGGAAACACCCTGGGCCTGTATTTCGGCATGGACTTCCGCGACCCCCGTGGTCTTATGTCCCAGTTGATGGCCGGCGAGCCTTGGCACGAGGCGGTGTTCCGCAGTCCTGGGGGCGTGGATTTCCTACCCTACGGCATCGCCCCGCGCCAGGTGTCCGTGGCCGAGGTTTGGGGTCTTGAGCATCTGCACGATGCACATCTGGACGAGGGTTCCATTGTCATTGTGGATGCCGGTTGTGGCGATACGTCCTTGCAAAGGAACGCCCTCGATCAGGCAGACATGGTGATGGTGGTTGTGAGCGCCGATCCCGCTTCGGCAGTGGCGCTGCCTCGAACCATGGGCCCGGTGTTGACCAAGGCAGGCCGCGACGTGGTGGTTTGTCTCAATCGATTCAATCCATCCCGTCGGCTGGATCGGGACATCGCCGTGGTGATTCGCTCTGAATTGGGCGCACGCCTGTCGCCCCGTGCGATTCACGAAGATGAGTCCTTCCGCGAGGCCCTGGCCCGTCAGCAGACTCTCTTCGACTACGCGCCATCCGGTCAGGGGGCCATGGATTGCCATGCCCAGGTGACGCGCATGGTGGCCCGGCTTGCCGGCCAGCAGGACGCGGCATGAGTCCCTCGTCAGTCCTTCGGAATGTCTGGCCAAATCAGGGCGGACCGTCCTGGAGCGGACTGCCCGTCTTGCTCTGGAACGCGCTGTTTCGTTTTCCCTATCCTGGAAATCAGGCCGTGCTGGCGGGCTTCCGTCGCTGGTTTCCTCACGTCAATCCGGCCAAGCCCCGCTTGGGCGATCCTCTGCGCATCCTGTTGCAACTGTTGTGGCTCCTGGTTGTTCGCCCCGTGCCGGTTCGCATCCGGGCTGTATTTGGTGGGGCGCCCCGTACCTTCGACGAACGCTGGGCCCGTCTCATGCGTCGGGGCCGTCTCTCCATCCTGCTGGCCTGGCGTCGGACACGGGGCGACGGTCGGCGCTGGCGCCAATACAGTGAAGTCCTCGCCGCCCACACCTTTTGGGATAGCCGTCCCATGCGCTACGGCGCCTACGGCGTCGCCATCCTGCTGGCCCTCACCTGTATCACCACGCCCTTCAGCACCTACGCCCAGGCCTTGTTCGTGATCCTGCTCTGGTCCCTGGCCCTGGTCATTCGCAACATTCCCGGGCCGGTGGCGACCCTGTTTCTCATCGTCTTGTCCCTCACCGCCTCCACCCGCTATCTCTGGTGGCGCATCGCCTTTACCCTCAACAACGACGACTGGCTGGATTTTTCCTGGGGCTCCGTGCTTCTCCTGGCCGAGTGCTACACCTGGATCGCCTTGCTGCTGGGCTACATCCAAACCTCCTGGCCCCTTCGACGCAAGCCGGTGGCTTTGCCGACCGATACTTCGGTCTGGCCCACGGTGGACATCTACATCCCCACCTACAACGAACCCCTCCTGGTGGTGAAGCCCACGGTCTATGCCGCCCTGGCCCTGGATTGGCCCACGGACAAGCTGCGTGTCCACATCCTCGACGACGGCAAGCGCGACGAATTCCGTCGCTTCGCCGAAACCTGCGGCGCCAATTACCTGACCCGGCCCGACAACCGCCACGCCAAGGCGGGTAACCTGAACCACGCCCTGACCAAGACCTCCGGCGAGTTCATCGCCATCTTCGACTGCGACCACATCCCTACTCGGTCCTTCCTCCAGGTGACCATGGGCCAGTTCCTGCGCGACCAAAAGTTGGCTTTGGTGCAGACCCCCCACCACTTCTTCTCCCCGGACCCCTTCGAGCGCAACCTGGGCCTGTTCCGCCAGGTGCCCAACGAAGGCGAGTTGTTCTACGGTGTGATCCAGGACGGCAACGATCTGTGGAATGCCTCTTTCTTCTGTGGCTCCTGCGCCGTGCTACGTCGTAAGCCCTTGGAAGAGGTGGGTGGCATCGCCGTGGAGACCGTGACCGAGGATGCCCACACGGCTCTGAAAATGCACCGCCTCGGCTACCGCTCCGCCTACATCAACATCGCTCAGGCGGCGGGCCTCGCCACGGAAAGCCTTTCCGCCCACGTGGGCCAGCGCATCCGCTGGGCGCGGGGCATGGCGCAGATCTTCCGTCTCGACAATCCCTTCCTCGGCAAGGGCCTGCACTGGGTGCAGCGGGTTTGCTACGGCAACTCCATGATCCACTTCCTCAACGGCGTTCCGCGCCTGATCTTCCTCACGGCGCCCCTGGCGTTTTTGCTGTTCCATGCCTACGTGATCTATGCGCCGGCCATTTCGGTGGCCCTCTACGTGTTGCCCCACATGGCCCACGCCAACCTCACCAACTCCCGGATGCAGGGCGGCCACCGCCACTCCTTCTGGGCCGAGGTTTATGAAACCGTGCTGGCCTGGTATATCGCCCGTCCCACCCTGGTGGCGCTGATCGACCCGAGCAAGGGCAAGTTCAACGTCACCGCCAAGGGCGGCCTCACGGATAAGGACTATTTCGACTGGGGCATCTCCAGGCCTTACATCGTGATCCTGGTGCTCAACCTGATCGGCGCAATCGCCGGTGTGTGGCGGCTGTTCTCCGGTCCTGACGATGAAATTCCCACGGTGCTCATCAACATCTTCTGGGTCAGCTACAACCTGCTGCTCCTGGGGGGCGCCGTGTCCGTGGCCTCCGAAGCACGGCAGGTGCGCCGCTCCCACCGGGTGCGCATGGCCATCGATGCCATGTTGATCCTGAGCGGCGGCCACGCGCTGCGTTGTCGGACCCTCGACTTCTCCGAAGGCGGTACGGCCCTGGACGTGGATGGTTTGCCTCCCCTGCGCAAGGATGACGCAGTGCAGGTGAGCTTCTGGCGCGGACATGAAGAATTTTCCTTCCCTGCCCTGGTGACCGGCACTTCGGGAAATCAATTGCGCTTGCGCTGGGCGGAAATGCCCATGGAACTGGAGTCGGCCCTGATTCAATGCACCTTTGCCCGGGCCGATGCCTGGGTGACCTGGGCTGATGGACGCCGTCGCGACGTGCCTCTCAAGGGTCTGCGCCAAGTGATTTCCATTGGCTTTTCCGGCTATCGCCGCATGTTCGAGCTTGCGATGCCGAATCTTGCGGCTCGATCTCCCCTTAAATCTTTGGCCGCTCGGGTTTCCAGCCTGATGCCGCGCCGCCCGGCCCCCATCGGGGTTTCCGTAGTCGAGTGAATAAAGTGACGACGATGAGCAAGCGACTTCTTCTTTCCCTGGGCCTGGCCCTTACCCTTTCCGCCTCCGGTATGGTGAATGCGAACCCGGCTGCAAGGCCTGTAGCCCAGCCAGCCGTCAAATCGGCTGCCCAGTCTGCTTCACTTGTCACGGATCCCTTGGTGGAGGTTCGTCGCGTCACCCTGAAGTCACTGACGGGAACGCCCAAGGTAGAACTGCGTACTACGGAAGGTGCCGCCAACATTTCCTTCGGTTCCCGTGCCGACGAGTTGGTGACCAAGGCGGTGCTTCATCTGCGCTACATCTACTCCCCCGCCCTGATTGCCAACCAGTCCCACATCAAGGTAATCCTCAACGATGAGGTGGTTGGCCTGGCGCCCATCACCAAGGAGAAAGCGGGCCAGCAGGTCGACATGGATATCCCCATCGATCCGCGCTACATCGCTGACTTCAATCGCCTCCAGTTGCGCTTCGTCGGCCACTACGCCACCGAGTGCGAAGATCCGTTGCACACCAGCCTCTGGGCCGACGTGAGTGGGCTCTCCGAGTTGCAACTCACCGTGCGTCATCTGCGCGTGGCGGACGATCTGTCCATGCTGCCGGAGCCCTTCTTCGACAGGCGTGACCTGAACAAGCTGGTACTGCCCTTCGTCTTTGCCGCCAAGCCCAGCCAAGGCAGCCTGCGCGCCGCAGGCGAAGTGGCTTCCTGGTTCGGCGCTCTGGCCCAGTGGCGTGGCGCCCGCTTCCCCGCCAATCTCAACACGGTGCCCAAAGGCAACGCCGTGGTGTTTGCCACCAACAGCGAGCGTCCGGCCTTCTTGTCCGAGATGAAGCCGGTGGATGGACCCACCGTCGCCATCATGAACAACGCCGCCGATGGCTATTCCAAGCTGCTGCTGGTGCTGGGTCGCGATGCCAAGGATCTGAAGCAAGCCGCCGATGCCCTGGTGCTGGGCAGCACTGGCTTCTCCGGTCCGCGCATGGTCATCCGCGAATCTCGCGAGATCAAGCCACGGCAGCCCTATGACGCCCCCAACTGGGTGCGCATGGATCGGCCCATGCGTTTCGGCGAATTGATTACCTCGCCACAGGAACTCCAGGTCTTCGGTCATGTGCCCGATCTGGTGCGGGTGAGTCTGCGCATTCCGCCCGACCTCTTCACCTGGCGCAGCCGTGGTGTGCCCGTGGATCTGAAGTACCGCTACACGCCGCCCATCCGCGTCGGCGAGTCACGCGTCACCATGGCCATCAACGACGAACTGGTGCAGTCCTTCAATCTGCGTAGCTCCGGTCAGGGCGGCGACTCATCCCGCATTCGCCTACCCTTGCTGGACGATGGCCTACTCAGCGAGAGCAAGGAAGTGCTAATCCCTGCCTTCAAATTAGGCAGCCGCAACCAGCTCCAGTTTGGTTTCTCCTTCACTTATCACAAGGAAGGCAACTGCCGCGACACCCAGGTGGAGAACGTGCGTGCCATGGTGGATGCGGATTCCACCGTGGATTTCTCCGGCTATCCTCACTACGTGGAAATGCCTCACGTGGGCTACTTCGCTAGCTCTGGCTTCCCCTTTACCAAATACGCTGATCTTTCCCAAACAGTGGCCGTGTTGCCTGAGCAGCCCACCGCCGCCGACGTGCAGACCTACCTGACTCTGCTCGGTCACATGGGTGAATCCACCGGCTATCCCGCCGTGGGGCTGCGCGTGGCGAACCCCAGCGAGGCGGGTGCGCTGAAGGACGCCGATCTGCTGGTGGTGGGCACTTCCGGCAACATGGATCTGCTCAAGCGCTGGAGTGACAAGCTGCCTGCCGTGATCGACGGCGGCAACCGCATCGTCAGCCAGCCCGTGCGCGGCGTGAGCTTCCTCTATGACTGGTTCGGTTTCGGCACCAAGCCCGATCCCGCCGTGGCCTCCCAGGAACGCATGGAAGGCGGCGGCGCCCTGGCGGCGCTGCTCGGTTTCGAGTCCCCCGTTACCAGCGGTCGCAGTGTGGTGGCCGTGACCGCCGTGGCGCCGGAAGACCTGAGCCTGGCCCTGGATGCCCTGGATAATCCCGGTCTGGTGAAGGGCATGCACGGTAGCGCCGTGTTCGTCCATGCCGGGCATGTGGACAGCGTTCTCGCCGGCGACACCTATTCCCTCGGCCATATTCCCTTCTGGACCGCGATCTGGTATCCCTTGTCCGAACATCCGGTGCTGCTGGCCGTGATGTCGGTACTGGCGGTGGTGATTTTTGCCTTCGCCCTGTGGCGCACCCTGCGGGCCATCGCAGCCAAGCGTCTATTGGATGGAGACGAGTAAGCATGAAGCCCCTGATCGCGGCCTTCGCCCTCGCCGTGCTCGGGGGGCTCATCAGCCCCATGGCACCCGGCGCCTTGGCGGCTGACGCTGCCCCTGTACCTGCTTGCGGCCCCTGGCCCGCCTGGGAGTCCTTCCGCGGCCACTTTCTCAACGAAGGGGGGCGAGTCGTCGATTCCTCCACACCGGAGAAAGTGACCACCTCTGAAGGCCAGTCCTACGGGTTGTTCTACGCACTGGTGAGCAATGACCGGGCGAGCTTTGATCGCATCCTGCGCTGGACCGAGGACAACCTGGCCGGCGGCGATCTCACTGCGCGCCTGCCCGCGTGGCAATGGGGGCAGGGGAGTGACGGCCAGTGGGGCGTGCTCGACAGTAACGCCGCCTCCGATTCCGATCTGTGGATCGCCTACGTGTTGCTGGAGGCTGGGCGCCTCTGGCAATCGGATCGCTACACCGCCATCGGCGAATTGCTGGCCCAGCGCATCCTGCGGGAAGAGGTGACGGATCTGCCCAAACTCGGCCCCACCATGCTGCCCGGCCCCAAAGGCTTTGCTTTCGCCGATCACTGGCGCCTTAACCCCAGCTACGTGCCAGTACAACTGCTGCGCCGCATGGCCCTGGCCTATCCCAAGTCGGCCTGGCCCAAGGTGCTCGGCAGCAGCATGGATGTGCTGGTCCGTTCCGCTCCGCGCGGTCTCTCACCCGACTGGGTGGGCTACAGTGCCGACAAGGGCTTCCAGGCCGATGAGGACACCAAGGGCGTGGGCAGCTACAACGCCATTCGCGTCTACCTATGGGCCGGCATGTTGCCCGCCGACGAACCCTTGCGCGGCCCTCTGCTGAAAACCCTGGCACCCATGGCCCGCCTCACCGCCACCGTCGGCACGCCGCCCCTGGAAACCGACACCCGCCAAGGCGCCGGCACGGGCATCGGCCCCACTGGCTTCTCCGCAGCGCTGCTGCCCTTCCTCTCCGCCCTGGGCGACAAGGACGCGTTGCGTGCCCAGCGTCTGCGCGTAGAGGCCCGCGATCCCCTTTCCCGCGACGACAACTACTACGAACAGGCGCTGACCCTATTCGGCCTCGGCTGGATGGAAGGCCGCTTCCGCTTTGGTCGCGATGGTCGTCTGCTACCCAATTGGACCTGCGCAGGTAAATGAATCGTCTTCTCCTGTCTCTCCTGATCAGCGCCGCGCTGCTGCCTGCCGGCGCGGTTCCAGGCCTTGCCGCCACCCAGGGCGTGGATGCCTCCGATCCCGTCCAATCCTTGCTCTCCCAAGCCCGTCTGTGGGAAGGCCGCAAACGCAACGACCTGGCACGGGATGCCGTTGCCAAGGTGTTCCGCCTAGTGCCGGAACAGCCCGATGGCCTGGCCCTGCTGGCCCGCATTCAGGCCAATGAGGGCGATGCGGAGGGCGCTCGCAAGACCATCGCCCGCCTTGCCGCCGTGGCGCCGGGGCATAGCGAACTAGTCCGTCTCAACAATCTGCTGCGCCTCTCGGGCAGCGACAAGGGGCGCCTGCGTCAGGCGCGGATGCTGGCCAAGAGTGGCCGTACCGACGCCGCCATTGTCGCCTTCCGCAGCCTCTATCCCGACGGCCCTCCCACGCCTGATCTGGCCCTCGAATACTGGCAACTGGTGGCTGCCACGCCCAACGGCTGGGCAGCTGCTCGGGCTGGGTTTGCCGCCCTGGTGGCTCAGGCTCCGGACAATCCCCGCTTCCGCTTGGCGCTGGCCGCTCATGAAACTTCCCGTGCGCCGGTGAGTCGGCCCGCCGTCCAGGTGCTGGCCGAGTTGGCCAAACGTCCCGAAATCGCCCGCGAAGCCCGCAGCGCCTGGCGTCATGCGGTGATGCGGCTGGAGGCGTCTGAAAGCAGCTTGCCTTTCCTGGCCGCCTATCTGGCGGACGACCCCACGGACAGCGCCGTGCGCGACTACCAGCGGCAGATCTCCGCTGCCGTGGAGCACCATCGGCAGTTGATGGCCGATCCCAACTACCGGGCCGAACTGGAAGGTTTGTCCCTGCTCGACAAGGGCGAAGTGGACAAGGCCGAAGTCTTGCTGCAACAGGCTGTCGTCAATCGTCCCCAGGATGCCGAGGCCTGGGGCGGCCTGGGCCTGGTGCGCTTGCGCCAGGGCCATCACGCCGAAGCTCGTGGTTACTTTGACCGGGCTCGAACCCTGGCGCCCGATCAGGCGGGCAAATGGACCAACCTGGAGCGCACCGCCCAGTACTGGGGCCTACTGCGGGAAGCGGACGACGCCAGCGAAGGCGGCGATCTCAAACTGGCCGAAGACAAACTGCTGGCCGCCAACGCCCTGGACCCGAAGGAACCCGCCGCCCTGATCGATCTCGCCAAGGTGCGTCACCGTCAGGGCCGTACCGAAGCCGCCGAAGTGCTCTACCGCCGTGTGCTGCGGCAGGAGCCGGCCAACGCTTCCGCCCTGGCCGGCATCATGGACCTCTACGTGCAGACCGGGCGCCGCAAGCAGGCCGACGATCTGCTGGCCCGACTGGAGCCGGCCCAGCGCAAGGTGCTTGGCCCTCAACTCAATGCCCTCCATGCCGGCCTGTTGCGCCAGGACGCCGAAGCCCTGCAAGCCAAGGGCCGCGAGGCAGAGGCCTACGCCCTGCTCAAGCAGGCCGCCGACATGGATCCGGACGATCCCTGGCTCACCTTCGCCACCGCCCGTCAGGGCGCCAAGCTGGGCGAGGCCCAGGCTGGCGTGACGCGCTTCGATGCGCTCATGGCACGGAACAACCCTCCGCCCAAGAACGCCGCAGCCCGCTACGCCTATGCCCTCTACCTTTCCGGCCTGGATCGGGACACGGCGGCCCTGGCCGTGCTGGAGCCGGTGGAGCCCGCCGCCCGCAACGGCAACGTGGCCCAGTTGCAGCGCCGTCTGTGGATACAGGTTCAGACCGACCGGGCCCTGGCCCGCGCCGCTCGCGGTCGTCGCCAACATGCCGTGGGCTTGATGGACGAAGCCGAAAGAGCCGTGCAGGACAGCGAGCAGGCCCAGATCGTGGCCCGAGGCTGGCGTCGCCTCGGCGAGCCGGCCCGTGGCCGCGCCCTGCTGGAAAGGCGTCTGGCCCTGCACAAGGAACCCGCCGAACGTCTGGCCTACGCCAGTTATCTGCGGGACGCGGATCAGGAGCAGGAGGCCGCCAACCAAATCCGCTTGCTGGATACGGCAACGCTCAAGGCCGAGGATGCAAAAGCCCTGGCGGAATTGCGTCGGGACGTGGCCGTGGCCCAGGCCCGGCGCGACCTCCAGGCGGGCCGGGCTGATGCCGCCGCTGCGCTGCTGTCGCCGCTGCTCGCCTCTGCTACCAACACCGTTGCCGACGCGCCCCTGCTACGCCTCGACGGTCGCGTGGCCGCCGCGCAAAAAGACTTCCTCCGTTCCGAGTCCCGGTATCGCAGCCTGATGGCCCTCGATCCCATGGAAGCCACCGTCGCCGAAGGGGCAGGGGAAGGCATCGTCCGCGCCGTGGCCGGTCAAGGCCGCAAGGACGACGCCCTGGTGGAAGCCCGTCGCCTGTTGGCCGACGAGCAGCGCGCCGTTCCGGCCCGCGTGGCCCTGGTCGGCGCCGTGCAGGATCTGGATGCCGCCCAGGCGCAACCGCTGATGAATGGTCTGCTGGCGACCTATCCCGCCGAACCGCGTCTGCTGGCCTATGCCGGCGAACAGGCCCAGAAGGCCGGTTACTACAACGAAGCAGCGGACTATCTGCAACGCTCTCTGGCGGCGGACCAAGCGCTGCGCGCAGCCACAGCCGCAGCTCCAGTCGCCGATGCTGCCGATCCCGCCAATGCCCCTGTAACTGCTGCGCCCAACGATCCCCGCGACCTGGAAAGCGACAGCCGCTACCGTCGTTTGGCCGACGTGCTGGATGCGAAGTCCGCCTGGCTCTCCAGTGCCGTGGATATTCGCAGCCGGGCAGGAACGGACGGCATCTCCAGTTTTGAGTCGGTGGAGATTCCGGTGGAATGGCGACAACGCTGGGAAGGAAATCGCCAGCAGGTGTGGCGTGCCGATTTGGTTCGCCTGGATGCGGGCGATCTGGACTTGGCCAATCAGGCAGATGCCGCCACCTTCGGTAGCGTGCGCCTCTGCCAACCCACCTGCGTTCAGGGTGTCCATGCCCAGAGCGCCCAGGGCGCTTCCCTCAATTGGGCGCTGCAAGGGGTCGACTGGCGTGCCGACGTGGGCACCACGCCGGTGGGCTTCCGGGTGGTGAATGTGGTGGGCGGGTGGTTGCAAAAAGGCGATGTGGGGCCTTTCTCCTACTCCATGGATTTGTCCCGCCGTCCCATCACCAGCAGCGTGCTTTCCTTCGCCGGTGCCCGGGATCCGAACACGGGTCGCGTCTGGGGCGGCGTGGTGGCCACCGGCGCCCGCTTCGGCTTGAGCAAGGACGAGGGCGGTGCCTTGGGCTTCTGGTCCTCGGCGGGCCTGCATCAACTCACGGGCCGCAACGTGGAGGACAACACCCGCCTGCAACTCATGGCCGGTGCTTACTGGCGCATCGTCAACGAGGAAAATCGACTGCTGACCTTGGGCTTCACAGCCATGAACTGGCATTTCAGCAAGGATGCGGGCGAGTACAGCTTCGGCCATGGCGGTTATTACAGCCCCCAGGCTTATCGCTCCTACTCCGTGCCCGTGACCTACGGTGAACGCTATGCACGGCTCTCCTGGGTTGTCCGCGGCGCCATGGCTGTTTCTCGCTCCCAAACCGACGCAGCGCCCTATTTCCCCACGGATGGCGGCATGCAGGCGCTATCCGGCAACCGTCAATACGAGGCCGGTTACGGCTTCGGTCACGGCTATTCCCTGCAAGGGGCCGTCGAATACCAGACATCGCCCCGCGAATTCGTCGGCGGACGTTGGGAGATCGAGCGGTCCGACACCTATACGCCTAATCGCCTGTTGCTCTACTGGCGCTATTCCCTGGACGGCGCTGCCGCGCGTCCGGTGAATTTCCCGCCGGAAGCGGTTTATCCCACCTCGCAATACTGATTACTGATGGTCCGACCATGAAAATCGGCTACGCGCTTTTTCCTGCTTTCGCTTTGTTGGCCGGCTGTGCCGCCGCTCCTGCGGATCATTACCAGCCCCTGGTGTTGAACCAGGCGGCTCAGGAGCGGGCTGGGGCCAACGATGCCGCCACGGCGCGGATTTTCGCCCTGCGGGCTCGGCGCATCGCGGGTCATGACCCGCGTATCGGGCTCAAGGCGAGCGGTATTAAGGGCGAAGAAACGGGCGAAGGAACTTCTCCGGTGACTGAAGGCGCGACTGGGCTGGACGGCGAAGCGCCGCTCCCCGCGTTGTGGTCCCCTGGCCCAGAGGACAACGGCAAGACGAACTGAGGTACGGCGGCCAGGGCTGCGTAGGCGGCCCGATCAGGCGGCCGCGTCAGGCCACTTGTGTGGCCGCGAGCTTTTGGCTGAGGAAGGCGTCGAAGTCGGCTTCAGGCATCGGTCGTCCGAACAGAAAACCCTGGAAGGTTTCGCAGCCGTGTTCCGTGAGGAAGGCCTGCTGGCCCTCGGTTTCCACGCCTTCGGCAATCACCTGTAGATGCAGGGAGTGGCTCATGCTGATGATGGCGAGAATGATGGCGGCGTTGTCGCCCTCGCTCTCGATGTCGTTGACGAAAGAGCGGTCGATCTTCAGTTGATCGAAGGGGAGTCGTCGTAGGTAGGAGAGCGATGAGTAACCTGTGCCGAAATCGTCCAGAGAAAAACTGACGCCGAAGACGCGCAGGGCCTGCATTTTCTGGATGGCGGCTTCCACGTCGTCGAGCACCAGGCCTTCCGTCAGCTCAAGCTTGAGTCCGTGAGGCAAGGCCTGATGATGGGCCAGGGTCTGCTTGATGTCCGACACGAAGTCTTCCTGGCGGAACTGGCGGGGGCTAACGTTCACCGCCAGTTGCAGGTGGGCGGTGGCCGGGTCTGCCTGCCAGCGAGCGATCTGGGCGCAGGCCTGGTCCAGTACCCACTGGCCGATGGGGATGATCAGGCCGGTTTCCTCGGCGATGGGGATGAACCGATCCGGTGTCACCATGTTGCCGTCGCTTGGCCGCCAACGGAGCAGGGCTTCTGCGCCGACCAGGCCCCGTTCCGTGTCGATCTGGGGTTGGTAGTAGAGCTGGAACTCGCTGCGTTCCAGGGCTTGGCGCAGGCCGGTTTCGATCACGGCACGAGCATCCACCGCAGCCTGGGTGGCAGTGTTGTAAAAGCGAATGGCATTGCGGCCCGCGTCCTTGGCTTGGTAGAGCGCCACGTCGGCTTGCCTGAGCAGGGCTTCAACGGAGGCTTCGTGACTGCGGAACAGACTGATGCCAATGCTGGCGCTGCCGTGGTGAGTGCCAGGCTCCCCTTCCAGCGCGAAGGGTCGATTGATATGGTCGCGGATCTTTTCGCCAACCACTTCCACCGCCGTACTCGCCTGGATTTCGTCATGCCCCAGGCCTTCCAGGATGACCACGAATTCGTCGCCGCCGAGTCGTCCCACGGTGTCGCCTGCCCGCACGCAGCTGACGATCTGCTCGGCGACGGCCTTCAGTAGCAGATCGCCCACGGCGTGGCCGCGGGTGTCGTTGAGGGTCTTGAAGTTGTCCAGGTCGATGAACAGCAGGGCGCCCACGCTTTTGTCACGGGCGGCCAGGGCGTGGCTGAGGCGGTCCAGCAGCAGGCGACGGTTGGGTAGCCCAGTGAGGTCGTCGTAGAAGGCCAGGGTATGAATGCGCGCTTCCGATGCCTTGTGCTCGCTGATGTCCTCGACGATGGACCAGATGGTTTTGTTGCCGTCCTCTCCCGTGACGAGCACGCCGTTGAGACGGATCGGCACCCGTGTGCCGTCGGCACGGACGTATTCCTTCTCGTGGGGGCCGTAACGTCCGGTCTTGTGCAGCGTGGCGATGCGATTCTTGTCTGCCTCGCTGTACTCCGGGGGCGTGAGCTCCCAGTAGCCACGGCCTCGTAGCTCATCCTCGCTATAGCCGGTGAGGCGGCAGAAGGCCTGGTTGAATTCCTGGAAGCGCCCGGTTACGTCGGTCATGGCAATGCCCAGGGGCGATAGCTCGTAGAGTCGGCGCACTTTTTCCGCCAAGCGCCGGCGCTGGGCATTGGCGTGGATGGCCTGCATGACAAGGAGGGTGAGCAGCAGCGTCGCGCCGTAGCCCGCCGCATGCAGGAGTAGCAGATGGCGGGTAAGTCCGGCTGGGGGCGGCGGCATGACCGCCAGTTGCCAGTGGCCGCCGGGGGTGGAAATGTCCATCAGCACCGCTTCGGGTTGCTTGAACAATTCGGCATTGCCGTGGAATACCTCGCCCAGCTCGCCTCGGCCATCTTTGCCGCGGATGGCCAAGGCGGCGCCCTTTGCCAGGAAGGGCGACAGGACCGAGTCGAACAAATGATCCATGTCGATGACCGAACTGATGAGGCCCCAATAGCTTCCATCGGACAGAAATACAGGTCGGCGATAGATCAAGCCCACGCCGCCCTGGACGAGGGGCACCGGGCCCGCCAGGAAGGGCTGCCGAGTTTCCATGATGTGAGCGACGGCAGGCCACTGGCTGGGGATGGAGCGATAGTCCAATCCCAGGGCTGCCTTATTGCCTTCTACGGGATAGACGTAGGCAATGCGGTTGTCGGGAGCAACGGCAAAGTTGCGCAGATAGCGCCCCTGCTCATACAAGTCCTCCAGCATTGCCTGAATTTGCGTCGGCGTCCCGGGGGTATTGCGCAGATAGGCCGCCAGCCCGGACGCCAGATTGAGATTGGCGTTGAGTTCCGATTCCAGAGCAGCCCGGATGGCTGCCGCCGAAGTGAGGGCTTGCTGCCGCTGCTGGCCGGCGATGCGGCTGCGCTCTTGCCAAGTGCCTAGTTCGGTAACGCCGATGCCTACCGCGAGGATGAGTAGCGGTAGGAAGGCTTGCTTCGTCAGCAATCGAGAAAGGCGTTGGGGTATTTGCACGGAGGCTTATTACGAACGTTATATCCCTACATCGTATAAGCATTCCCCTGGAGTTGCCAGTCGAAAAACTACTAGGCCTCCGCCATTTCTGCCTCGGAGCAATTCAAACCGATCAGTTCTGGGGCGGCGGGCGCAGCCGGTATTGATCGCGGCCTTCGGGCTCGTGATAGACGCGGATCAGGATTTCGCCGAGCAGGCCCAGGCCGATGAGTTGCACGCCCATCAGCACCAGGATGGCGCCCAGCAACAGCAGCGGGCGTCCGCCGATGGATTCGCCGAACAGCTTGAGCAAGGTCAGGTAGCCGCAGATGCCGATGCCGGGCGTTAGCAGCCAGAGGCCTGTGCCGCCGAAGAAGTGCAGGGGGCGGTGCAGATAGCGCAGCATGAACTTCATCAGCAGCAGATCGAGGATCACCCGGAAGGTCCGGTCGATGCCGTACTTGGAAACGCCCTTGGTGCGGGCGTGGTGGCGCACCGGCACTTCGATCATCTTGGCGCCGGCTTCGGCGGCCAGGACGGGGATGAAGCGGTGCAGCTCGCCGTAGAGGCGGATGCGGCGGACCAGATCGCTGCGATAGGCCTTGAGGGCGCAGCCGTAGTCGTGGAGCTTGACGCCGGTGACCTTGGCGATGATGCGGTTGGCGATCATGGAGGGAATCTTGCGATTCACGGCGGCGTCCTGACGGTCCTTGCGCCAACCGGAAATCATGTTGATTTCGGGGCGGGATTCCAGGGTGCGGATCAGCTCGGGAATGTCGAGAGGATCGTTTTGCAGATCGCCGTCGAGGGTCACGGTGTAGCGGCCGCGCACGGCGTCAAAGCCCGCTTGCAGCGCGGCGGTCTGGCCGTAGTTGCGCATCAGGTAGCGGGGCTGGAGCCAGTCGTGCTTGGCCGCTAGATCGCGCAGGACAACGGCAGAGTTGTCGCGGGAGCCATCATCCACGCAGATCAGTTCAAAGGAAAAGCCGCTGGGTGCCAGGGCTTCCTCGACGCGCGCCACCAGATCGGGCAGGTTTTCTTCTTCGTTGTAGACGGGGATGACGACGGAGATGTCGATGGTGTTGTTTGGCATAAATGCAGGTGAAAGAATAAGGCTGTTAGTTTTGACTGAACTGCTGGGGCTTACGCGGAGGGGCTAGCCCTAAGCGCTACTGCATGAATGGCATCCAACATCTTGATGATTTCTGAATCGATTTGCTCAAGGGGGATGGATTCTGCCAAGCAGTGATAGTCCCGTTTGAATATCTGCTGGGGTGTTCCAAGTTGTTGGAAGTAGTTCTCGAACAAAGGATCAAGAAAATCATCCGTTACTTTGATATCTGGCCCCCATGGGTCTGGCCGACGAGCGGTACGTAACGCACTGATCATTTCGTCAATGCAGGTTTTCATTGTGTCCACACGGTGGGAACGTTCTGCTTGTTCAATCAGATCATCTTCACGCAGTCCTAATTGAACAAATCCGCACAGGCTGTCGAGAGTGACAAGGTAGTTTTCGATCTCACGCTGAGACCACATGTGTTCGACAAGTTGCGATCCAGTGTGGAGTTCTCTTTCCAACCGATCAAATACAGCGAGGCCGACTAAATCGGGCTTTGCTTCGCGCAGTCCCTGAAAATGATTACGTGCATCTTGAGGCTGGTTCCCCCCCAAATAGATGACCGGTACTGAGTCATGTAGTACAGCGTTGGCGGGATGCCCTAGCCGTACCGCCAAGCGTCGGAGGATGGCAAGATCGGTC
>DASUJA010000040.1:0-11027 GCA_036279515.1 Rhodocyclaceae bacterium | reverse complement strand
TGTTATTCGCGCACGCCGCGCCAAGGGCCGTCATCGTCTGAGCGTCTGACACCCGATCCTGTCATCGCGGTGACGGAGTCTGCGTGCTTCCGTCCCGAATACAGGCTGCATCAAGCCGGTGAATTCGCGGCGGTTTTTCAGTACCGCCGGGTTTCCCGGGGAGTTCTGTTTGATCTTCACTGGCGTCCCAATGGGCTAAGTACCGCCCGTTTGGGGCTCGTGGTGCCTAAGCGGCTGGCGCGTCGCGCTGTGTTGCGTAATTTGATCAAGCGCATTGCGCGGGAGCATTTTCGTCGGCAACGGCTGGGGCTTCCTCCAATGGATTTGATTTTAAAATTGGCGCGAAAACCCGGTGGAAAGTCTGGCGATCAGCTGGCTCGGCCTGGCAATCTTGAGTTGCGTGGGCAGTTGGCGCAGGATGTGGATAAGCTTTTTCTTTCCCTTCCAGGTATGCCGGGAAAACTGCACCAAACTCCAACGTTGCCTGAGCTGTAATGAAAAACCCTCTCGTGGCGCCTCTACTGTGGTTGATTCGCGGCTATCAGCTGGCGATTAGCCCGTTCTTGGGGCGTTCGTGCCGGTTTCATCCCAGTTGTTCCGAGTACACTCTCGAAGCTTTACAGCGCCATGGTCTTATCAAAGGGCTATGGCTCTCTGTGCGTAGAGTCAGCCGTTGCCATCCTTGGCAGAGCGGCGGCTTCGATCCCGTTCCCTGACTCATTTTTGCCATTCGTCATAGGCGATTCCATGGATAACCGTCGTCTGCTTTTGTTGCTTGTTTTCTGCTTTTCCATCTTCATGTTGTGGGATGCCTGGCAGAAACACAACCTGCCCCAACCGCCAGTCGCTCAGACTTCGGCAAATCAGGCTGCTTCCTCGAGTAACGGCCAGGTGCCTGCGCCGACGACCGGCGGTAACGCGGCTGTCCCTTCCGTTGCTCAGGCTGCTGTTGCTTCAGCGCCGAAAGTTGCCGTCAGCACGGACCTGATTCAGGCTGAAATTTCCTCTCAAGGTGGTGATCTGGTTCATCTGGAGCTGCTGAAGCATCGCGGCGATGGCGATACCACGAAGAACTTCGTGTTGTTCGATGCCAATGAGCACCACACCTATGTGGGTCAATCGGGTTTGACTGGTGAAGGTCAGCCGAACCACAAAACGTTATGGAAGATTCTTCCTGGTCCTCAGGAATTGAAGGATGGCCAGGACGCGCTGGAAGTTAGGCTGGAAGCCGCTGCTGCCGATGGCAGCAAGGTGGTGAAGACCTATACTTTCCATCGTGGTAGCTATCTGGTTGATGTTTCGTTCTCTGGCTCCAAAGCTGCCAACGCTTACTTTCAGCTAGTACGTGACGGCGTTGTGGAAAAGAGCGGCTACATGGGTGCCAGCACCTATACAGGTCCGGCGTTCTACACGGAACAAGATAAGTTTCAGAAGACCGCTTTTGAAGATATCGCCAAAGGCAAGGACAAGCATGCGACTAAGGCCGACAACGGCTGGGTTGCCATGGTTCAGCATTACTTCGTGTCTGCTTGGCTACCCAAAGGTGCTGAAGAGCGCGAGTTCTATTCGCGCAAGCTGAACGACAACTTGTACGCTGCAGGTGTGATTCTGCCGACCAACAATGGTCAGATCGACGTGTCGCTTTATGCAGGTCCCCAGGAGCAAGACAAGTTGAAGGCCCTGGCTCCGGGTCTGCAATTGGTGGTGGACTACGGTTGGTTGACGGTCATTGCTTCGCCGTTGTTCTGGGTATTGGAAATGCTGCACAAGCTGACCAATAACTGGGGTTGGTCCATCATTCTTCTGACAGTAGCGATCAAGGCGGTGTTCTTCCCCTTATCTGCGGCCAGCTACAAGTCCATGGCCAAGATGAAGTTGGTGGGTCCCAAGCTTCAAAAGCTCAAAGAGCTTTACGCTGACGACCGCGCCCGTTTGAACCAGGAGATGATGGAGCTGTACAAGAAGGAGAAGATCAATCCTCTTGGCGGTTGCTTGCCTATTCTGATCCAGATTCCCGTGTTCATCGCGCTCTACTGGTCTCTGCTGGGTGCCGTGGAAATGCGTCATGCTCCCTGGATTCTGTGGATCACCGATCTGTCGTCCAAAGACCCGTACTACGTGCTGCCCCTGTTGATGGGCGCCACCATGTTGCTCCAGACCAAGCTCAACCCGACGCCTCCTGATCCCGTGCAGGCCAAGGTGATGATGATCATGCCCATCGTCTTTACCGGCATGTTCGTCTTCTTCCCCTCTGGTTTGGTGTTGTACTGGACTGTGAACAACCTTCTGTCCATTGCTCAGCAATGGCAAATCAACCGCCTGATCGAAGGTGGAAAGAAGGCCGCCTAGTGATGTGATCGCCGCTGTCGCCACGGCTCCGGGTCGTGGTGGCATCGGCGTGGTCCGGATTTCTGGGCCTCAACTTCTGTCTTTCGCCCAGGCCCTTTCCGGCCAGGCGCCTCAGCCCCGGCAGGCTACTCTGGCAAGTTTCCGCGACGCTCTGGGATCGGCCATCGATCAGGGCATCCTGCTTTATTTCCCTGCACCTCATTCCTTTACCGGCGAAGATGTGCTGGAACTTCAGGGGCACGGCGGGCCAGTGGTTCTTCAGTTGGTGCTGAACCGCTGTCTGGAACTGGGTGCCCGTTTGGCGGAACCGGGTGAGTTTTCTCGGCGCGCTTTCCTCAATGACAAAATGGACTTGGCTCAAGCCGAGGCAGTCTCGGATTTGATCGAGGCTTCCACGGCAGCTGCCGCTCGCTCGGCGCTGCGGTCTTTGTCTGGGGATTTTTCCCGGTCGGTTCATGAACTGGTAGCGCAGCTCACGGAGTTGCGCATGCTGGTGGAAGCGACCCTGGATTTCCCCGATGAGGAAATCGACGTTATCCGAGATACCGATGCAAGCCAGCGGTTGGATCGGCTGCGCGCGGGTTTGGCGGATCTTCGTCGGCGTGCCCGGCAGGGCAGTTTGCTGCGTACGGGATTGCATGTGGTATTGGCTGGATTGCCCAATGCCGGTAAGTCATCTCTCCTAAACCGGCTCGCCGGGGAAGAGCGTGCCATCGTGACCGACATCGCCGGCACGACACGGGATGCCCTGCGCGAGACCATTCAGGTCCAAGGCATTCCGTTGCACATCATCGACACAGCGGGTCTTCGGGATAGTGACGAACCTGTGGAGCGTATCGGTATCGAGCGCAGTTGGCTGGAAATCGAGAAGGCCGATCTAGTACTTCATCTCGTGGATGCCCGTACTGCAGTGACGCCTGCGGATAAAGCCATTGCTACCCGGTTGCCGGGTGGCGTTCGTCGAGTGGTGGTCCATAACAAATGCGATCTCGCCCAAATGGAACCCAAGCGTTGGGAAGAGGGCGGCAGCGTTCATGTCTGTGTGTCTGCCAAGTTAGGGCAAGGGATGGATCTGCTCCACGAAGTCCTGCTTGAAAAGGCTGGTTGGCAGGGACATGGGGAGGACGTAATTCTTGCTCGTGAACGTCACCTGGAAGCTTTGACTTCCGCTTCCGAGCGCCTCGCGCTGGCGGCAGGCCAGCTGATGCAGATAGAGCTGTGCGCCGAAGAATTGCGTTTGGCACAGGATGCGCTATCTCGCATCACTGGGGAATTCACCCCGGACGATCTGCTCGGGGCCATCTTCTCCCGCTTCTGCATCGGCAAGTAGTTTTCCGGCGGAGCTCGTCTTACTTGCCCTGGCTGCCTTGACGGCTGGTTTCGTGGACGCGTTTCTGGTGGTGGTGGCTTGTTCAGGTTCCAGCCTGGCTTGCTGTATTGCCCGATCAAACGCCAACAGTTCTGTTTGGTGCCAACAAGGTGTGCCAGTGTGTTTGGCCCTCTCGATGCTGCTTGGCGATATGGACGTGGAATCGAAGTCCCTTGGCGCGAAGTGACACTACCCGCGACCTGTGCCGCACTCTTGTTTGCCTTCTTGGGTGCAGCTGTTGTGGCTTTGCTGGCCAAAGATATGCTGCGGCCTATGGTTTTTCTGTTTTTGATTTCGGTGTTGGGTTACACCCTACTTAGGCCTGATTTCGGGAAACTCCATGGCCAGTCTGTCCGCCCGCCGTTTCCTGCTTTGTTGATCGGTGCGGTGATCGTTCTACGATGGTTTCTTCGGCTCAGGAACTGGTAGTTTCCTCACTTTCGTGTTCATCCGATTTTTTGGATTTGATTTTCTGCGTGCCTCGGTATGCGCGAAAGTGGTCAATGTCGCTACGAACGTGGCAGCCTTGGTATTCTTCATTCCTCATGACCAAATCCTTTGGAAGTTCGCCGTGATAATGGCCGTCTGTAACGTTGTTGGCTCGACGTTAGGTAGTCGGCTTGCGCTAAAGCATGGGGCAGGTTTTGTGCGGGGAATGTTTCTGGTTGTGACGTCTGCTCTGATCTTGAAGATCGCGTTCGATACTTTTTCATGATGTTTCACATGAAACATCCTTGCGATTGTTTCATGTGAAACACGTTTCACGATTTGGTTTTGTAGGGGGGAGGCGTATCATTGCGCCTCTTTTTGCACCCCCGCAAACCTCCCCATGTTGTTCCCTGCCGAGTTTGATGTGATTGTTATTGGTGGCGGTCACGCCGGCACAGAAGCCGCCTTGGCTTCTGCCCGCGCTGGCGCCAATACGCTGCTTTTGACCCATAACATCGAAACTCTGGGGGCTATGTCCTGCAATCCGTCCATCGGCGGTATTGGTAAAGGCCATCTGGTGAAGGAGGTGGACGCGCTGGGTGGTGCCATGGCCTCAGCCACTGACGAAGCTGGTATCCAGTTCCGTATCTTGAATGCATCGAAGGGTCCCGCAGTACGTGCGACTCGCGCCCAGGCGGATAGGCAGTTGTACAAGCAGGCAATCCGCAATCGTCTGGAAAACCAGTCCAACCTGACACTGTTTCAGCAGGCCGTAGACGACCTGATCGTTGAAGGTGATCGGGTGGTGGGCGCGGTTACCCAGTTGGGCATTCGCTTTAACGCCCGCGCCGTCGTGTTGACAGCCGGTACCTTTCTTAATGGCTTGGTGCACGTGGGTCTGGAGCACTACAGGGCAGGGCGCTTTGGTGATCCAGCTTCTGTTTCCCTGGCGGAACGCCTGCGGGAATTGAAGCTGCCAGTCGGTCGGCTCAAGACGGGAACACCGCCGCGCCTGGATGGTAAGACCATCGATTACTCAGTAATGGAGCGCCAAGCCGGCGACGATCCGGTGCCCGTATTCTCGTTCCTGGGTAAGCCCGAGCATCATCCGCAACAGGTGCCTTGTTGGATCACGCATACCAATCCTCGTACCCATGAAATCATCCGCGGCGGCCTGGATCGTTCGCCAATGTTCACTGGGGTGATTGAGGGGGTGGGTCCGCGCTACTGTCCCTCCATTGAGGACAAGATTCACCGCTTCGCGGACAAGGATAGCCATCAGGTATTCATGGAGCCGGAAGGGCTCACTACCCATGAGATCTATCCTCAGGGTGTCTCCACCAGCTTGCCCTTCGATGTGCAGCTGGCTTTGGTGCGAAGCATTCGCGGCCTGGAGAACGTGCATATCCTGCGCCCTGGCTACGCCATCGAGTACGACTATTACGATCCGCGCCACCTAAGGGCCAGCCTGGAAACCAAGGCGATCCATGGTCTTTTCTTCGCGGGTCAGATCAATGGAACCACCGGATACGAAGAAGCTGCCGCCCAAGGTCTGCTGGCGGGCGTCAATGCCGCGCTCTACACGCAAGAGCGGGCTGCCTGGTGTCCTCGCCGGGATCAAGCCTATCTCGGCGTGCTGGTCGATGACCTCATTACCCGCGGTGTGGCTGAGCCCTATCGGATGTTCACCAGCCGTGCCGAATACCGCCTCTCCTTGCGCGAAGACAATGCGGACCTACGTCTGACCGAAGCTGGTCGCGAGCTTGGTTTGGTGGATGATGTTCGCTGGGATGTCTTTAATCGCAAGCGCGATGCAGTGGCTAAGGAAGCTGAGCGACTCAAATCCACATGGATCAATCCCCGCACCTTGGCCCAAGCTGACGCCATGCGTGTGCTTGGCAAAGCGGTAGAGCGGGAGTACAGCTTGTTCGATCTGCTGCGCCGTCCCGAGGTGAGCTACGAATCCCTGATGACCTTGCCCCAGGCGGGCGAAGCTCAAACCGATGCTCAAGTGATTGAGCAATTGGAAATTCAGGCAAAGTACCAAGGCTACATCGACCGCCAGCAGGAAGAAGTTGAAAAGGCGCAAGCCAACGAAACCCTGGCACTGCCATCGGACCTGGATTACCGGGAGGTGCGCGGCCTCTCCATTGAGGTCCAGCAAAAGCTCAACGAATTCAAGCCCGAAACCCTGGGCCAAGCTTCCCGCATTCAGGGCATCACGCCGGCAGCCATCTCCCTACTGCTGGTGCATCTCAAGCGCCGCTTCCCTGCCCAGGGTAAGGACCAGGCTGCATGAGTTTGGAACTCACTCTTCACGAGGGCATTGCCGCTCTCGGTATGACGCTGCCTAGCGATCAGGCTGAAGCCATGGAAGCCAAGTTGATGGCCTACCTGCGGCTGCTTTCCAAATGGAACCGCACCTACAACCTGACGGCGATTCGCGATGAGGCGGAGATGGTCACCCATCATCTGCTCGATTCCCTGAGTCTCGCCCCGCATCTGGAAGGCATCGACACCCTTGCCGATGTGGGTAGCGGTGCCGGATTGCCGGGCATTCCTTTGGCCATCGTCCGGCCCGACCTGAAGATCACCTCCATCGAGACGGTGGAAAAGAAGGTGGCTTTTCAGCAGCAGGCCAAGATCGAGCTCAAGCTCGCCAATTTCACGGCCCATGGTGCGCGGGTGGAAAAGACCCAGGGGCAATTTGCCGCTGTAACGTCTCGCGCCTTTGCTGATCTGGCGGATTTTGTGGCTTGGTCAGGCCATCTGGTGCAGTCCGGTGGTCGCTTGCTGGCCATGAAGGGCGTCTATCCCGCCGACGAGATCGCGCGCCTGCCCGAGGGTTGGCGCTTGGTGGAAAGCCGCGAACTGAAGGTGCCGGGCCTGGATGCCGAGCGCCATTTGTTGATCGTGGAAAAGATCTAACTAGGGTTCGACTTAGTTTCAATTGAGTTTCGGGGAGGGAAACTGGTGCACATATTTGCCGTTGCCAATCAGAAGGGTGGGGTAGGGAAGACCACTACCACAGTGAATCTCGCCGCTGCCCTGGCCTTGCATGGCCAGCGAACCTTGCTGGTGGATCTGGATCCCCAGGGCAATGCCACTATGGGCTGCGGAGTGGATAAGCAGGGTCTGACCCATTCTGTCTATCACGTCCTGCTGGGCTTGGCCGAGCTGGAAAAGGCACGGACTCCCTCTACCACTGCCGAGTACGCAGCTCGTTTCGACGTGCTGCCAGCCAACCGCGACCTGGCTGGCGCCGAAGTGGAAATGGTTAGCCTGGATCAACGGGAAATGCGCCTCAAGGCAGCGTTGGAAAATCATGAGAACGACTACGACTTCGTCCTCATCGATTGCCCGCCGTCTCTATCAATGCTGACTCTCAACGGCTTGTGCGCTGCCCATGGGGTCATCATCCCCATGCAGTGCGAGTACTACGCCCTGGAAGGCCTGTCGGATCTAGTGAATACCATCAAGAAGGTTCATGCCAACCTGAATCGGGATTTGAAGATCATCGGCCTGCTGCGGGTCATGTTCGATACTCGAAGCACTTTGTCCAAGCAGGTCTCCGATCAGCTTGAACAACACTTTGGCGACAAGGTGTTCAAGACCATGGTGCCCCGTAACGTCCGCCTCGCCGAAGCGCCCAGCTACGGCTTGCCCGGTGTAGTGTTCGACAAGACTGCCCGCGGCGCCCAGGCCTATCTGACCTTCGCCGAAGAAATGATTGCTCGCGTCAAAGATTGGGAGAACGTTTAATGAATCCGCCGAAGTTGAAGGGTCTGGGCCGCGGCCTCGACGCCCTACTCGCTGCCAACAACACCCCTGAGGCCAGTCGGCAAGACACCTTACCAGTAGGCGCCCTGCAGCCAGGTAAATATCAGCCCCGCACCCGCATGGACCCTGGCTCCCTGGAAGAGCTTGCTGCCTCCATCAAGTCGCAAGGCTTGATCCAGCCCATCTCTGTGCGCCCTATTGGTGGCAACCGCTACGAGATCATCGCCGGCGAACGTCGCTGGCGAGCGAGCCAGATCGCGGGCTTGACCGAAGTGCCGGTGGCGATTCGGGATATCCCGGACGAAGCGGCCCTGGCCATGTCCTTGATTGAAAACATCCAGCGGGAAGATCTCAATCCGCTGGAAGAGGCGGCCGGTCTGCAACGCCTGATCGACGAATTCGGCATGACGCACCAACAGGCAGCCGATGCGGTGGGGCGCTCCCGTCCCGCAGCTTCCAATCTCCTGCGTTTGCTGCAATTGGCGAAGCCTGCGCAGGACATGCTGATGGCGGGCGACATCGAAATGGGTCATGCCCGTGCGCTTCTGCCTTTGCCCAAGGCGGAGCAAGGTCGAATTGCTTCGATGGTCGTGGATAAGGGTTTCTCGGTGCGAGAGACCGAGCGCATCGTCAGTCGCGAACTGAATCCGCCTGCCGCGAAGGCGGGGGCAAAGGAGCCGAATCGCGACATTCTTCGCCTTGAAGAAGATCTATCCGACAGTATTGGCGCTACCGTCAAAATATCCGCCAATCGCAAAGGGGCCGGTGCTCTCACTATCCGCTTCGGCAGCCTGGATCAGCTCGATGGCATCCTGGCGCGGCTTAATTCTGAAATGGCAGGGTGAGCGAAGCGCACAAGAATGTCAGAAAAGTACAATAAATCGACAACCTAATCCATTTTAGGTCTAAAAGAAGGTTCCTAGACTGGGAGGTACAACTACTCCTATAAGGAACCTTCCCCATGAAAACTCCCGTTGTCATCGTTGGCGCCGGCCCAGCCGGTCTCCTACTAGGCCAGCTTCTTCTCAAGGCTGGTATCGAAAACATCATCCTCGAACAACGCAGTCCCGAGTACGTTTTGGGCCGCATCCGTGCCGGCGTGTTGGAGCAGGGTGCGGTGCGCAAGCTGGAAGAAGCCGGCGTTGCTGAACGCATGCATCGCGAGGGTCACGAGCACAACGGCTTCGACCTTCTTTTTGGTGGCGAGCGCCACCACGTAGACCTCAAAGAACTCACGGGCACTACCGTGATGGTGTACGGCCAGACCGAAGTGACCCGAGATCTGATGGAAGCCCGCGCTGCAGCCGGCGGCAAAACCATTTATGAAGCGGAAGACGTGAGTCTTCATCACTTCGATGGCGATCAGCCTTTGGTTCGTTACCGCAAGAATGGCTCGACACACGAGATTCGCTGTGACTTCATCGCCGGGTGTGACGGCTTCCATGGTGTGTCGCGTAAGAGCGTTCCCGAAAAATCCATCAAGAATTTTGAGCGGGTCTATCCCTTCGGCTGGCTCGGTTTGCTGGTAGATCAGCCCCCTTTGCATCACGAACTGATCTATGCCAATCACGAGCGCGGCTTCGCACTGTGCAGTCAACGCTCTATGACCCGAAGCCGCTATTACGTGCAAGTGTCCTTGACGGAAAAGGTCGAGGATTGGTCCGACGAGCGGTTCTACGATGAGTTACGTAGCCGCCTTGATCCAGAGGCGGCAGCCAATTTGAAGATCGGTCCATCCTTGGAAAAGAGCATTGCGCCTCTGCGTAGCTTCGTTGCGGAGCCGCTGCGTTTTGGTCGTCTGTTCCTCGCCGGCGACGCAGCCCACATCGTGCCGCCTACGGGTGCCAAAGGGTTGAACTTGGCGGCCAGTGACGTGCATTACCTTTCCACAGGTTTGATTGAACACTACCGATCCGGCAATAGTGCCGATTTGGATGCGTATTCCGCCAAGGCCTTGGCGCGTATTTGGAAGGCCGAGCGTTTCTCCTGGTGGATGACTAGCATGCTTCATCGCTTCCCGGATGCGGGAGATTTTGGCAATCGCATTCAGCAGGCGGAGCTTGAATATCTGGTGAGTTCCAAGGCTGCCATGACCTCGCTGGCAGAAAACTACGTGGGCCTGCCTTACTGATCCCCGAATAAGAAGCGGGGCGATTGTCGCCCCGCTTTTCGTCTTGCCACAAAAGGCTTTTGGAAGGCTCAAACTTCAGCGTTCACGTAATCCACGACGCCCCCTAGGGCTGATAGCAGAAAGCGCTTGTCGATCCAATAAAAGATTTCCTTGCCCTCCTTGATGCTCGCCAATACGCCGGCTTCCCGCAGGATTTTCAAGTGGTGGGAAATGGCTGGGCGGGAGAGCGTGGATGCTTCTGTAATTTGGGTGACATTTAGGCGCTCGCCCCGATCGAAGGTCAGCAGAATGCGCTGCCTTTGCTCATCAGACAAAGCGGAAAAGACTTTAGATATCTTTTTCCAGGCAAAAGGGATTTCCCGTGCGTAAGAGAGCTTCATGTCGTCATGTTTAACGGTTTCGACGTGATTCTAAAGCACATTCTACCGTAAGTGCTTTGTAAGCCGCGTGGATTCGGGGTGTCATCCCTTTGCTACAACCCCAATGACTTGTGTCTTATATAAGACGTGGGTCAAAAAACGGTCAAATACTTTGTCGGAACATTTGACTTTGGCCATGTATCCCTCTATATTCGCGCGCTTTTGGTGCTGGGCAATCGCCATATTTGGGGCGCGTAGCGGACGAAATATGCTGAAGGCAATTGGTCTGCAACTGGGGCTCGTAGTGGTGGTGGCTTTGGTAGCCGGAAGCTGGATTGGCACACGAGGTGCAATCTCCGCACTGATTGGCGGAGCGGCTTATCTGGTTCCCAATTTGCTGTTTGTCCTGCGTCTGAAAATTGCGGCCTCGGCTGGCCGCACAAGTGTGGTGACCTTTGTTGCAGGTGAGCTGTTCAAGGTTGCCGCCACGATTGGAATTCTGGTCGTTGCGCAAAAGTTTTACGACGTGCATTGGCTGGCCCTGCTCGTCGGGCTCTTCGCAGCGCTCAAAGCGAATCTTTTTGCATTCTTATTGAAGACCTGACCATGT
>DASUJA010000039.1:0-2458 GCA_036279515.1 Rhodocyclaceae bacterium | reverse complement strand
CGCCATCGTCGCCATCTCCATCGCCTTTGCCATACCGATCCTGATCATGGGCGACACGCCGGACACCATCACCAATCTGGTCATCGCCGCTTCCACCTCGTGGCTGATCGCCTACATCGTGGCCCACGTCAATCTCATCGTGCTGCGCCGCCGCTATCCCCAAGCCGCACGCCCGTTCCGCTCGCCCCTCTTCCCGCTGCCCCAGATCGTCGGCATCTGCGGGATGGTCTACGTCATCTCCAGCAGCCCCGACGAGGTCATGGCCATCACAGGCTATGTACTAGGTGTGGTCGGCGTGGCCTCGGCCCTGTGGACCCGCTTTGTCATGAAGCGCGGACTGTTCGCCCCCGAGCCCCTGCCGCTATTGGTCGAACAAGAAATGTGACCCGCCGTCCCCGTAGGAGCGGCTTCAGCCGCGAATGGTCTTGCCCATGCGACTAGCGTTCGCGGCTGAAGCCGCTCCTACCAAAGGCGCATGAAGCGCCCCCCACCCAGACAGTCCAGAACTCGGCACTACCCTAGTGCCTCTCCCCGTTGCAGCGCCCCGCTTCGGCGCATGCGCAACACTTGCGCCGCCACCGCGTTATCGCCGCAAACCCGCACCGTTACCGGCCATCTTTCACCCAGTTAACATATTTACAAACTGGCACGATGTCTGCTGCCGTTCACGGGGTACGGTCGTGATTGACAAGCTCCAAGGTCTTGGGCAAATTCGCACCCTGTATTGTTTATATTTGAACAACATGAATCTCACGGCACCGAGTCGTTCCCAGCTTCGCGTCGCCGATCGCTCCCCTTGGGATCGACCGGATTCGCTGCTGCTCGACCTCTACGCCTGCCCCACCACGCCGAACAGATGGCCACGGGTTCTCGATCAGATATGCGCCGAGACCGGCGCGGTTTCGGCAGTTATCCAGAGCTTCGATCTGGAAGGAGCGCGGCTGCGCGAACGCTGGTCCGTACAGGATTCCCACACCCAGCGCTTCATCGCCACCCGCGCCCAACCCATCTCTGGCGAGGACAATCCTCGCCTCGACCTTAAGCGCGGCCTCCTCGGACTTGACCGCCTGGTGCGAGACGAGGATCTGTTCGGTCATGACGAACGCTCCCTTCACGAACTACGCCGCCAATTGGCAACCCTCGGTCTGGGATGCTTCCTCGGCACCCTCTGGCAGGTCGACCGGAACAGCTACGTTTCCTTGGCCTTGCATCGTCCCGCCGACGAAGGCGACTTTTCCAGAACCGGGATCGATCGGCTGGCGAACATGGCGCCCCACATCCATCAGGCCGCCAGCCTGACTCGACGACTGGAGTCGGCGACGGAGATTGGCGCCCGGCTGCGCAGACATTTCGACAGGCTGCGCAGCGGCATGGTGATCTGCAACTGCGACGGCGAGGTGCAATGGACCAACCGCAGCGCCGAGCGAATGCTGTCCGTCGGCGACAGCGCCCTGCGCCTTCATGCGGGCTCTCTTCTGGGACGTAATCCGCCCATCACGGAAGCACTGCTGCGCGAAATTACAACGGTGGCTGCCGGCAGCGATGGCCGCTATCTGGCTCTGGGCCACGGATCCCGCGTCATGCACCTGGCCTTGCAGCCCTTGGACGATGCTGAAGCGCAAATGCACGGCTGCGGATCGGTGTTGCTGATTCTCACCACGCCCGACATGGGCACGCCGGTTTCTTCCGATGCGCTGGTGCGACTGTTCGGTCTTACCCCCGCTGAATCCCGGCTGGTGAGCGCCTTGGTGGACGGTCACACCCTGGAGGACTACGCCACCTTGCGCAAGGTTTCCATCGGCACCGTGCGCGGCCAGTTGAAGCAGGTGCTGGCCAAAACCGCCACGGCGCGGCAATCGGAATTGGTGCGTCTGGTGCTCTCCTCCGCCGCCGCCCAAGTGACGACCACAGGATAATCAGCAACCGCAGCAACGACGCGCGCGCAAAAAAAGAGCCCCGCGCTTTTGCAAGACGCGGGGCAGAGGAGTGACAGGTTAGATCGTTGGAGACGCGATCCTGTCGGATGAAGTCGAGGGGCCTATCGGCGATACACCACCCGGCCCTGGAAGTAAGTCTGCATCACCGCTGTTTCGTGGATCTTTTCCACGGGCACTTTGAATAGGTTGCGATCCAGCACGATCAGGTCTGCCGACTTGCCCGGCTCGACGCTGCCTGTCACTTGGCCCAAGCCCATGGCTTCGGCGCTGTTGCGGGTGTAGGCGCGCAGGGCAGCGGGCAGCGCAATGGCTTGCTCGGGCCACAGGGCGCCAGGAATTTCGCCGGTGGGATTACGCCGGGTCACCATGCCTTCAATACCGATCCAGGGATTCGGCGTGTCCTGCCCCGCCGGCCAATCGGAACCGCCCGCCACCAGGGCGCCTGCCGCTTCAAGGTCTTTCACCGGCCAGAAGTGCTCCGCCCGCTCCTTGCCGATCACGGCAATGGTCGCGTACCAGAG
>DASUJA010000038.1:0-2283 GCA_036279515.1 Rhodocyclaceae bacterium | reverse complement strand
GCTTGCCTAGCCCCAACTTATTCCAAAGACATGATATCCGTAGATTTTGCCCAGACCATTTCCGGCTTCGCCGTCGGCGCCATTGTTGGCCTCACCGGCGTGGGCGGCGGCTCCCTGATGACGCCGCTGCTGGTGCTGCTGTTCGGCATCCACCCAGCCACGGCCGTGGGCACGGACCTGCTCTACGCGGCCATCACCAAATCGGGCGGCACCTGGGTCCATGCCAAGAAGGGCACCGTGGATTGGCGTATCGTGAAACTACTGGCCAGCGGCAGCCTGCCCGCGGCCGCCTTGACCTTATTGGGCGTGCATACCTTCGCTCCTGGCGGTTTGGGCTCCGCTGCCAAGACCATCACGTTTTCCCTCGGTATCGCGCTGCTGCTGACCTCCGCCGCCCTGCTCTTCCGCCATCGCCTGCTGGCCTGGGCCCAGCGCAACAACCCGGACGCAGAGCACCATCCCTGGAAGACCATCGCCACGGGCGCCATCCTCGGCTTGCTGGTATCCCTTTCTTCCGTAGGCGCCGGCGCCCTGGGCGTGACCGCCTTGTTCTTCCTTTATCCCAAGCTACCGGCGATCCGCATCGTCGGCTCCGATCTGGCCCACGCCGTGCCGCTGACGCTGATCGCCGGCCTGGGCCATTGGTGGCTCGGCAGCGTAAACTGGGACCTTCTGGTTTCCTTGCTGTTGGGCTCTCTGCCCGGCATCTATCTGGGTAGCCACCTCGCTGCCCGCATCTCCGAAAAAATCCTGCGTCCCACCCTGGCCGGCATGCTGGTGCTGGTGGGCGCGAAGTTGATTGCTTTTTGATCGCTTTCTGACCGAGAGAGTCCTATGTACCAATACGACGAAATCGACCGCCGCCTGGTGCGGGAACGGGTCGCCCAGTTCCGCGACCAGACCCGGCGCTTCCTGGACGGCACCCTCTCCGCCGATGAGTTCCGCATCCTGCGTTTGCAGAACGGCCTCTACATCCAGCGCCACGCGCCCATGTTCCGCGTTGCCGTGCCCTACGGCGTGCTGTCCTCCGTTCAGCTGCGCAAGCTGGCCGACGTGGCCACCCGCTACGACAAGGGCTACGGCCACTTCACCACGCGCCACAACCTGCAACTGAACTGGCCCAAGCTGGAAGCGGTGCCCGACATTCTGGAAGAACTGGCCGACGTGGATATGCACGCGATCCAGACTTCCGGTAACTGCATCCGCAACACCAGTTCAGATCCCCTGGCCGGCGTGGCTGCCACCGAAGTGACCGATCCCCGCCCCTGGGCCGAGATTTATCGCCAATGGTCCACCTTCCATCCCGAGTTCGCTTACCTGCCGCGCAAGTTCAAGACCGCCTTCGCTGGCGGCCCTGACGACGCAGCCGGCGTGCGCATCCACGATCTGGGCTTCCAGGCTGTGCGCAATGAGGCAGGCGAGCTGGGCTTCCGCGTGTGGGTCGGCGGCGGTCTGGGCCGCACGCCCATCCTGGCCGTGGTGGTGCGTGAGTACCTGCCCTGGCAGCACATCCTTACCTACGCCGAAGCCATCCTGCGCGTGTACAACCGCTACGGCCGCCGCGACAACCCCTACAAGGCCCGCATCAAGATTCTGGTGAAGGCCCTGGGCACCGACGCTTTCGCCAAGCAGGTGGAAGAAGAATGGGCGCATCTGAAGGACGGCCCCTCCACCATTACCGAAGCCGAAGTGGCCCGCGTCTCCGCCCACTTTACCGCGCCCGCCTATCAGGCCCTGCCTGAGAAGGACGTGCAGTTCGAGATCGCCAAGCGTGACGACAAGGCCTTCGCCGCCTGGGCTGCCCACAACGCGCATGCCCACAAGGTGCCCGGTTACGCGGCCGTGACGCTTTCCCTCAAGGTCCCCGGCCGCGCCCCCGGCGATGCCAGCAGCGAGCAGATGCTCCAGGCCGCCGACCTAGCTGATCGCTTCGGCTTCGGCGAGCTGCGCGTGTCCCAGGCCCAGAACCTGATCATCCCCGACGTGAAGCTGTCCGACCTCTACCTGCTGTGGACGCAGGCCGGCGGCGTGGGCATGACGACGCCCACCGTGGGCCTGCTCACCGACATCACCTGCTGCCCCGGCGGCGACTTCTGCGATCTGGCCAACGCCCGCTCCATCCCCGTGGCCAATTCCATCCAGGAACGCTTCGCGCAGTTGGAAGATGTGGAAGCACTGGGCAGCCTCAAGCTCAACATCTCCGGCTGCATGAACGCCTGCGGTCACCACCACGTGGGCCACATCGGCATCCTCGGCGTGGACAAGAACGACCAGGAGTTCTAC
>DASUJA010000037.1:0-11063 GCA_036279515.1 Rhodocyclaceae bacterium | reverse complement strand
GTTCCACTTGCAGGGAGGTGGTCTGATCGGCAAGCACAACGCCGGCCTTGAAGGCGCCGTCTTCTTCAAACAGGACGTTCATGGGGAATGGAGCGAGGAAACGCGGGGGCGGGAAGGGCGCGGATTATAGCGCGGGGGGTGTGGCGACCTTTCCTTTGGCGAGATGTAAGCCATGCCTAGACCAATATGCCACCCGCCACTCCCAATCTTAATGTCACCTTAATCCTATCCTTACACTATGGCGGTCTTCCTCGCCTTGGGAATCGCCATGTCTTCGTTTTGCCGTTACTCCGCCCTCCTCCTCACCCTGTTCGCCGCCACTGCTCAAGCCGGTGGCGACATTGCCCTGACACCCAGCCAGCGCCAGAGCTTGGGCGTGGAAGTGCAAGCGGTGCAGGCCGCGAGCCAAGGTTCTGCGGCGAGCTTGCCGGCCACGGTGGCGGTGCCCTTCGAGCAGATGCGCGTGGTGGCGGCTCCGGTGGCGGGACTGGTGGAACAGGTCACCGTGGCCGCCGGCGACACGGTGAAAGCCGGGCAGGTGCTGGCCCGGCTGGCGAGCCCACAACTGCTGGAACTCCAGCGGGACCACGCAGTGGCCCGTAGCCAGTCGGACTTGGCGGCCCGCAATCTGAAACGGGACGAGGCACTTTATGCGGAAGGCATCATTGCCGAATCGCGCCTCTCATCCACCCGCGCTTCGGCTAAGGAAGCGGCGGCCATGGAACTGCAACGGTCCGGCGCCCTGCAACTGGCGGGCGGCAACGGCGCGCTGGTAGCGCCTATTGGCGGCGTGGTGCTGGAACAGAATGCGGTGCCCGGCCAACGGGTGGAAGCTTCCGCGCCGCTGTTCCGCATCGGCAAGCTCTCACCTCTTTGGCTGGAAATCCAGGTGCCTGCCTCCCTCGCCGCCGAGCTGAAACCCGGTCTGGACGTGACGGTGAAGGACAGCCAGGCCAAGGGCAAGATCATCAACGTGGGGCGCCAACTGGGCGGTAGCCAAACCCTGACCTTGCGCGCTCGCATCGACAAGGGCGCGGAAAGCCTGCGTCCGGGCCAATCGGTGGAAGCTGTGGTGGCGACCCAAGCAGCCACGCCGTCATCGTCCGCTACGAAGGAAGCCCTGTGGCGGGTGCCCACCGGCGCGGTGGTGCGCCTGCCCGAACCCCACGTCTTTGCCGAAACCGCCAAGGGCGGCTTCGTGGCCCTGCCCGTACGCGTGGTCAGCGAAGGCAGCGGCAACACCCTGGTGGGCGGCGACCTGAAGGAAGGCTACCGAATCGCGGTGAGGGGCGTCGCGGCGCTCAAGGCGGCGCTGCAATGAAAGGCGAGGATGACCGCGGCGGCGCTAAGAGAAATGGATCCCCCCCTCACCCTGTCCCTCTCCCACAAGGGGAGAGGGAGAGCACTTGCGCCGGTTCGCAGCAGCAGGTTCCCTCTCCCCTCGCGAGAGAGGGACAGGGTGAGGGGGCCGAGTCTCCCCCATTCCCGTAAAGCCCGCATCCTCCTTTGTTGATCCGTTTTCCCGGACACCATCATGTTCAATCGCATCGTCGAATTTTCCCTGACCCAGCGCCTGCTGGTGTTGATGGCAACCCTGCTGCTCATCGCAGCGGGCATCGTTGCTTTCCAATCCTTGCCCATCGACGCCTTCCCCGACGTTTCCACGCCCCAGGTGAAGATCATCGTCAAGGCACCGGGCATGACGCCGGAAGAGGTGGAGTCCCGCATCGCCGTGCCCCTGGAACAGGAGCTACTGGGCATCCCCCACGAGAAGATGTTGCGCACCACCTCCAAGTACGCGCTGGTGGACGTGACCATCGACTTCGATGAAGGCACGGATGTTTACTGGGCGCGGCAGCAGGTGGCGGAGCGCTATGCCGGCGTCGCCGCCGATTTCCCCGGTGGCGCCTCGGGCGGTCTGGCGCCGCTCACCACGCCTCTCGGCGAGATGTTCATGTTCACCATCGAGGGACCGATATCCCTCGAAGAAAAACGCACCCTGCTCGACTGGACCATCCGCCCCCGCCTGCGCACCCTGCGCGGCGTGGCCGACGTGAACAGCCTGGGCGGCATGGCTCGCAGCTTTGAAGTGGTGCCCGACGTGGCGGCGCTCAACGCGCGCGGTATCAGCCTTGAGCAACTGCGCACTGCCCTGGAAGCCAACAACCGCAACGACGGCGCGGGTCGCCTGAGCGAAGGTGAAGAAACGCTGCTGGTCCGTTCCGAAGGCAACGTGAAAAACCTGGACGATCTACGCAGCCGCGTGATCGCCAACGTGCAAGGCAGCCCGGTTCGCGTGGGCGATGTGGCCCAGGTACGCATCGGCGCCCTCACTCGCTACGGCGCCGTGACCAAGGACGGTCAGGGCGAAGCAGTGGAAGGCCTGGTGCTGGGCCTGCGCGGCGCCAATGCGCAGCAGGTGGTGGAAGGCGTAAAGGAAACCTTGGCCGAAATCGAAAAGGGCCTGCCCAAGGACGTGAAGATCGTGTCCTTCTACGACCGCAGCGCGTTGGTGGAGCGGGCCGTCTTTACCGTGTCGGAAGCCCTGATCGAAGCCATCGTGCTGGTGGTGATCCTGCTGCTGGCCTTCCTCGGCAACCTGCGCGCGGCAATCGTGGTGGCCTTGGCGCTGCCCCTCGCCGCGCTGGGCACCTTCATCCTGATGAACGTGGCCGGCCTCTCCGCCAACCTGATGAGTCTCGGCGGCCTTGCCATCGCCATCGGCATGTTGGTGGATGCAGCGGTGGTGGTGGTGGAAAACGTGGAGACGCAACTCACGCGGCAGGACGCGCTATCACGGCTGCCCAAGCTGCACCTGATCTACCGGGCGGTGCGCGAAGTGACGGCGCCGGTTGTGTCGGGCATCGCCATCATCGTCATCGTCTTCCTGCCGCTCATGACGCTGGAAGGTCTGGAAGGGAAGTTGTTCGTGCCGGTGGCGCTTTCCATCGTCTTCGCCCTTTCGTCCTCGCTGGTGCTTGCGCTCACCATCGTGCCGGTGCTCTCATCCCTGCTACTGCATCAGGGCGTGCCTCACGAACCGTGGCTGGTGCGCAAACTCAACGCCCTCTACGGCCCGCTGCTGGAAAAGGTGTTGGTCAATGCGCAAAAAGCCGTCATTGCTGCCTTGGCGCTGCTTGTGGCGGCAGGCATCGCCTACACCTTCATCGGCAAGACCTTCATGCCCACCATGGACGAAGGCGACATGATCGTGCAGTTGGAAAAGCTGCCGTCCATCAACCTCAACGCCACCCTGGAAATGGATGGCCGCGTGCAGAGGGCCATCATGGAACGGCTGCCCGAGGTGAAGGGCGTGGTGGCCCGCAGCGGCGCCGACGAACTGGGCCTTGACCCCATGGGCCTCAACCAGACCGACAGCTTTCTGGTGCTGAAGCCCATCGCCGAATGGCGCAAGCCCAACAAGGAATGGTTGATGGACGAGCTGCGTAAAGTGCTCGACGATTTCCCCGGCCTTGCCTACACCTTCACCCAGCCCATCGAAATGCGCGTGTCGGAAATGCTCACCGGCGTGCGCGGCGACGTGGCGATCAAGATCTACGGCACCGACATGGACCAGCTCAACGGCCTCGCCGCCAAGGTAGCTGCCACGGTGAAGACCGTGCCCGGCGCCGAGGACGTGTTCACCGTGAAGAACGAAGGCGTGCAGTACCTGCGCGTGGCCATCGATCCGCTGGCCGTGGGCCGCCTGGGCCTGACCATGAGCAGCGTTGAAGACCAGCTGCGCACCCTGGTGGAAGGCTGGCCCACGGGGCTGGTGATCGAGCCGGGCCGGCGCACGCCGCTACTGCTGCGGGGCGGCGACGATCTGCGCAGTTCCTACGCCCGCTTCGCCGATCTACGTCTCGCCTTGCCCAGTGGGCAAAATGCGGGCGGCGCGGTACCGCTCTCCGCCATCGCTCGTCTGGAGCGCGTCGATGGGCCGGTGCAGGTGAATCGTGAAAACGCCGAGCGTTACGTGGTGGTGCAGACCAACGTGCGCGACCGTGACTTGGTGGGCTTCGTTGATGAAGCCAAGGCCAAGGTGGCGCAACAGGTGCCGCCCGGTGTGCGCATCGTCTGGGGCGGCCAGTTCGAGAACCAACAACGGGCGGCGGCACGGCTGGCTGTGGTGGTGCCCGTGGCGCTGCTGCTGATCTTCCTGCTGCTCATGTCCACCTTCCGCTCCGTGCGGCAGGCGATTCTGGTTCTCGCCAACATTCCCTTCGCTCTGGTGGGCGGCGTGTTCGCCCTGCTCATCGCCCGCGAATATCTGTCGGTGCCGGCCTCCGTGGGCTTCATCGCCCTCCTCGGCATCGCGGTGCTGAACGGCGTGGTGATGGTGACCTACTTCAATCAACTGCTGGCCCAGGGCCTTCCCATGGAGCGGGTGGTGGTGGAAGGCGCCAAGCGCCGTCTACGGCCCGTGATGATGACGGCCTCCATCGCCGCCTTCGGCCTGGTGCCTCTGCTGCTCGCCAGCGGCCCCGGTTCGGAAATCCAGCGGCCCCTGGCCATCGTGGTGATTGGCGGGCTGGTCAGTTCCACCGCCCTGACCCTGTTGCTGCTGCCGGTGTTCTACCGACGCTTCGGCGTTGATCGCAAGGAGAGTGCGTAATGAGCACTGAAAACGTTTTGCTCACCCTAGTGGTGCCCCACGCCGTGGAAGACGTGGTGCTCGACGTACTGCTCGCCCATCCCGACACGGTGCACGGCTTTACCACTACCTGCGGCGAAGGCCACGGTGACGGCGTGGAACTGCTCGCCCCGGTAGAACAAGTGCGTGGCAGTTCGCGTCGCATGTGTATCCGCATCGTCGGCGCCCGCGAAACGGCGGATGCCACCGTCGCCCTGCTGCGCGAACACCTGTCCGGCGCCAACCTTTTCTACTGGATCGTCCCGGTGCTGGAAGCGGGGAGGATTAAATGATGATGACTACTTGGTCTGAAAGAACGTCATTCCCGATCGCGCACACTGTTGTTCGAGGAACACCAAAAACTGGCACCAAGCCCGTCATTCCCGCGAAGGCGGGAATCCATGGGACGCCGCATAAAACCTGGATTCCCGCCTTCGCGGGAATGACGATATGCGGAGGACTGAAGCATCTGGTCATCGTCGCAGCAGCACTGCCGCTGATCGCCCTCGCAGCTTCCCAAGATGCGCCCGATCTGCCCGCGCCGGCCATCGCTGCACGGGCCATTCGCCAAGCACCCGAGGTCGCCGCTGGCCGCGCGCAATTGACGGCCCACGAGGCGGATCGTGATCGGCTGGAAGCTGGCCCTCACGAAACCAATCTGCGCATGGAAAAGGCGCGGCGCCGCATCACGCCCACCGATCAGCGTTACCCCGAATGGAACGTAAGCCTGGAGCGTGCCGTGCGCATGCCCGGCAAGGGACGGCTGGACAGCGAACTCGGCGAGCAGGGCGTGGCCTGGGCGCAAGTAGCTCTGGGCGACTCCATGCACGAAACCTCTCGCCGCCTGCTCAAACTCTGGTTCGCCTCCCTGCGCGAACAACGGGCCGAAACCTTGTGGCAGCGCCAGTCCGACATCATGGCGCGCATGGCCGAAGCTACCAACAAGCGCGTGAAGGTGGGCGACGCCTCGCAGCTGGAAAAGCTGCTGGCCGACTCTGCCGCTGCTCAAGCCGCCGCCGCCGCGCGTCAGGCCCAGGGTCGCGCCGCTGTGGCCAATGCCGATCTGGCGGCCCGCTTTCCCGGACTCGCCACCCCCTCCGGCTTGGAACCCATGCTGCCCGAATCGCCCGCCCAGCGCGATTGGGTCGCGGACATCCTCCAGCACAACCACGAACTGGGCATGGCACGCGCCGAATCTCGCCGCGCTCAACTGATGGCCCAACGCGCCGATGCAGACCGGCTACCCGATCCCTCCGTGGGCATTCGTGTCGGTTCTGAACTGGGCGGCGATGAGCGCGTCGTGGGGCTCGTGCTGTCGATTCCCCTGCCCGGCTCCGCCCGCTTCGCCACGGCTCGTAGTCAGAACGCCATGGCAGATGCTGCCGCCAGCCAGGAAGCCGCCGTGGAACGCAAGGTGCGCGCCGAGGCGGAAACCCTGGTGGCCCAAGCCCGCGCCGCCTATGACGCCTGGGAGCGTAGCGAAGCCGCCGCCGCGCAGGCGCGGCAAGCCGCCAAACTCACCGAACGCGCCAAGACCCTGGGCGAAGCCGATCTGGCCCAATGGCTGCTGGCCCAACGCCAAGCCCACGAAGCCGACCTCAACGCCCTGCTGGCCCGCATCGACGCAAGGGAAACCGCCGCCCGTCTGGCGCTGGATGCTCACCAATTGTGGGATCTGGACGAGGAAGAGCCGCAGTAACTTCCCTGCGGCGACTCACTGCTGTCCGGAATAGATATCGCGACGGAGAAATCATAGTGCCTCGTCATCCCGGCGTTCGCCGGAATGACAGCGGATGGCGACTGGAAACCCAGCGCTACGCCAGAAACGAGAGCGTCAAATCAAACGCTCAAGCCAAGCTCACAAGGGATGACGCGCCGCCAAGCGCGTCATCTGGCGATCATGCCAGCGTGACAGCAGCAGCAACCCGGTACTGCCGCCGATCAGTGCGAAGAACATATCGGACTGGGTATCCCAAGGATCGCCCTGGGTGCCCAGAAATTCATCGGCCCCCTGCCCGATCGCCACGGCTACGCCCCATTCGATCAACTCGTAGCAGGCGCTGATTGCCATCACCACGCAGAGAGACAGGAAACTCAGCATCTTCCCCTGCGTCACGTAACCGCATCGCAGCAGGATTTCCCGCGCAACAAGCACAGGCACGAAGCCTTGGAAGAAGTGGCCGATCTTGTCGTAGGGGTTGCGGGTCGTGTGCAGCAGATCGGCGAGATAGAACCCGAACGGCACCCGCGCGTAGGTGTAGGCGCCGCCCACCATCAGCACAATGGCGTGAACGAAAATCAGCGCGTAGAGCAGGTCGGTCAGGGGAAAGCGGCGATAGGTGCCGATCAGGATCGGCAGTGCGATGAAGATGGGCGCGACCTCCAAGACCCAGGTGGCGCGGTCGTAGGGGTGCAGACCCGAGAAGGCCAAGAGCAGAATCAGAACGACGGTGAGGACGATGTGGCTGCGTGCGTGCATGAGCTTGTCTAGGCCAAGGCGAAGTCGATGATGCCATCCATGTATTCGCCCCAGCGGCTGAAGCTATGGTCGCCGCCTTCGAGCACCGTCTGTTTTGCGCCGACGTATTTGGCGACGGCCTGAAGATAGTCGAGCACTTCGTCGCCGGTTTCCGCCAGCAGCCAGTAACGCTCGGGCCGGGTAATGGCGGGCACTTCCAGGGCGTGCAGTTGGGCGATGTGGTCGCGGGTGAATTCAAATTCTTCGCCGGTGTGGAAGTTGGCCTGGGGACCAAGGTACTGCTCCAGGGACAGATGCGCGACCACGGCGGGATTCACCAGCACGGCGCGGCAGCCATGCTTTTCGGCGAGCCATGTGGCGTAGAAGCCACCGAGGGAGGAGCCGACCAACGTCACCGGCGTGGCGCTCTTCGCCATGATGGCCTCAGCGAGTGCGATGGACTCGGCGGCGGAGACGGGGAGCTGTGGGCAGGCGAAGGGGATGTTGCGCTGGGCGGCCCGCTCCGCCAGTTGTTGGGACTTGGCGGAGCGGGGAGAGGATTTGAAACCGTGAAGGTATAGGAGCATGTGCGTCTCGGCGATCATTTCTGCGTGCTGCCCGGACCAAACCCGTCATTCCGGCGAAAGCCGGAATCCAGGGGTTTTGCGGCCCTTCCTGGATCCCGGCTTTCGCCGGAATGACGACATCACTTCGGTTTCATCCCCCCTTAATCCGCCACCCAATTCACCCAGCCGTAGTGCCAGGTGGCGAGCACGGCGAGGCCGAAGGCGATGCGATACCAGGCGAAGAGGGTGAAGTCGTGACTGCTGATGTAGCGCAGCAGCCAGCGCACGCAGAGGAAGGCGGAGACGAAAGCGGCGACGAAGCCCACGACCCACATGCCCAGATCGTCGGCATTGAGTAGCGCGCGCTCTTTGTAGAGGCTGTAGGCCGTGGCGGCGAACAGCGTGGGGATGGCGAGGAAGAAAGAAAACTCCGTGGCGGCGCGGCGCGAGAGGCCGAAAAACAAGCCGCCGATGATGGTGGCGCCGGAGCGAGAGGTGCCGGGGATTAGGGCCAATGCCTGAGCGAGGCCGAGCTTGAAGGCATCGATCACGTCCAACTCATCCACGGTTTCGACGCGAATCCGGTGAGTACGCTTCTCGGCCCAGAGGATGAACAGGCCGCCGACGATGAAGGCCGTGGCTACCATGGGCGCATTGAACAAGTGGGCCTTGATCGTTTTGCCGAAGAGCAATCCGAGGACGGCGAGGGGCACGAAGGCGACGATCAGGTTGATGACCAGTCGGGTCGCTTCGCGCTCGCGGCCGAAGCCGGCGATGGCGCGGAAGATGCGCACCCGGTATTCCCACATGACGGCGAGGATGGCGCCGGACTGGATGACGATCTCGAACAGCTTGCCCTTTTCGTCATTGAAGCCGAGCAGATCGCCGGCAAGGATCAGGTGGCCGGTGGAGGATACGGGGAGGAACTCGGTGAGCCCTTCGACAATGCCGAGAATCAGGGCGTGGAGCAGATTGATGAGGTCCATGGAGAAGGCCGGAAGAGGGAGAAAAAGGGCGGGCGCAGTGTAGCATCGGCCTGCTTTCGCCCTACTTTCCAATGCCATGCTTCCAGTGTCGTCCTCCACGCCTGCCATCCCCAGAGGCCGCTTCGCGCCTAGCCCCACCGGCCCCTTGCATTTCGGCTCCATCGTCGCCGCCCTGGGCAGTTGTCTGGAGGCACGTCGGCAAGGCGGCGAATGGCTGATCCGCATGGAGGACGTGGACGAGCCCCGCTGTCATGCCGGTGCCGATAAACAGATTCTCGAAACCCTGGAGGCGCTGGGCTTCGCCTGGGACGGCCCGGTGATGTACCAGAGCCAGCGCAAGGAACGTTACCGGGAAGTGCTGGCGCAATTGAAGGAGAAGGGCTACGCCTACCCCTGCGCCTGTAGCCGCAAGGACTTGGCCGATGCGCCGCCCGCCGTGGACGGCAGTCCGCGCTATCCGGGCACTTGCCGCAACGGTCTGCCACCGGGCGCCGCACCACGGGCTTGGCGCCTGCGCGTGAACGACGAGCCCGTAGGTTTTGAAGACGCGGTGCAGGGTCCGTGCACTCAGCAGCTGGAGCGAGACGTGGGCGACTTCGTGCTGCTGCGGGCGGATGGATTTTTCGCCTATCAACTGGCAGTGGTGGTGGACGATGCGGACCAAGGCATCACCCACGTGGTGCGCGGCGCCGACCTGCTCGACTCCACACCGCGACAGATTTACCTGCAACGCTTGCTGGGCGTTCCGGTGCCGGCCTATACACATTTGCCGGTCGCAGTGAATGCGGCGGGAGAGAAGCTCTCCAAGCAGACGCGAGCCGAAGCGGTGGACGTGCAGCGCCCCGTGGCGAGCTTGCTTGATGCGTGGTCTTTCCTGGGTCAGCGCGTCACGCGCTATCTGGATAAGGCGACGGTGGAAGAGTTCTGGAGCTACGCCTTGGAAAATTGGGAACCCGCTCGGATTCCTCGACTGCGCACCGCAGCCGCGCCGGAATAACTCGGCTACTCCCGGTAATCCACCCCGCCGTACCGCGTCATACCCACCGCCATGCGCACCAAAAAGTAGGCGACGCTGCCGCTCAAGCGCTGCCACCAGGACTGGTGTTCCAGCGCGTCGGGCGCCACGGCGTTGGCACCTTCTCTGATGGCTTTTTCCACGCTACTGCGCAAGGCGGTAGCGAAGGATTCGTCCATGGCGACCAAGTTCGCTTCCCGCGCCAGAAGCAGGCTGAAGGGGTCGATGTTGGATGAGCCCACCGTGGCCCACCGGCCGTCGATGACCGCTACCTTGGCGTGAAGAAAACTGCGGTGGTATTCGTGAATGTGAATGCCTGCCGCCAGGAGCTTGGCGTACAGGGCTCGGGTGGCGAAATGCTGGAGCAGGTACTCAACCCGCCCCTGCACCAGCACCGTCACCCGCACGCCGCGCCGGGCGGCTTCCATCAGGGCATGGCGAAAGCGCAGGCCGGGGAGGAAGTAGGCGTTGGCAATGAGGATGTCTTCCCGCGCGGCTTGAATGGCGTTCAGATAGGCGTCCTCAATGTCGCGCCGATGGCGCAGGTTGTCCCGGATGACGAAGGCGCAGACGGTGTTGCCCGCCCGTTGCGGCATGTAGCCGTCGGGGCCGGCGGCGGGGATGCGGTGCCCGAGCTGGGACCAGCGCACCAGGCGCCACAGGTGATGGACGGCGCGATGCACCTGCCCCACCAGGGGGCCTTCCAGGGCGACGGCGTAGTCATAGCGGGGCGGCACCTGGGCAGCGCGCTCCAGGTTGTCCCAGTCGTCCACGATGTTGATGCCGCCGACGAAGGCGAGGCTGCCGTCCACCACGGCCAGCTTGCGATGGAGGCGACGCAGGCGATTGCGACGGAAGCGGAGCCGGGCCACCTCGGGCCGATAGACCATCACCTGCACGCCGCCGGCAATCAGGGCATGGCCCAGGCCTTCAAGAAAATTGGGCGTGCCGAATCCATCCACCAACACGCGCACCACCACGCCGCGACTGGCGGCGCCGATAAGGGCGGCAGTCACCGCCTGGCCCATGATGTCGTCGGCGAAGATGTAGGTTTCCAGATGGACTTCTTCCCGAGCAGCGTCGATGGCCTCCACCAGCGCGGGGAAAAAGCCAATGCCGTTTTCCAGGAGGCGGATGCGATTGCCGGAGATGAATTCCATCAGGCGAGTTCCAGTTCCACGCTGAGGGCCGCGTGATCGGAAATGCGGGACCAAGGCGGTCCCTGGTGGACCTCTGTCTCGGTTACACGCAGGCCGCGCAGGTACACGCGATCAAGCCGCATGATGGGCAAGGCAGCGGGGAAGCTGCGCGCGGGTTTGCCATCGCCGCTGAAGGCTTCGGTGAGGCCCATGCGACGGGCCAGTAGGTCGGCGGCCTGATTGCGCCAATCGTTGAAATCGCCAGC
>DASUJA010000036.1:0-4138 GCA_036279515.1 Rhodocyclaceae bacterium | reverse complement strand
CCTTGGCCGGCAGATCGAACAGGATGACGGGCACGTTGGCGTTGGCAAGATGTGCAGCGATCTGTGCGCCCATGACGCCGGCGCCAAGAACCGCAGCCTTGCGGACGATGAATTTGTCCATGGATTGCTCTCGTAAAGAGGTTGAAAAGGCGGCCCTCAACCGGGCCGCCGGAATGATTAACTAATTAAAAAGCAGCGGAATACTGGGCACCGAGAATCAGGCCGCTATCTTTATAGGTGCCAGTAATCGTGCCACGACCATCTGCCGTTTGATCGTTGTTAATCTTGGCGTCGCGCACATACAAATATGCGATGCCAAGGTCGACGGCAGAGTCCTTGGACACTTGGAACTGAGTACCGAAGGAGAGCCAGAGTCGGTCGTTATCGGGCATGGAAACCATGCGGGTTGTTTCGCCCTTGACCGGAGTTTGGTCATAGGCAACACCCATCTTCAGTTTGATGCTGTCGCTGTACTTGTAGTTGGCACCCACCGCCACGCGCCATGTGTTGCGGAAATCGGTATTGAGCGTTTGAGCCGTCAGTCCAGACGAGCTACCGCTGGTGCGAATGATGTCGATCTTGGGAATGCTGCTCCAGCCGGTCCAGGAAATGTCTCCCAATAGATTCCAGCGATCATCCAGTTGATGGGTCAAGCTGGCGATGAAGGTGTCGGGAAGGGTGATATCTGCCTTGACATTGCTGCTCCTCGCGCCGTTGAGGAGCGCACTACTACCCGTAACCATAACTTGTCCGGCCGCGTGGTACTTGATCTCCGAACGATAGGATAGGCCAAGCTTGGTAGCAGGAGAAAGCTTGATCAGTGCGCCGACATTCCATCCCGTGCTTTCATCGCTCACCGAAAGAGACACAGGCGTCGTTGATGTCACGGACGCGGGGAATGGGCCAACAGCTACGACTGCCGCCAGCCGGTCGTAATTCGCATTCAGCCGCTGCCAGTTCAATCCACCACCGATAGAGATCGTTTCGTTGATCCTATATGCGACGGAAGGATTGATGTTCATGGTCTTCACATCGAATTTCACAGATTGAGCTGCGCCGCTCCACGAACTGTCGTACTTTGTCATCAAGCCAAAGGGGGCACCGACGCCGACACCAAAGGAGAGATCCTTGCTGGCGGCGGTGGAGAAATAGAAGTTTGGCACCGTACCCCAACGGCCAGCATCGCCACCGTTGCCACCGTTAGCCAGGGCTCCAGTGCTGGAACCTTCATCCTTGAATTTGAAACTGGGCTTGACTAGAGCCGCGCCGACTGACACCTGAGTTCCTTGAAGCTCCGTCATGCCAGCCGGGTTGTAAAAGATCGTACTTGCGTTTTCCGCCACGGCTGCAGAACCAGCATAGGCATTGCCAAGACCGCTGGCGTTCTGCTCAATCAATTGGAACCCCGAAGCACCAGCGCCGGATGCAAAGGCGCCGAGGATTAGGGCGGACAACAGTTTTTGTTTTGTTTGCATGTGTACTTCCTCCTGTGATGGCGGTGGAGAGCGACTCCGCCGGTTATTTCCGCTTACGCGGCACGTCGTTCGCCTTGCGACGAATGTTTCAAGCCAGAGACTTCCTGACTGTTCTGGTAATGGAGCGGGCCGCCCGTGAAGGGAGCAAAGCCTGTTCCAAAAATTACGCCGGCATCAGCCAAATCGGCGTCGGCGACGATGCCGTCGATCACCAGTTGCTGAGTCCGTTCAATGAGCGGCTTAACCAGGCGCGCAGCCAAACCTGCCGGCGCGCTGCTCGCAGAACCGCGCTGCATGCTTCCGTTCGGGTAAGCGTAGAAGCCCTGCCCTGTCTTGCGTCCTAGTTGGCCGGCTTGAATTCGTTGCAGCAGGCAGGCAGGCGGTTGAGCTACACCAGCAAGTTGCTTTCCTGCCGCCAGCGCGATGTCCAAGCCCACGGTGTCCGCGAGTTCAATGGGGCCGAGGGGCATGCCGAAGTCGCGCAGAGCACGATCAATGGTCTCGGCGCTGAGGCCTTCGTCCATGGCGCGCATGGCTTCCAGCATGTAAGGCGCGAGCACGGCATTCACCAGGAAGCCGGGAGCGCTCTTCACGGGCAGCGGCAGTTTGTCGATCTTGCGCACGAAGGCGTAGGCGCGAGCCAGCGCGGCAGCGTCGCAATTGGTGGCCTCAACCACTTCCACCAGAGGCATCTTGGCCACGGGGTTGAAGAAGTGGATGCCTACCAGCCGTGCCGGATTCTTCAAGCCTTCACGCAGGTCTTCGATGCGCAGGCTGGAAGTGTTGCTGGCCAGCACTGCGTCGGGCTTCATGCGGGCTTCAAGGGATTGAAGCAGACTGCGCTTGGCGTCCAGGTCTTCAAAGATCGCTTCGATCACCACGTCGGCACGGCCTGCGCCCTCGCCTTTCACGTCGGGAATCAAGCGGTCGAAAGCAGAACGGAGTTCCAGCTTGTCCTTGTAGCGACGTTCAAAGCCGGTCTTCAAGCGACCGATGGCAGAAGCGATGCGCTCCAGGGATTGATCCTGCAAGCTGACGGTTAAGCCTCGCTGCACGCACCAGGCGGCGATGTCCGCGCCCATGGTGCCGGCGCCCACCACATGCACGTGGCGGATGTCGCCCTTGGCATCCTTGCCGAAGGACTTGAGGCGCTCTTGCAGGTGGAACACGCGCACCAGATTGCGAGCGGTGTTGGACTGGGTGATGCCTTCGATCAGGCCTTGCGTTTCCAGGGCGTTGCCGCCGTGCTTGGCCCAGATGTCGAGGATGGCGTAAGGCGCGGGATAGTGGCGCGGATCGGCCTTGCGGGCCACTTGCTTCTTGGCTTGGGAAGCGATGAAGCCGCGCATCAGGCCGCTGTTCATCAGGGCCTTCATGCCCGTGGCTTTGACCGGCGCGCGACCGGAGAGCACGGTCTGCTTCGCGGCGGCCACCATGATGCGAGGTGCCACGCAAAGATCCGCGATGCCCAGACGCTTGGCCTTCTTCGCATCCACCGTCTTGCCGGTGAGCATCATGTCCAGGGCAACCTGGGGACCGGTCAATTCGGGCAGACGCTTCATGCCGCCCCAACCGGGGAAGATGCCCAGCATGACTTCGGGCAGGCCCAGGCGAGTACCGGGTTCGTCCACCACGATGCGATAGCGGCAGGCCAGCGCCAGTTCCAGACCACCACCGAGGCAGTGACCGCGCACCAGGGCCAGGGTCGGGTAGCGCACTGCTGCCAGACGGTTGAAAAGATTCCAACCGCGAGCGACCAGATTGCGCCCCTTCTCGGGCGTATCCAGACCGGAGAATTCATCGATGTCGGCACCGGCAACGAAGCCGGCATCCTTGCCGGAACGAATGATCAGCGCCTTCGGGGCTTGCTGATCCAGTTGATCCAGCAGTTGTCCCAGCTCTTCCAGCACATTGGCGGAAAGCGCATTAGCAGCGCGCTCCGGGCAGTTGATCGTGGCCCAGGCGATGCCGTCGGCGTCTCGTTCGAGAGTCCAGTTTTTCATTACAGAGCCTCCACCAGCACAGAACCGCCAAGGCCGCCGCCGATACAGATGCTGGCGATGCCACGCTTGCCGCCAGTCTGGCGAAGAGCGTTCACCAAGTGCAGCACGATGCGGGCGCCGGAAGCACCGACCGGGTGACCCAGAGCAATGGCGCTGCCATGGATGTTGAGTTTGTTTTCGTCGAGCGTGCCCAAAGCGCCGGGCAAGCCCAGCTGTTCGCGGCAGTAGGTATCGTCACGCCAGGCGGCGATGCAGCCGAGCACTTGGGCAGCAAAGGCTTCGTTGATTTCCCACAGGTCCAGATCGTTGAGACCGAGCTTGTTTCGTTGCAATAGCTCGGTTGAAGAATGGACAGGGCCGAGGCCCATTTGCGCAGGATCGAGACCGGACCATTGGGTATCGACGATACGGCCGATGGGCTTCAGGTTCCACCGTTGCACGGCGGCTTCGGAAGCCAGCAGCAGCAAGGCTGCGCCGTCAGTGACTTGAGAGCTGTTGCCGGCGGTGATCTTGCCGTAGGTGCGATCGAAGACAGGCTTGAGCTTGGCGAGGCGCTCCACGCTGGAGTCGACACGGATGCCGTCGTCAGTGCCGTACACCGTGCCGTCGCGGCCCATCAGGGGCACCAACTCTGGAGCAACGGCGGCCTGCCCTGCCACG
>DASUJA010000035.1:0-9118 GCA_036279515.1 Rhodocyclaceae bacterium | reverse complement strand
CGAAACCATGGCCGCGTGGAAATCCATGGAATGCATCATGGGCGCGGCGGTCATGGACATGCCGGGCACCGGCTCGTCGCTGCGGTTGGTCATGGAAAAGCGGATCTTGTCGCCCACGCGAGCGTGGATGGTGGGGCCGGGGACTTGATCGCCGAAGGTCCAGGCACTGAAGGGCACGCCTGGCGCGATGTCGATGATCTTGTGGGTGGTGTCGAGGCGCACCACTTTCACCGGCGAGGGATCGAGGGGCTTCAACTCGGCGGTGTAGGAAAGGGCATTGCCTTCCGCGAACGGCCCCGTGTGCCGCGTGGGCGAAAGGTGTGCGGGCAGCGGGTTCAGGTCCATGGCCGCAGTGTCGTCGCCGCGATTGGTGTTGCCGTAACAGCCCGCCAACAACAGCGTGGCGACGACGCAGGCGAGGATCGAGTGCGACTGAGGGCAAATGAGCATGAGCGTCTCCTGGGGATCGGTGCCGGTCGGTTGCCGGCTTGCGGAGCTTTTACTGTAGGTGCCCAATTTCCTCAGTGCTAGGGCGAACCTATGGGGTTTTACACAAAGCCCGCCGCGCCCAGTGCCGCGCCGAAAGCCAGCAGCCACAAGGGATTCAGTTTGCTACGCCAGGAGATGACGGCGCTGCCCATGGTGAGCGCCACGCCGATGGCATTGTGGTCGGCAAGGCCAATCAGTACCCAGGCGGTGCAGCAGACGAGGCCCACGGTCAGCGGCGCCAAGCCGAGTTGGATGCGCTGGCGCATGGGGTGGTGGCGGAAGTGCTGCCAGATACCGGCGACGATCCAGGTGAAGATGGCGCCCGGCAGGCTGATGGCGAGGGTGGCGACCACGGCGCCGACGATGCCGGCCACATGCCAGCCGATGAGCGTCACGAGCAGCGCATTGGGGCCGGGGGTGGCTTGGGCGATGGCGAAGTAATCCACGAATTCCCGCGCCGTCATCCAGTGCTGCTGATCCACCACCACCCGATGAATTTCCGGCGTCAGCGCGCCGACACCGCCGAAGGCAAGCAGCGAAAGGGTGCCGAAGTGGGCGACGAGGGCGATGAGGACGGTGGAGTTCATTGCTCGCCTCCCTGATCCTTGCGCTTGGCGAGGCTGATGCTGGCGAAAGCGAGAGAGGGCAAAGCCAGCAGCAGCGGCAGGCGCAGCAGCCCCACGGCAAGGAAGGTGATCGCCATAAAGAAGGGCGGCAACCAGCGCCGTTGCTTCAATTGGGGAATCGCCATCTTGACCGCCATGGCAAGGATCAGCCCCGCCGCCACCGAGGCAATGCCGTTGAGCGCCCCCTGGGCGGAAGGCAGCCGGCCGTAGTGTTGGTAGAGCAAGGCCAGGCCGAGGACGATCACCATGGAAATTCCGTAAAGCCCGGAAAAGGCCGCCGCTGCGCCTTTCCAGCCCTGGAAGCGCCGACCTACGGCGATGGAAAGATTGCTGATGTTGGGGCCGGGCAGGAATTGGCACAGGCCGAGGGTTTCGGTGAATTCCTCCGGCGTCAGCCAGTGGTTCTTTTCCACCAGCTCGCGCCGGGCGAAGGGCAGCACGCCGCCAAAGGCGTGGAGCGCGCAGGTCTGGAAGGCGATGAAGAGGTCCAGCAGGCTGGGCTGCGGGTGGTTGGGGGATTGGGTTTTCATGGCGAAGGCGTGGCGGCGGAGGCTGCGAATTATCGCAGGCCGCCGCCGATGTACATGATCACCAGCAAACCTCCAGGATCTTGTAGGAGGGCCGCCCTCGGCCCGACAGCAGTCGCCGCAGAACCACCGAGTCGGGCCGAGGGCGGCCCTCCCACAGAAAGGCGACTACAACGCTGATCCCATCGGTAAGAAAGCTTGGGTCTTACCCTGACTCGCAAGCCGCGATGCCTAATCCGCCTTGATCACTCCGCAGGCGATGCGTTTGCCGGAGTTGCCGGCGGGCTGGGTTTTGTAGTCGTCCGGGTCGGCGTGGATCACCACGGAGCGGCCCAGGACGTTGCCGTCGCCCGGCGTGAGGGTGACGCCTTGCAGGTCCGTGGCCCAGGTGGCTTTGCCGTTGGCGTCGGCCACTAGATTGGGCATGTCGCCGGCATGGTGGTTCATGTCCATGTGTTCGCCGTGGGTCTTGGCGTAGGGGTTGAAGTGGCCCTTGGCCGAGGTGGCGTCGGGGGCGCTGCAATCGCCTACTTCGTGGATGTGAAAGCCATGGGGGCCGGCGGTGAGGCCTTCCACGGTGGCTTCCAGGTGCAATCCGCCGGGGATGGCGCGGAAGGCGACGGTGCCAGTCACTTGGCTGCCCGAGGCCGGGGCGAGCACGGCCACGGCATCCGGTTTTGCGGTGGGGGTGGAGGCGCAGCCCGTCATGGCGGCGATGAGGATTGCGGTGAGAGCAAGGGAACTGGAGCGGATGGAGTTCATTTTTTATTCTCCTTTCGGGGTTGGGTTTTTCAGCATAGCAGCGCCATGGCATCCGCAATTCCACATACTGATTGCGGGTTAGCGGGCCGGACGGATAGGTCTTTGCCCTCATGAACAGGGAGGGGCGAAAGGGGGATGGAGTGCGACTGGTAAGTCGGCGCCCTAGCAAGCCTCATTCCTGCTTTTCGGCCTGATGACTGGTTCAAACGGACCAATCCCCCGAAACCCCGCACCACTACTGCATCTCCGCTTTGCTGGAGTATACGAAGGCAGGCTGGTAGAATGCGTCGTCTTTCCCTCCTCCGCCGCGTTCGCGGCCACTTCCATGTCTGCTGTTTCCGACTCCGCATCCGATCAGGTGCGCTTTGACCAATTGGGTCTAGCCGCGCCGATCCTTCAAGCGCTCGAAGCCCTTGGCTACGAGACGCCTTCGCCTATTCAGGCCGCCTGTATTCCGCTAATTCTTTCCGGCAAGGACATTCTGGGGGAAGCCCAGACTGGCACCGGCAAGACCGCAGCCTTCGCGCTGCCCGTGCTGGCCAAGATCGATGTTTCAAACCGAAAGCCCCAAGCCCTCGTGCTGGCCCCGACTCGCGAACTCGCGATCCAGGTGGCTGAGGCTTTCCAAAGCTATGCCCGCAACATGCCCGGCTTTCACGTGCTGCCCCTTTACGGCGGCCAAAGCATGGTGGTGCAGTTGCGCCAACTGGAGCGCGGCGCCCATGTGATCGTGGGTACGCCGGGCCGCATCATGGACCACCTGGAACGCAAGAGCCTGAACCTGGACGGCTTGAAGACCATGGTCCTGGACGAAGCCGACGAAATGCTGCGCATGGGCTTCATCGACGACGTGGATTGGATTCTCGAACACACGCCGGCGACCCGTCAGACGGCCCTGTTCTCGGCCACCATGCCGGAAGCGATCCGCCGCGTGGCGCGCACTCACATGCGCGAACCCCAGGAAGTGAAAATCAAGTCCGCCACTTCCACCGTGACCACCATCCGCCAGCGTTACTGGACGGTGAGCGGCGCCAGCAAGCTGGACGCCCTGACCCGCATGCTGGAAGTGGAAGCCGATTTCGACGCAGCCATCGTCTTCGCTCGCACCAAGACCGCCACTGTGGAACTGGCCGAAAAGCTGGAAGCCCGTGGCTACGCCGCTGCCGCCCTGAATGGCGATTTGCAGCAGGCCCAGCGCGAGCGCGTGATCGAGCAGCTCAAGAACAAGCAACTGGACATCGTGGTCGCCACCGACGTGGCCGCCCGCGGCATCGACGTGCCTCGCGTCAGCCACGTGATCAACTACGACATCCCCTACGATACGGAAGCCTACGTGCACCGCATCGGCCGTACCGGCCGCGCCGGTCGCCAAGGCACCGCGATCCTGTTCATCGCCCCGCGTGAAAAGCGCATGCTGCGCATCATCGAGCAGGCTACCCGCCAGCCTATTGAGCCCATGCAACTGCCCAGCCCTGAGGCCGTGGCAGATCGCCGCGTGGCTCAGTTCAAGCAGCAAGTGGTGTCCGTGCTGGCCGAAAGCGAAAGCCTCGGCTTCCTGGAAGAAGTGGTGCAACAGATCGTCCGCGAGCAAGGCATCGAGGCGGTGGAAGTCGCCGCCGCCCTGGCTTGGCTGGTGCAACGCGAACGTCCTCTGCGTCCCGAAGGCCATCGTTCTTTCGACGGCGATTACGAACAACGCGCCGAACGTGCAGAGCGCCCCATGCGTGAAGAGCGTCCGGCCCGTGCGCCCTCGTTCTCCGCACCGGCTGCATCCGGCTTTGCCGAAGTTTCCGCCGCGCCTGCCTATGTACAGCCCGCAGCGGTTCCCGGCGCCGATCCCAACGATCCGTGGGCCGAAGCCCGTCAGTTGAAGAAGGAACGCAAGGCCGCCGAAGCCGCTGAGAAGCTGGCCCGTGGCGAACCCTCCCGCGCTCCCTGGCGCGACGACAAGGCCGTCAATACTTCCAACCAGCAAGGCGCCCGTCCCACTAGCTTCGGCAAGGTGCGATATCGCATCGCCGTGGGCCGTGACGCAGGCGTGTCGCCCAAGGACATCGTCGGCGCCATCGCCAACGAAGGCGGCCTTGAAAGCCGTCACATCGGCCAGATCCACCTGTTCGAGAATTTCAGCACCGTGGAACTGCCCGACAGCCTGCCCAAGGACATGCTGAATGGCCTGAGCCGTCTGCGCATTCGCGGCAAGTCCATGGATCTGGAAGTGGATACCGGCCCGGCACCCGCGCCGCGCGAACGCAGCTTCGGCGGTGATCGCGACTTCGGCGGCGGTATGCGTGCCCGTGGCGAAGGCGGCTTCCGCCGCGAAGGTGGCGAACGCAGCTTCGGCGAACGCGGTGGTTTCAATCGTGATCGCAACGCCGGTGGCGGCGACCGCGGTGGTTTCGGTGATCGCGGTGGTTTCAATCGCGACCGTAACGCCGGTGGCGGTGACCGTGGTGGCTTTGGTGATCGCGGTGGCTTCAACCGTGACCGCAACGCAGGTGGTGATCGTGGCGGTTTCAGCCGTGATCGCAATGCCGGCGGCGGTGATCGTGGCGGCTTCGGCGATCGTCCTCCCCGCGCTTCCACTACGCCGCAGACCGATCGTCCTCGCAAGTTCGGCGGTCCGAGCAGCGGCGGTAGCTGGGGCGATAAGCCCAAAAAACGCTTTTAATTAGGGTAAACCCTACTCGGAATCCTAAGGGTTCCGGTAACGCAAAGCCCCGATGCCTACTGGTTTTCGGGGCTTTTTACTTTATGCCTATACGTTTTCAGAATGTTCTGACACACTCTGAACCTCACAAAACCTCACAGCGCATTCCGTGGGGAAGAAATCGAGTGAGGAGGACGTGTGGCAATGATTAAAGTTGGGTATAGCGACCTGGTTCTCGGGAAGCCGCTGCCTTTTGATCTGATCGACGAAGATGGACTCGTGCTGTTGACCCACGGCTATGTGTTGCGCAGCGAAGCCCAAATCGAACGGCTTGTCATGCGCGGTGTCTATTACGACTTCATTGAGGAAGAGGGCGCAGGGACTGAGCGGGCCGAACGGGTTTCGGTCTATCAGCGGGTGCAGGAAACCGCAGCGGCTTTTGCGGCCTTGTTCGCAGGCGGGCCGGATGCCGTGGATTACCGGCGCGTCATGGCCGTTGCCGGCGACATTCAGTCGCTGTGCGCATTGGACCCGCACCCGGTGCTGGCTGCTATTCACCTCTATCGAACTTCGCGTTACGCCTTGCGCCATGTCTTCGGCACGGCGGTCTTGACCGAAGTGCTGCTGAAGCACCTCGGTCGCTCCGATGAGGTTCGCCGCGACGCGGTGGCCGGCGCCCTGACCATGAACATGGCCATGCTGGACCTGCAAGACGCGCTCTACAAGCAGGAGCAGCCCCTGACGGGCGAGCAGAAGCGCGACATCGTCACCCATCCGTTGAGTACCGTCAAAATGCTGCGCGCCGCCGGCGTCGAACAGGAAATCTGGCTCGACGTGGCCGAGCATCACCACGAAATGCTGGACGGCAGCGGCTATGCCAAACGCTTGGCTGGGCAGGCGCTGAGTATCGAAGCCCAAACGGTCTCTCTCGCCGACCGCTACTGCGCCATGGTGTCCGAGCGGGCCTATCGACCCGGCACGCTGCCCCATGTGGCGGTCAAGGAGCTGCTCACCAAACAGGCGGCCACGATCGATCCTTCCGTGGCTGCGGCCTTTTCCGCCGAGATGGGCGCGTATCCGCCAGGCACCGTGTTGTCCCTCGCCAACGGCGAAGTGGCGGTGGTGGTGAAGCGTACCCTCAACGCCAATACTCCCGTGGTGCGCAGCCTGCGCGCTTCCAGCGGCGTGCGCCATGCCGAGCCGCCCAAGCGGCTTACCAGCAAATCGACCTATGCCATCCGCGACGTATTGGATTGCGCCACGGCTCAGGGCTTCGATCACAGCGCGCTTTGGCCCACAGCACTGCTCGGCGATGAAGGCGACGAGGACGAATAAACTCGGGGCATGAACGCCGAGTCTTCTTCCGAGTTTGAAACTCCCAGTAATCCACCTGCCGCCGATGCAGCGCTGCTGCGGTTGGGGCGACTCATCGTAGAGAGCTACGAGCGCTTGCTGGGCAAGCCTTTGCTAGCTGCGTCTGGCGAGAGCGATCTGTGGTCGACGCTCTGGGCTGCACCTCGGGTGGTGGTTGCCCACGGCACGCAAGACGATCCGATTTTCTTCTATGGCAATCGCATGGCCTTGCAGCGGTTCGAGATGGACTTCGCCGCCTTCACCCAACTGCCCTCCCGCTACTCGGCGGAACCGCTACTGCGCGAAGAGCGGGCGCGGCTGCTGAAGCGCGTAACGCGGGATGGTTACATCGATGATTACGCCGGCATCCGCATCGCCAGCAGCGGTCGGCGCTTTCGCATCGAGCAGGCGGTGGTGTGGAATCTGGTGGATGCGGAGGGATGCATTCACGGTCAGGCGGCGACTTTTGATCGGTGGGCGCCGGTGGAGTGAGCAGGGCTAAACCTGTGGGAGGGCTGCCCTCGGCCCGACACGGTGTTCGCAGACTCGCGGTATGTTTGGGCCGATGGCGGCCGCGCCTACAGCGGGTAGAGGCTCCTCCAGCCCTGATGCTTCGACACGCTCAGCATAGGGTCTGCTGCGCAGGTCGAAGGGCGAGATATGGCACGGTTGTACGTCCCTCGCCCTTCGATACCTCAGGGCGAACGGTAGCGCCTATGGTTCGACCATGTAGTCCGCATCGCAACCCACGCCCGATGCGATCCAGCGCAGCATCCAACGTCGGGCCGGGGCGGCCCAGGTTTTGGGGAGCCAGCGCAGGTAGTCGTTCGGTGTCGTCACCAGCCCGCAGTGGTATCGGGTTTCCCCTTCGCTCCAGACTAATGCCGGGCAAGGGCCGCGACGGCGGCGGAAGAGGATTAGCGCCACAGGGCAAGTGACCATCGCACAGCAGACGCCGCAGCCGTTGCAGGAAGCGCCCAGCGCGGGCTTGGGCGGGGCGTCGCGATGCAGATGAATGACCTGCGAGCCCTTGCCCTTCATATGCGTTCAGCGATAGCGGTTGATGGCGTCGCGGGTTTCCAATGCCACGCGGCGGGCGGCGACTGCGTAGTCCTCGCCTTTGCCTGCATACAGAATGGCGCGGGAGGAGTTGATCATCAGGCCGGTGCCGGCGGCGGTCTTGCCTGCCTTCATGGTGGCTTCGATGTCGCCGCCCTGGGCGCCGATGCCGGGCACCAGCAGGGGCATGTCGCCGGTGATCTCGCGCACGCGGGCGATCTCGGCGGGGAAGGTGGCGCCCACCACGAGGCTGATCTGGCCGGTGCTGTTCCACTCAGTGGCTAGTCGGGCGACCCGCTCGAAGAGTTTTTCTCCACCGACGTCGAGGAATTGCAAGTCGCTGCCTCCGGGGTTGGACGTGCGGCAGAGCATGATCACGCCCTTGTCCTTCCAGGCCAGCCAGGGCTCCACGGAATCGCGGCCCATGTAGGGGTTGATGGTCACCGCGTCGGCCTTGTAGCGCTCGAAGGCTTCCCGTGCGTACTGCTCGGCGGTGCTGCCGATGTCGCCACGCTTGGCATCCAGAATCACCGGCACGCCGGGATGGTTGGCGTGGATGTAGGCGATCAGATCTTCGAGCTGATCCTCCGCGCTGCGGGCGGCGAAGTAGGCAATCTGCGGCTTGAAGGCGCAGGCTAGCTCGGCGGTGGCATCCACGATGCCCTTGCAGAATTCGTAGATGGCGTCCGGCTCGTCCTTGAGATGCTCAGGGAACTTGGAAGGCTCGGGATCGAGGCCCACGCAGAGCAGGCTGTTGCGTTGCTGCCAAGCGGCGGCGAGAGCGGCGGTGAAGGTCATGGGGGTTCTCAGCAAATGGTTTCGCCGCGACGCAGACGTTCCTGGCGTTCGCGGGTTTCCGGTGTTTGGGCGAGTAATGCGAACTGGCGTGCCTGATCCAGCCATTGCAGCCGCTCCAGGCACGTGAGCTGTTGGAAGTGGCGAAGCTGCTCGTCGCTGACGTAGTAGCCGAAGCCGCCTTGTTCGCGCTTTTCAGTAGTCACGGAGGCGCTCCAGATGCTCGATGTCGTCCAGGTCCTGGCGACGATGGGCGGCTTGCTTGAGCGCGATCAGGTCTTCGATAGCGGCGACGTCGACCGCGATGTCACCCACCGTTCGCACGACCTTACGCTGGAACCCTGCCGCTAGATCGATGGCCGGTGCAATGAGGATATCCAGCAACGGTGCACCTGCTGCCGGCGCTTGCAAACCGAAGGCAACCATGTGCTTTTCTTCGGCCCATTGCTTGCGCTGTTGCGGGTCCTTCAGGTCGACGAGTTTCACCGGCGCGACGGGCGCCAGCTTCATCTGCTCCGCGCAGGCGATGAAGCGATCCAGGTTCTCCTCGTCCATGGCGAGCACCAGATCCACGTCCATGGTCATGCGCGGCACGCCGTGCAAGTTCATGGCCAGACCGCCGACCACCAGGTAACGGACCTGGTGATCGTTAAGTGCCCGGAATAGGTCGAGGTAGAACACGGCGGCGTCTCAGTTGCGTTTATTTACTTACCCTTGCCGCCCTTGGGGCTGGCGCTCCAGGAATCCTTCAGCGTCACGGCGCGGTTGAACACCGGGGCGCCGTCCTTGGAATCCTTGCGGTCGGCGACGAAGTAGCCGTGGCGTTCGAACTGGAAGCGGTCTTCGGGCTTGGCGTC
>DASUJA010000034.1:0-8254 GCA_036279515.1 Rhodocyclaceae bacterium | reverse complement strand
GTCGAAGATGCCGCCGGACACGCGCTGACCGTCAACGGTCACGTGCTTTTCGTCCAGGTGCCAGCCGCGGGGGCGGATTTGCAGGGTGGCGATCTTGTCGTTGAGCTTGTATTCCTTGCCCTTCTCGTTGGTGAGGGTCAGTTCGCGGCGGATGGCCTTGTAGAGGTTCACCTGACCTTGGATCTGGTTGTCCCACTTGGGGCTGTTGGAATCCTCGAAGTCGGTCATGTAGCTATCAGCGCCGGAGTTGAAGGCGTTGATGATCATCTTGGCTTCGACCGGGCCGGTGATTTCCACGCGGCGGTTTTCCAGGGCCTTGGGCAGGGGAGCGATCTTCCAGTCGCCTTCGCGGATAGCCTTGGTTTCGGGCAGGAAATCGGGCATTTCACCGGCGTCGATGCGGGCTTGGCGGGCGACGCGGGCCTTCAGCAGTTCCTGGCGGCGGGGCTCGAAAGCGCGATGCAGCTTGGCGACGAGTTCCAGGGCTTCCTTGGTCAGGATGGATTCGTATTGGGGCTGGATGGGGGCATTGATCTGCATGCCGGCGGGCAGGGTGAGGGCCATGGTGGGACTCCTGGAATGGATTCAAGGGAACTGCGATGACGGAAGTGTATTGATTGAGCGTTAGGATGATAAGTGACGATAGAATCAATTCATCTTATATCTCTGGTAATAAATCCTGGTCCGGTTGCCGTCCGGACTTGAGATGGCGCTACCCATGGACCGACTGACCCAGATCGAAGCCTTCGTTGCTACTGCCACTCTAGGCAGTCTCAGTGCCGCTGCCCGCAAGGAGGGTGTTACCCCGGCCATCATGGGCCGCCGCATCGATGCCTTGGAAACGCGGCTGGGCGTGAAGCTGTTGGTCCGCACTACTCGCCGGCTAAGTCTGACCCAGGAAGGCGCGGCTTTCCTGGAGGACTGCCAGCGCCTGCTGGCCGAACTGGGCAATGCCGAAGCGTCCGTGAGCCTGGGCGCCATCCGGGCCAGCGGCCACTTGCGCATCTCGGCCCCGGCGGGTTTCGGTCGTCGCCATGTGGCGCCTCGAGTGGCGGAGTTTCTCGACGGACACCCCGAAATCACCGTGAGCCTGGACCTCTCGGATCGGACGGCGGACATCGTGAATGAGGGTATCGACTGCGCCGTGCGCATCGGCGGCTTGGCGGATTCCAACTTGATCTCCGTGCTCTTGGGCGAGGTAAAGCGGGCTGTGGTGGCGAGTCCGGCCTATCTTGCGGAGCGGGGCAGGCCCCAGACGCCGGAAGACTTGGCCGGTCATGAATGTCTCTCTCTGACCCAGCAAGCGGGCTGGTTGTTCTCTGACCCTGGCCGCAAAGGGGAGACCCGTTTGGTGAAAGTCTCCGGCCGTCTGCAATGCAACGACGGCTCGGTGCTGCACGAATGGGTGCTGGCCGGGCGAGGGCTGGCGTGGCGTTCGTTGTGGGAGGTGGGCGAGGACTTGCGCGCCGGCCGATTGGTGGCCGTGCTGGAGGACTGCGCCGCGCCGCCTCAAGGCATCCGCGCCGTGTTTCCGCAACGGCAGATGCCGCTACGACTGCGGCTGTTCATTGAGCATTTGAAGGCTGTTTACGGTGGCTCGGGTTACTGGGGCGACTGAGAGGAAGTTGGAGTCGATTTGGACTTGCCTTCTTTTTCGCTCTTGAGTTCCGCGAGCTTTTGAGCCAATGCTGCGGCGACGTTGTTCGCGTGGCGCGTCTTTAGGGAACTGGCAAAAATCAGCAGCCCGTTGCCTTCGGTCAAGCCATCCTTCAGCGTCTCCGCCGCATCGCGTTTGGTCTCGACGAATTCGGTCAGCGGTTCGAGAAGCATGCGGTTTTTGTTCGATACCCGGTGGAGGCTCTTTATCTGGGTTTCCAATTGCCGCCAGCCGCTCACGACTTCCTGATCCAGGTGCGTGGCGAATTCCCTCGCGGGCAATTGCCCCTGTGTCTTGAACAGCGTTTGCGCGGCCTGATTCAGTCGGGCTTCCTCCGCACCGAAGCCGGCTAGAAAGGCGCGGAACGCGGGCTCGTCGAGTAAAGGCTCGGTGACTTCCACCGCGCGAACCCAGCCGAATGCCGATAGGCCAGTCAGCACCGCAACGGCGCCCCACAAGCGCACGCGCGTCAGCCCGACAAATCCTGCGCCCAACAATGCGCCGCCCAGCAAGCCTCCCAGGTGGGCGGAGTTGTCGATGCCCGTGTGGGTGAAACCGTTGACCAAGCAATAGATGATGAAGGCGGAGCCGCTGGCGCGCAGCTTGTGGGCGATGCTGAGCGGTAGCAAATCGTTGCGCAGGAACAGCGCCATGGTTAGCGCTCCATAGACGCCGAACACCGCGCCGGAAGCGCCGATGCCGACCGCCTCCTGCTGCCAGTTAATGCTGGCAAGGCTACCGACTAGTCCCGCAACCAGATACAGCGCCACATAGCGGCTGTGGCCGAATAGTCGCTCCGCGACCCGCCCCGCATCCCACAAAGCCCACATGTTGAAAGCCATGTGCATGAAGCCCGAATGGAGGAAGGTGCCGGTGAGCAGTCGCCACCATTGGTTTTGCGTCGTAGATGGGGCGAAGTTGCCGCCCAGGTCGATGAAGACCGACGGTTTGCCGTCCCACCAGCCCGCGCCTTTATTGCCGGCCCACACATAGATCAGCACATTGATGGCAATGATCGCCAGGGTGACGAAGGGTTGGCCCGCCTGCTGAAGAAAGCGCGAATAGGCCTCAGTGTCGGCTTTGACTTGGGCGCCACCTGCCGAGAGGCGATCCGGGAGGCAATCGGCCAGGGCTTTGGCAACGGCAGGCGTTGCCAGCTTGAGCAAACGGGCTTGCTTGGAGGGCTGACCCTCGACGCGGAAGTGCAGCAGGTTGTCCTCGACCATCACGTCGTAGAGTTGATCCAGCGGTATCCACTCATCGATTCGACGCAGGGCGAACAAGCGGCGTCGCCGGCCATAGATGAGCAGGGCGCCGTCCTTCACCCGAACTCTTCCCTTGCCTACCTTGACCGGGTCCAACTGTCCGCCGAAGGTTTGGAACTCCACCGGTTGTTCGATGAACTCCACGGCAGGCTGAATGAAGAGTCCGGGAACCTGCTTCGCTTCCAGGATTTCAGTGCTGGATGACGCGCGAATCGGTGTGTTCGGCAGGAGGATGCCGCTGTCTCGAAAGCGAACGAGTTGAGCCAGTTGGAAGGGGCCGTGCTCCTTACCCTCGTGGGGCAGAAACCAGGGGCCGGACGGGACGGGGCGCTCGACAGGCTTTTCCGTAGGCCCTGTTTGCGCAGCTTTGCGCTTACCCCTAACGATGACGTAGCCGCCTACCAGGGCGGCCAGAAGCAGCAACAGGGTGCCGATGCTCATGGGATGTGCCTTTCAATCAAAGCGCGGCTTATTGCACCGTGAATTCAAAGGTGCGAAGCAGTTTGCCTTCCACCGTGATCTTCACCAAGTGGCGGCCCTTCGGATCGCCGGGGGCAATGCCCCACACGTTGAGGATCATGCTGCGGGTCGGGGTCACTTCCTGCTCGGTGATCGCAACGCGTCCGTCTTCCGAAATGGTGCGAGCGCCGTTGGGCGGCGGATCGCCCCAGGTGTCCGGTTTTTCCGGCAGCACCAGTTCTTCGCGCAATTTGATCTTGGGCTTGTTGGTCCGAAGCAGCATGGTCCAGCCGAAGTTCTGGCCAACCGCGTAAGGGACGGTCCTGGAGGGAGTGAAAAAGGATTTGCCCCCGCCGGTCGGATTGAAGAGCCCAAAGTCGGCGATCAATATCTTGACACCTTCGACTTCGCTGCTATCAGCTACTGCGGCATTCGCCAGGAGAGTAAAGGGGAGGAACAACATGGCCGCGAAGAGCAGCCGACGCATTGTCATCATGATTTTTCCTGTGCGGCAGGACGGGCGCCCTGACCGAGGGGAAATCATAACGCATGACTAAAGGACGATGTCATTGATGACAGTCGTCTTTGACCGAGGTCTTTCAGGAGCGACGGCGGGTTCTGGCAACCAGTTGAATCGACTCGGCGCCCACCATGCGCGCCCGCAGTTGGCCGCAGCCTCCATCCACATCCTGCCCCGCCGAGTTGCGCAACTTGGTCAGCACGCCGCGTCGATGAAGTTCGCGCATGATCTCGCCGGCCTTTTCCCAGGAGGGGCGCTTGTAGCCCAGCTCGGGAACGGTGTTGTAGGGGATCATGTTCATCATGGCGTACTTGCCCTTGAGCAGTCGCACGATGGCGTCCAACTCTTCGGGGCCGTCGTTCACGCCGTCGATCAGGGTCCATTGGTACTGAATCGGATAGCCCGTGGCGCGGGCGTAGCGTTCGGCCAATTCCACCAACTCTTCTGGATCGATGCGCGGCGCTTTGGGCAGTAGCTGGGCGCGCAGGTCGGCCTTGGTGGTGTGCAGTGAGAGGGCCAGGGCGGGCTTCACCGGGCCTTGCGGAAGGCGCTCGAACACCCGGTAATCGCCCACCGTGGAGAACACCAGATTCTTGTGGCCGATGGCGCCGAAGGTGCCGAGGAACTCGATGGCGTCCAGCACGTTGTCCATGTTGTGGGAGGGCTCGCCCATGCCCATGAACACCACTTTTTTCACCGGGCGCCGGCTGCGGGCCAGGACCACCTGGGCCACGATCTCGGCGCTGCCCAACTGGCGCAGCAGGCCGCCGGTGCCGGTCATGCAGAAGGTGCAGCCCACGGCGCAACCGACCTGGCTGGAAACGCAGACGCCATCCCGAGGTAGCAACACGCTTTCTACGGTCTGTTGGTCGCCCAGCTCCACCAGCAGACGGGCGGAGCCGTCGTTGCTGGGATGCTCGGATTGAATGCGGGCGAGGGCGGCCAATTCGTTCGCCAAAGCGGGCAGGGCTTCGCGCACGGGTTCGGGGAAAAAAGTTCCGGCCGGGTCTTGCTTGCGACCGCTATCCAAGGGCTTCGCCTGAGCCCAAGCGCGTAGGATGCGCTCCTCGTGGATGGGCTTGGCGCCTGCGCAGCGCAGGCGTTGGCGGAGGTCGGAAATGTTTGCGATGGGGCGCATGGGTAAGCTCAGGCGGCAGCCTCGTCCAGCACTTTCATCAGCGCATCACCGTAGCGTTCGGCCTTGGCTTCGCCGATGCCGGGGACGTTGAGCAGTTCGGCGCGGGTAGCGGGGCGAAGCTGGGCGATCTCGCGCAGGCTGCGGTCGTGGAGGATCACGTAGGCAGGGACGCCTTGTTCTTTGGCGAGTTCCGTGCGCCAGGCGCGTAGGGCCTCGAACAGTGCTTCGTCGGCGGGATCGAGATCGATCTTTTCGGGCGTGCGGGCAAAGCGCGGTGTCTTGCCGCCGTTGGGCAGCTTGCGCGGCTTGCGCAGCATCAGCGTGACTTCGCCTTTGAGCACGGGGCGGGCGGCATCGGTCAAGGTCATGGCGCCAAAGCGTTGGTGGTCGGCCATGAGGATGCCGTTCACCACCAGTTGCCGGGCCACTGCGCGCCAAGTGGTTTCGTCCAGGTCCTGGCCCACGCCGAAGGTGGGCAGCTTGTCGTGCTGGTATTCGGTGATCTTGGGATTCAGTTTGCCGCGCAGCAGGTCGATCAGGTGGCCGGCGCCAAAACGTTGGCCCGTGCGCAGGGCGGCGGAGAGCATTTTTTGCGAGGCCACGGTGCCGTCCCACATTTGCGGCGGGCTGGCGCAGGTGTCGCAGTTGTTGCAGGCGCCGGTGTTTTCGCCGAAGTACTGAAGCAGCACGGTGCGGCGGCAGCCAGCGGCTTCGCAGTAGGCGAGCATGGCGTCGAGCTTTTGTCGCTCCACGCGCTTTTGTTCGTCGGGCGCGGCGGATTCGTCGATGCGCTGGCGATGGATCACCACGTCGTTGAGGCCGTAGGTCATCCAGGCTTCGGCCGGGTCGCCGTCGCGGCCGGCGCGGCCCGTCTCCTGGTAGTAGGCCTCCAGGCTCTTGGGCAGGTCCAGGTGGGCGACGAAGCGCACGTCGGGTTTGTCGATGCCCATGCCGAAGGCGATGGTGGCGACCATGACGATGCCGTCCTCGCGGACGAAACGCTGCTGGTGTTCGCGCCGCATGTCGGCGCCCAGGCCCGCGTGGTAGGGCAGGGCTTTAATGCCGGTTTCCTGCAGCCACGCTGCGGTTTCGTCCACCTTCTTGCGGGAGAGACAATAGACGATGCCCGCTTCGCCGCGATGGTCGGCGAGGAAGGCTTGCAGTTGCTTCTTTGGATTGTCTCGCTCCACCACCGTGTAGCGGATGTTGGGCCGGTCGAAGCTGGAGACGAAATGGCGGGCCTCGTTGAGGCTCAGGCGGTTCTTGATCTCCTGCCGCGTCAGCTCATCCGCCGTGGCGGTGAGGGCGATGCGCGGAACGTTGGGATAACGTTCGTGGAGGGTGGAGAGCTGGATGTACTCGGGCCGGAAATCGTGGCCCCATTGGGAGACGCAGTGGGCCTCGTCGATGGCGAAGAGGGCGAGACGGCTTTCTTCGTTGAGTTGGTCGAGCAGGCCGAGGAAGCGGTCGGTGAGCAGGCGTTCCGGCGCCACGTAGAGCATGTCCAGGCCGCCGGTCATCATGGCTCGCTCGGTGCGGACGGTGGCTTCAAAGTCGAGGCTGGAGTTGAGGAAGGCGGCCTTTACGCCCGATTGGAGCAGGGCATCCACCTGGTCCTGCATCAGGGCGATCAGCGGCGAAACCACGATGCCGCAGCCGGGGCGCATGAGCGCGGGGATCTGGTAGCAGAGGGACTTGCCGCCGCCCGTGGGCATCAGCACCAGGGCGTCGCCGCCGTTGGCTACGTGGTCGACGATGGCGCCTTGTTCGCCGCGGAACTGGCTGTAGCCGAAGACGCTATGGAGGATGTGGTGGGCGTCGGTGTTGATGGCGCTCATTGCGAAGTCTCGTCATTCCGGCGCAGGCCGGAATCCAGTCGGCGCTCGCAAAACCCCTGGATTCCGGCACCCCAAGGGTACTTCCTTCGGGGCGCTTTCGCCGGAATGACGGATTTTTTGAGGTGGCAGCCCATCATGGGCAAAGGGCGACGAAGCGGCAACCGCTCCCGTCACAAAGTAGCGCGTTGCCAGCGTCTTCGTGCCAGTCGCCCAGCACCCAGCGTATGCAGTCGCGGCCATCGATTTGCAGGCGGTGTTCGGCTTGGCGATGGGTGTGGCCGTGGATCATGCGGGCGACCTTGTAGGCACGGAAAGCATCTGCGACGGCGGTCGCATTCACGTCCATGATTGCCATGGACTTCACCTGCTTCTCCGCTTCGCTTCGGCTGCGCAGGCCTTCGATGATGGCCTTGCGTTGGGCCAGGGGCTGGCCTAGAAAGTCCTGTTGCCAAGCCTCGCCACGCACGGTGCTGCGGAATTGCTGGTACTCGGCATCGTCGGTGCAGAGCAGGTCGCCATGGAGCAGCAAGGTGGGCGTGCCGGCGATGTCCTTCACGATAGGCTCGGAAAGAATCGTCATGCCTGTGGCCTGTGCAAAGGCTGAACCGACGAGGAAATCTCGATTGCCAGGGATGAAGTGCAGGCGCACACCGCCAGCGGCGCAGCGGCACAGATTGGTGCACATTTGCGCGTTGAAGGGATCGCTCAGGTCGTCGTCGCCGGCCCAGGAATCGAACAGGTCGCCGAGGATGTAGATGTCGTCGGCCCGCTTGTCGCGGGCGACATCGGAGAGGAACTGCTGAAACAAAACCGTCGCGCCTGGGCGCGACGGATGCAGGTGCAGATCGGAGATGAAGAGGGCGCTGTCACTCACTCCAAGCACTCAGAACTCGTGAAGAAATCGTAGCGAGCAGCTCCAGGCTGGCGCGAGAAGCGCAGCCGTACAGGTAGTACGGCGAGCATCGCAGGGACGGCATGGGGCTGCGCAGTAGATTTATTCACAGTTCTCAGACCACTTCGGCCTTTTCGATGACCACATCTTCCACGGGCACATCTTGATGGAAGCCGGAGCGGCCGGTCTTCACGGCGCGAATCTTGTCCACCACGTCCATGCCGTCCACTACCTTGGCGAACACGCAGTAGCCCCAGCCGTTGCCGCCGGGTGCTTTGAAGTCGAGGAATTCGTTGTCCACCACGTTGATGAAGAACTGGGCGGTGGCGGAGTGGGGGTCAGAGGTGCGGGCCATGGCCAGGGTGCCGCGAACGTTCTTGAGGCCGTTGGCGGCTTCGTTTTCGATCTGCTCACGGGTGGGCTTTTGCTTCATGCCGGGCTCGAAGCCGCCGCCTTGGATCATGAAGCCGTCGATCACGCGATGG
>DASUJA010000033.1:0-2548 GCA_036279515.1 Rhodocyclaceae bacterium | reverse complement strand
GGCGTCATGCAGCACATCGGGGTTGGACAGGAGCACCGCCAATGCGGCGTTGACCGCACAAGCACCCCAGTTGGAAACCGCAGCGCTGACCGTGACGTCGGTCGCCACCACCGTCACGACACCCGAGGCATGGCCGGCCATAGAGCGACCACGCAGGGGCAGGACATCACGGATAGCCTCGCGCATGGCGCCAAAGCCCACCTCGTTGCCGCCATCCCCAATCCCGACCGTCAAAATGCCCGCCTCGGCCGCGTGGTAGGCCAACAAATAGACGTACCCGACAGTCAGTGGGTCACGGCAGTCACCCCGGACGCCGTGGAACTGGCCTTCCACATTGGGCCCATCACGCTCGACAAACACCACTGCGGTTGGTGACCAGCGCTCAATGAGCTCCCGTGACTTAGTCTGACCCCGATTCAGCCCGATGGGGAATGACTCGACCGCCACCGGCGTGAAACTGCGCCCAGGTTGCTTGGCAGCCCATACCGCAAGCTTGGAGTTGATGAGTTCAACTGCGGCAACCACCGGCGGCAAGTGAGCGTCTTCAGTTACGAAAACCACTTTGGCCTGCAGCCCCTTGACGATGCCGGTCGCCAGCGCCGCGGCACCAACAGGACCGTCGGTTTCCCCCAGCGGGAGGTTGGGCGCCACACCCGCACCCGTGGCAATGAACACGGTATCACCAGGCTTGACCCGCTCCTTGAGCGCGGACGCCGCGACCATCGAAAGGGGCGCGCCATGGTGAGCCCGACACACTTCATACATCGGCACCACGATGCCGGGAGGAAGTCCCCCCGTCAGGGGGCGAATCTCCAACGTCATCAGTCGGTCGATTCGGTTGCCCGACTCGACCTGTTCCGACGTCAAGACGTCTTTCCAGGCGGCGGCTGCAATGGACGAAGTGTGCACGTTGGCTCCCTGCTCTCAGATGCCGAAAGTCACGCTTTTGCGGCTCGTGTAGCTTTCCAGCGCGCCTTCAATCGAATACTCCGCGCCGATGCCGCTTTGTTTGGCGCCACCGTAAGACATGCCCGGAATCTGGCCGCCCGCACGGTTGACCTGTATCCAACCGGCATCTAGCTGCTCGGTCGCGCGCATCGCGGCGTTGATGTCATTGGTGAACACGTAGGCAGCCAGGCCGTAATGCGTGTCGTTGGCCATCGCCAGCACTTCGCTTTCCTCGTCCCATGGAATCGCTACCAATACGGGGCCAAAGACTTCCTCGCGAGCGATACGCCAACTGTTGTCTACGCCACTGAAGATGACCGGGGTCGGGAAGTAGCCCTTGGCCTCCCGGGCTGGCGGAGGCAGGGCGCCCACTTCCACCTTCGCGCCTGCGTCCATGGCTTCCTTGATGAAGCCACACACTGCGTTGTAACGCTCTGCATTGATGACCGCACCAATGTCCGTCGTTTCGTCCAGCGCATCGCCCACTTTCAGTGCATTCACCTTCTGCACCAGCTTGGGCATCACCTTGTCCCAGATGGAGCGGTGAACAAAAAGACGCGAGCCGGCCGTGCACGATTGCCCCTGGCGGGCAAAACGCATGGCAGCGATGATGTTGTTGACAGTGGTGTCCAACTGCGCATCGACGCCTGCGTCCGCATACACGATGCAGGGACTCTTGCCACCCAACTCCAGGGTCAGGTGACCGATGCGGTCTGCCACGGCATGAGCGACCTTCTGCCCCACCTCATGTGAGCCCGTGAACGACACCTTCGCCACATCGGCGTGCTGGCTCAATGGCGCGCCAGCCTCCAGGCCCTCGCCAGTCACCACGTTGAACACGCCGGCCGGGAAGAGGTCTGCAGCCAACTCCGCGATTCGAATGACGGCCAGGGGCGCGTCTTCCGCAGGCTTGAGCACCAAGGTGTTGCCCGTGCCCAGCGACATGCCGATTTTCACGGCTGCCAGCACCAGCGGCGAGTTCCAGGGAATGATGGCACCCACGACACCAAACGGCTCACGGGTGGTGTAGCTGAAGAGGCCAGGACCCAAGGGAAGAGTCTCCCCTTTTTGCTCGGCAATCACGCCGCCGTAGTACCGCAGCACCTCTGCCGTGCTGGCCACTTCCGGTCGGCTTTGGGTGCGCAAGGCGTTGCCGGTTTCCGCCGCAAGAATTTTGGCGATTTCGTCGGCGTTCGCCGTGATGCGGTTGCCGAACTCGATGAGCAACGCACCCCGCTCGCGGGCGGCCTTGCGGCGCCACTTGGGGAACGCCGCCTTGGCAGCAGCCACCGCGAGGTCTATGTCTCGCGCATCGGCTGCACCAACGTCGGCGATGTGGTCAAGGCGGCAGGGGTTCACCACCGCCAGGGTCTTGCCACCAACGGGCTTGCACCACTCGCCATTGATGAAGTTGCCAGCCAGGCCAGCGGTCGGCAGCTTGATGCCGCTGTAGGTTGTACTGAGAGTTTGGTTCACTTTTATCTCACTGAGAATGAAATGCGTTCAGGCGGCGTTCTGCAGGCGCACGTCCAGCAGCTCTTCGTAGAGTTCACAGATGCTGGTGGAGTCTTTGCCACCCAGACCCTTGGCACGGGCCGCG
>DASUJA010000032.1:0-9168 GCA_036279515.1 Rhodocyclaceae bacterium | reverse complement strand
CTTGACCACCAACAACACTTCCCTGACCTACCGCGATGCCGGTGTAGATATTGACGCCGGCGACGCCCTGGTGGATCGCATCAAGCCCTTCGCCAAGCGCACCATGCGGCCCGAAGTGCTGGGCGGCATCGGCGGCTTCGGTGCCCTGTTCGAGATATCCAAAAAGTTCAAGGAACCCGTGCTGGTTTCTGGCACCGACGGCGTGGGCACCAAGCTTAAGCTGGCCTTCCACCTGAACAAGCACGACACCGTGGGCCAGGATCTGGTGGCTATGAGCGTCAACGACATCCTGGTGCAAGGCGCCGAGCCCCTGTTCTTCCTGGACTACTTCGCCTGCGGCAAGCTGGACGTGGATACCGCTGCCGACGTCATCAAGGGCATCGCCCAAGGTTGCGAACTGGCCGGCTGCGCCCTGATCGGTGGCGAAACCGCTGAAATGCCCAGCATGTACCCGGACGGCGAATACGACCTGGCCGGCTTCGCCGTCGGCGCAGTCGAAAAGTCCCAGATCATCGACGGCACCACCATCAAGCCCGGTGACGTGGTTCTGGGCCTGGCCTCCAGCGGCGCCCATTCCAACGGCTACTCCCTGGTGCGCAAGATTCTCGAGCGGGCGAATTTGTCTGAGGCCGACGTGAATGCCGATTTCCACGGCCGCCCCCTGCGCGACGTGCTGATGGCCCCCACCCGCATCTACGTGAAGCCCCTGCTCAAGCTGATGGCGACCCTGCCTGTGAAGGGCATGGCCCACATCACCGGCGGCGGCCTGGTGGAAAACGTGCCCCGCGTGCTGCCTGAGAACGTGACCGCCATCCTCGAACAAAAGGCTTGGCCCCTGCCGCCCCTGTTCCAGTGGCTGCAAAAGGAAGGCAACGTAGCCGACGCGGAAATGCACCGGGTCTTCAACTGCGGCATCGGCATGGTGGTGATCGTCGCCGCCGATCAAGCCGATCAAGCCCAAGCCCTGCTGACCGCCGAAGGCGAAACCGTCTATCGCGTGGGCCGCATCGAAGCCCGCAAGGAAGGCCAAGCCCAGACCATCGTGGTCTAAGCCTTCACTTCAGCGGCAAATAGAAAGGGGCGGTCTTCCGCCCCTTTTGCATTTCTGGATTGCCCCCTCAAGCCGCAAACGGGACCGGATTGTTTTGCAGCCACTCCGCCGCTTCCTGGCGGTATTGGGCCATCAGGCCGGGAATCCTGGAGAAGTAATCGGTGCCGTACATGGATTTTTCCAACTCCGCCCAGGTCGGACCTTTGCCTGGTGCGAAGGTTTGGATGTCCACGCTGCTGCCGTACTTGTCTTTCAGCATTTTCGCCATGGCGGCCTGGTCGCCGTTGGCGCTGCTCAAGCTGGCGCCCATGGCGTTGCTCTCAAAGAAACTGCCGTGCTCGCTGAAGCTGCCCACGATCTTGCCGTTCAGCCGAATGACAGCGGTTTGTCGCTCATTGCCGGCATTGATCATTCCTTGTTCGTAGTCGGCGATGCCTTGGGGCGAATATCGCTTGGCTTCTGCGGCGAATATTTCCTTGATCCTTTGCTCCATGGCGGGGTCCGGCTTCTGAACGGTTGCGCGACTCAAGTCGAGTGCCATCAATGTTCCTTGAGCCAAGGCCCTTCCAGCGGAAGAAATGGAGACCTGCGTGGCAGAAACTGCCGGGTCGGCGGCGGCAATATGCCGGGTGGAAGAGGGCGTGCTCGTCTGCTGGATTGCGGAGATGTAAGAAGTGGCGCCGATTTTCATGAATTGCCTTCCCATGGATGATGGTGTGTCCATGTAATTAGCAATTCACGGGCCACGGAAAAGCACGGGGGCCGGGCCGAAGGAGCCGGCGGCTTAGGGGCCGCAGACTTCTTGGTAGCGTTTGCTCGTTAGAGCCGGAAGTGCCCCAGCGCCTGCTGGAGTTGCTCGGCGTAGCCCACGAGGGCCGCCGAATGCTCGCTGGAGTTGTGCGCCGATGCGGTCGTCTGTTCGATGCCCTGAACGATGTTCTCCACGCGCTTGGCGATGTCGGTGCTCACGGCGCTTTGCTCCTGAAGCGCCTTGGCGATGGCATCCACAGACTGGCGAACTTCGGCGATGGCGGCGTCGAAGCCTTCCACCTGGGTGCGTACTTCGGTGGTGCGGGTTTCGCCCGTGGCGGCCAGAGAGCGGGCTTCGGACATCTTGTGCATGGATGCTTCGGCGCCTTGCCGCACGCCGGTGATCATGGTGGATATTTCTTCTGTCGACGCCGTGGTGCGCTCTGCCAGCTTGCGAACTTCATCGGCGACCACCGCAAAGCCGCGGCCCTGTTCCCCGGCCCGTGCTGCTTCGATGGCGGCATTAAGGGCGAGCAGGTTGGTTTGGTCGGCGATTTCACGGATGGTCTGAACGATCAGGTTGATACTGCCGACCCGCTCGGACAACTCCTCCATGGACGCAACGGAAGCATTCATGCCTTCAGCCACCCGATGCATGGCATCCGTCGCCTGGGAGGCCGCAGCGCGACCGGCGCGGGATTTGCCTTCCACGTCAGAGGACACGTTGCTCACCGCATGGGCGTTGTCGGACATGGCGCTGATGCTCACCGTTAGCTCCTGAATGGCTGCAGCGATGGAGGAGGCCGCTTCGCTTTGCACTTCGGCGGCTTGGGAGACGGTGGAAGCTTCCTTGTTCAAGACGCTACTCGACTCCACCACTTTTGCGGCGCTCGTCGCGGTCTGATTGATGAGGTCTCGCAAATGGGCCTGGGTGGCGCGGAGGGCGCTCAATACGCTGTGTTCATCGCCGGAAGAGATGGGTACTTGACTGCCCAGGTCGCCGCTTGCAATGCGGTTGAGCGCCATCGCAGCATCTGCGGGTTCGCCGCCCACTTGATGGAAGACCCCGCGTCCCACGAAAACTGTTGAAACAGCCACCAATAGCAGCGTCACCACGCTCACGGCGAGTACCAAGTTATTGCTGGTCTCCAGCCCGCTCATGAGTTCGTCGCGCATGGTGTCAGCGCCTTTTTCACTCTTGGTCACCAACTCCAGCAGCACTTCGCGTACGGAGCGCCAGGCAGGCGTCTCCTTGGAAGTGAGCAGGGTCTTGGCCTGATCCAGATTTCCGGCTTTCACCTGGGATAGCACCTCGTCTTGGAGCGGCTGCCAAATACTGAGTCGATCTTCCAAGGTCTTCGCCACGCTGGTGCCTGACGGACTCTTTCGCAACAGCGTCAACAACAGCTTCAACTCTGCGTTGAGCTTGTCGTTGCCGTTCGCGTAGTTGTCGTAGGCCTTGTTGTTGGTGGGATCAAGAACGATATTCCGCAGTGCCTGTCCTGTCTGAAGTCCGTTGGCATAGACCGATGTGGCATGGCGATTCAGGGCCACATGCTCATCCACGAAAGTCGTCAAACCTGCCTGGCTTTTGTAGGCATAGAAGAGCGAAACGCCAGCCAAGAGCGCCATCCCCAGAACACCGATGGTGCCGAGTAGCCAGAGACGAGATTTGAGAGAGCGGATGTTGAGCGGCATGTTTTCTTTCTCTTTTGAAGTGTTCTCTTTGCACTGATGAGGTGAGGTTTGGCCAAGCTCATGCGATGGTCGGATGGGTTGCCAGCCGAGAACTGCCCCCTGCATTGGGGTAGTTGAGACGGCGTGAGTATAAGGAATGTTTATAAGGAAAAACTTAATCAAATAAGGTAAAGATTACTTGTTATACGGAGGGGTAATTCATGGCGAGCCCTGTAAGCAAGCTCTTTTTAGTGGCGTGGCATAATCGGTCGGCTATTACTTTTGCATCAACAAGGAAGGGTCACCGATGTCCATCACACTGGCTTCAAAACGCAAGGTCCGTTGTTCTGCTTCCGCCGTTCTAGTTCCGCTTTTCGTCCTGTCTGGATGCGCCATCCAGACGCCGCCGATTTCCTCCAAAGAATCTCAGCAGCCCCTGGCAGTCCAAAAGACCGCCCAGCAAGCTGTGGCTGCGCAGGTTCCCGCTGTTCCTGTTCTCAAGCGCAAGATCGCGCTGGGCCGCATGACTAACGAGACCGCCTATGGTCGTTCTCTGCTGCGCGACAAACATGACGATCCCTTGGGCAAGCAAGTCACCGACCTCATGAGCAAGGCGTTGACGGAAAGCGGTGCCTATCTTGTTTTTGAACGTCCTGACATCACACGGTTGCAGGATGAGAGCAGCCTCACCGACACCAAGCTGAGTCTCGTTGGTGTCGATGCGCTGATCATTGGTTCGCTGACTGAGTTTGGTCGCAAGGCCGTTGGCGAAAGCGGATTCGTTTCCTCCAGCAAGCGCCAAGTGGCATTTGCCAAGGTGGATATGCGCGTGGTGGACGTGAAGACCGGACACGTGTTCTTCGCTACCTCCGGCGCAGGTGAAGCTTCCACTGAAACCGCCTCCACCTTCGGCTTCGGTTCTCAGGCGGGTTACGACGGCACCCTGAACGATGCGGCCATTCGCCAAGCCGTGAGCAATGCCGTAAGCCGTCTCACTCAAGAGATGAGCGGTCGGCCTTGGGAAACCTACATCCTGAAGTCCGAAGGAAGCCGCCTCTTCATCGGTGGCGGAAAGAGCCAGGGCATTCAGCCCGGCATGCTGTTCTCCGTGCAGACCAAGGGCGAAAAAATGAAGTCGCCCCAGACCGGCGCTGAAATCACGCTGCCGGGCCGGGCCGTGGCGCAGATCCGCGTGGAGGGAAGTTTCGGCGACAGTGAGTTGAACGAAGGCTCCATCGCTACCTTGGTATCCGGCTCCACTGCCGGCTACAAGCCCGATCAACTGGTTGTTCGTTTCGAGGGAGCCAAATAATGAACAAGGCCATTACCGCTGTGCTTGCGGCACTTTCAATTGGCAGCGCAATGCTCGCCGGTGGCTGTACGCAGATGCCCACTGAAAAGCAATCCATTTCCGATCTGCGTCCCATGATTTCCTTCAAGCCCGGCAGCGACCGTGTAGGGGCTGCCCGCGTCTTCGTGGATGGTCTGGATCTGGGCGCCGTTTCCGACTACGTGGAAGGCTCTGCCGCCGTGCGCATTCTTCCCGGCACTCACGTCCTGCGCGTCGTGCTCGGCGCCGAGTTGGTGCTCGAAGAAAAGTTCTACCTGGGTGATGGCGTCAACCGCGCCTTCATCGTTAAGTAAGGAGACCACATGCGATTTGTGATGACAACCGCTGTGATGATCGCAGCGCTGGGGTTGGGGGGCTGTGTGACCCAGCAGGGACTCTACAAATGGGGCGGTTACGACAACATGCTCTACGCGGGTTACAAAGATCCGACGCAGATGGAAGCCATGCGCGTGAAGCTCGAGAGCCATATCGGCGAAATGGAGAAGGGGGGGCAGAAAGTTGCGCCAGGTCTTTATGCGGAGTTGGGCACCCTCTATCTGCAAAGCGGCGACGCCACCAAGGCCACAACCCTCTATGCGCGCGAACGAGACACATGGCCTGAAAGCAAAGGCCTTATGGATTCCCTGATTCAAAGCATCGGCCGGCGTCAGCAGCAGGCAAAAGCGGAGACCACGAAATGAAACGCATCCTCTGGTTATTGCCCGCGCTTCTCCTCGCCGGCTGCGTGAATCAGCCGGTTAAAAAGGACATGAGCGCCTTCCAGGCGGCAGCCCCTCGCTCCATCCTCGTGGTGCCTGTCGTTAACCGTTCGCTGGACGTGGATGCGCCCAATTACGTGCTCGCCACCTTGCCTGTGCCCATCGCAGAACGGGGCTACTACGTCTTCCCCGTGAACACGACGAAGTTCGTTCTTGAGCAGGAGGGCTTCTACGAAGGTGAGCGCATCCAGCAGGAGGCGCCGACAACCCTTGCCAAAATGTTCGATGCCGACGCGGTGTTGTACGTGACCATCAACCGCTGGGATGCGCAGTTCATTCTTCTCAGTACCACCGTGACGGTGGACTTTAGCTATCGCCTAGTAGCGCGGGATGGCACGGAAATTTGGAACGAGAGCAAGCGCATGCAGTACTCACCCCAGAACAACAACAATAGCGGCGGGTCGCCTTTGGTTGCCTTAGTGGCTGCTGTCGTCAATGCCGCAATCACTCGGGCGGCACCCAACTACATGCCGCTCACTCAGCAAGCCAATCAGCAGGTTTTCACGATGCTTCCTAACGGCCCTTATCGGGAGGCTGCTGTTAAAAAGTAATTTCGGTGCTTCTCACGCAAAGAACGGAGGGGCCTTGCGCCTCTCCTTTTTTTGAATTTAACCGACGATTTCCACCGCATGTCGCGCCAGCATCCACTCCTCGTTGGTGGGGATGACGAGCACCTCTACGCGGCTTGAAGGCGCGGAGATGCGCTGGGCGTTGTGGGCGTTGGCTTCTTGATCCACGGTGACACCTAGCCACGCCAGTTGATGGCAGGCTGCGGCGCGGACGGGGGCGGCATGTTCGCCGATGCCGCCGGTGAATACGATGCCGTCCAAGCCGCCCAGGGCGGCTATGAGGGAACCCATCTCCCGCACCAGCCGGTAGCAGAACAGTTCCACCGCTTCCTTCGCTGAAGGGGCATCGGACTCCAGCAGGGTGCGCATGTCCTGGGAAATGCCGGAGACGCCCAGCAATCCAGATTCCTTGTAGAGCAGCTTGGTTAGAGCCTTGCTGTCATAGTTGTGGAAGTCCATCAGGTAGAGCAGCACGCCGGGGTCGATGCTGCCGGTGCGGGTGCCCATCATCAGGCCTTCCACGGCGGTGAAGCCCATGGTGGTGGCGATACTCTTGCGGCCATCCATGGCGCACATGGATGCCCCATTGCCCAAGTGGGCGACGATGATCTTGCCGTCGGCCTTGGCGCCAAGGATGCTTGGCAGGGTGTCGGCAATGTATTCGTAGGAGAGGCCGTGGAAGCCGTAGCGCTTCACGCCTTCGTCGCTGATCTTGCGCGGCAGGGCGTAACGCTGGGCCACTTCAGGCTGGGTGCGGTGGAAGGCCGTGTCGAAGCAGCCCACTTGTGGCACGTCGGGTAGGCGGGCGTGAAGTGCGTCGATGCCGTCCAGGTTGTGGGGTTGATGCAGGGGCGCCAGGGGAACGAACTGGCGCAGCTTGGCAGTGCACTTGTCCGTTAGTAGCACCGGCTGCGAATAGACCGAGCCGCCATGGACCACCCGATGCCCTACGCCGACGATGCGCCAGCCGGCTTCGTGGTCGTGCAGCCAATCCACCAGGAACTCCAAAGCACCGTGGTGCTGGGCGTCGGCATCGCCTGTGAGGGGAATGTCCACATCGTCCAGCTTGTTGCCCACCTTGTCCTTGGCCTTGATGTGGGGCCGTGTGCCGATGCCGTCGATCTGGCCCGTCATCTCCGCAATGGGAGAGATGGGGTTGGTCTTGGCGTATAGGGCGAACTTGATAGACGAAGAGCCAGCGTTGAGGGTGAGGATTGCGTCGGCCATATCAGCCTCCGTTGTGATTGATGGCAGCGCGGCGAGCGTGGGCCATTACCATGGCCACGGCGCAGGACGCGGTGCGGGTGCGGGCCGTGTCGGCACGGGATGTGAGAACGATGGGCACTCTGGCGCCGAGCACAATGCCGGCAGCCAGCGCGTCGGCGAGGTATTCCAACTGCTTCGCTACCATGTTGCCGGATTCGATGTCGGGCATCAGCAGAATGTCCGCCTGACCGGCCACCAGGGATTTGATGCCCTTGGTCTTGGCTGCCACCAAAGAGACGGCATTGTCAAAAGCGAGAGGGCCGTCGAGCAGGCCGCCGGTGATCTGGCCTCGATCCGCCATCTTGCAGAGGGCCGCTGCGTCCAGGGTCGCGGGCATCTTGGGATTCACCGTTTCCACTGCGGCGAGGATGGCAACCTTGGGTTCGGAGATTTTCAGCATGCGGGCCAGGTCGATGGCGTTCTGGCAGATGTCGACCTTATCTTCGAGGGTTGGTTGCACATTCACTGCCGCATCGGTGATGAGCAAGGGGCGCGGATAGGTGGGTACGTCCATCAGGAACACATGACTGATGCGCCGCGCTGTGCGCAGGCCGCCAGTCTTGCTCACCACCTCGCCCATCAATTCGTCGGTGTGCAAGGAACCCTTCATGAGTGCCTCGGCCTTGCCTTCCCGCGCCAGGGCCACGGCGACTTCCGCCGCAGCGTGGCTATAGGGTGTGTCGATGATGGTGCAACCCTTCAGGTTGAAGCCGAACTGCTCGGCGACAGAGCGGATCTTGGATTCCGGCCCCACCAGGGTCGGCAGAATCAGCCCTGCATCCCGCGCCATCAGCGCGCCTTCCAGGGATTCCTTGTCGCACGGATGAACCACGGCCATGGGAATGGCGGCGAGGCCCGTGGTGATTTCCAACAGATGCTCGTAGCGCGCCTTCTTGGTCATGGCGAGCTTGATCTCGGGCAGGGACATCTTGGGGCGACGCACCTTCTCCTGGGGCGCCTTGACCTCGGCCACGCCGTGAATCACCTCTGAGCCTTCCTGATTCACGCAGTGGCAGTCGAAAATGATGTGGTGGGTATGGTCGAACTTCTGTTTGACGGTGACGGTGACGGTGACGGTGTCGCCCAGGCGGACCGGGCGCACGAAGTGAATGTTCTGGTCGATGAAAATGGTGCCCGGCCCCGGCAACTCGGTGCCCAGTACGGTGGTAATGAGCACCCCCGGCCACATACCGTGGGCGATGATCTCGCGGAAAGCGAAGGACTTGGCGTATTCCGGATCCAAGTGCGTGGGACTGATGTCCCCCGACATGATGGCGAAGGTCTGGATGTCCTCGTTCTTCAGGGTTCGCGTCAGGGAAGCCGTATCACCTACCTTGATCTCGTCATAGATTCTGTTTTCGATGTATTCGACGGGTTCGTTCATAACTACCTCGGAGCGATGGATGACATGGACGTAAGGCGGAAAGCTTCGCCCGCATTTCACCTGCCTTGGCGCCAGGGCAGGCTGGACTACTGCACTGCAATATAGAACTCTAGGACAAAGCCCGATAGGGCATCAGGGTACAGACCTTGAAATTTGAAGTCTGTTTGATCTACCGCAATCGCCCACGGTACCATCCGTTCCTCGCCTTCAACGCTGCTTGCTCCTGTGTCCGAAACCCGCGCCAGTTCCGCCACTTCGGCTGATAAGACCCTGCTCGATGCAAGGGGAAGACCCCTGCGCGATTTGCGGATTTCGGTGACGGACCGCTGTAACTTCCGCTGCACCTATTGCATGCCCAAGGA
>DASUJA010000031.1:0-12052 GCA_036279515.1 Rhodocyclaceae bacterium | reverse complement strand
CCGTCCATGCCGTAAAGGTGATCGGCTAGCTTGTCACCGTTAAGCGTGTCTGCTTCATTTCCGCCGAAGCTGATGTAACGGCTTTCTTTGCCGGTAGGAATGCTGCCGTTTAGGTTGAAGTCCGACATCACAGTCAGCACTTTTCCCCCGGCCTTGTCTTCCAATATCAACTGTTCGGTGTTGTTGATACCGGCATCGGTAACACCGGTGAGGGTGTCGCTCTTGACGTTCTGCTGGCCCGCCTTGAGCCAGAGCTTCATCTGCGTGGCGCGGTCTTCATACCAGTTGCTACTGAAGGTCGCCGCACCGCCCAGCCGCTGTTGCGCGGTGAGGCTCTGGTCGGCTTTCCATTGGTCGTAGAGCGGGCCCTTGGTATTCCAGATGCCTTTGAGCGCGGTTTCCAGGGTGGCTTTGTCTTCTTCCTTGGCGGCAACCACCTGCAACGGGCTCAGGCTGTAGAGAGCGGCGAAGGCGGTGAAATCCGTCGCGGCGGAGGCGCGCAGTTGATCGGCGGTGACGGTATTGGCCGCGGCGGGAGGATTGGCGCTATTCAGCAGGACAGGATCGATGACGGCTTTGAGGCTCAATTTGCCGGCAAGGCTGCTGTTCGTGAGGGCGCCGGCGATGTCGTTGAGGCGAGCATAGAAGGCGTCCCGGCCGGTGTAGGTGGTGTTTCCCACGGTGCTGTTCTGGGTGTCCCACCAAGTGTTGCCGTTCGGGTTGCCGTTGAGCCGAAGTTTGCTGCTGTCGTAATACTGCGGGCCGAGGAGCAGATCACCCAGGGCGTTGACGACGTTCTCCAGGGTGTTGCCTTCGGCTTTGCCCTGGCTGCCGCTGACGCTTTCCGCCTTGAGCCACGAGGCTTCTTTGAGAATGGCGTTGAGGGTGGGCACTGCGCTTGCCTTTTGCCCTTCGGGGATGAGTTGCGTCAGCAGGTTCTGTACGTTCAGCGAGTCCACCAGCAGCACCAGGCTGTGGGTGTCGGCGAAGTTGTTAATGTCGAATTTATCTTGGAGCAGGTTGATTTCGCCCTTGGCAATGAGCCCTTTGACGAAGGTTTCCGTGAATGCACCTCGCGTAAAAGGCTGATCTTCGATGAAGACGGAGACATCGGTGCCGTAATGTAGTTGCGAGTACGATACAGCGGACCAGGGAGCGGTGTCGCTGGTTTCAACACCGACCACATCGGTCTGGTTGACGAGCTTGGGGCTACCATATTTTTTGTCGGTGATCTGAAAGGCGTCGCCGATGATGGTGGCACCAATAGTGCGCTGGCTGGCCAAATAGACGGCGAGACGGTAGTCGAGGCTTTCGGATTCGATCTTGGCGGCGGGTACCGTTTTGAGCGCAGTGTCGGGATTGCCGCCCGAGGTATAGCTCGCGATGCGCGAGGCTTCGGCTTGCAGCTTGGCGATGTCGGTCAAGGCTTTTTGCAGGGGGCGGGTTGCTCCGTCGAAGGCGGCCTGGGCCGGATCGCTCGAATCTACAGGGCGCAGGGCGAGCAGCGCGGACTTCCCCTGTTCCGCCGTCCAGGTGCCGTTGCCCAGGTTGGTGTGCAGGGTGTCGTAGAAGCTGGAGAGCTCGCCGGTGGAGAGGTGGAGCGCGGCCTTGACGGCATTGGGATCCTCGCGCAGGGTCTTGAAATAAGCGAGCACACTTTGCAGGGTGTCGCCGCTCTTGACTGAACCGACGCCGGCTCCATTGAAAGTGACGACGTCCTTGATTGCTTTATTGCCGGCCGCAAGCACGTCGTCCTTGTGCAGGAGGTTGAAGGCGGTGGCGAGATGTCCGCCCAGGCTGTAGCCGGTGACGGAGATGGAGTTCTGATTCTGGTAAAGGACGCCCGCAGGCTTGCCGTCCTTGGCGGCTGAGGTGAGTTCTTTGTACCACTGCTCCATGTCTGCGATCTGGCCGAAGGCCCAGCCGGCGTCGTGCACTTCCAGCGTGTTCGTAGCCGCGCTATCGCGCACGGCGTCATCGATAAATTCGGTAGAGCGGAAGGAAATGACAAGGTCGTCCTTGCGGATACCCAACGCGGCATTGTCGTGGTTGGCGCGGAACAATGTGCCGGAGAATCCTGTATCGGTATTGGCCTTCTGATCCACGACGGTCCACTGTTCGGAAAACGCCGTGGCTTCGCTTGCGGCGAATTTGCTGGCGTGGTTGTTGCCGGCTTTAAGCGCTGCTTCAATTGCATCTGTTGTCGTCGCAAGTTCGCCGGTAAGTTCATTGCGGATGAAGGCCTCCGCCGCCATCTGGAGGTTGGCGTATTTCAGGTAGTCAGCAATGGTCAATGTGCTCATTTCATTTCTCCTGAATGGGGTGAAGGACTTTCTCTACAAAGTTTTCTGACTGGAGCAGCTGTACCGTCGATCCGTGTCTAGGGGCGAATGCAGGGCAGGCATGATCCGCTGCCATCAACCACGGCGAACGGCCGCCGCCGTTATTGCCCTGGCCTGGATCCCACATGTAGCCGATGCGCTCGGCGATCACTTCGTTGGTCTTAAGGTCGATCACCTTCAGGGAGCTGCCGGCAATCCAGTATTCGCGGTCTTCCCGGGTGGAGAGGTCGTCGTAGGTGACGCCGTAGCGAGGCGGGTCAGCGGGGGCGGGGAGTTTGTCAAGGACAAAACGCTTGTACGCTTTTGAATAGCTGTTGTCATAGCGCCATGGTTCGTCTATACGTCCTGTATAGCGATAGCGCTTGCCGTCGGCCGGGTCGAGGGCCTCGACGTAGCGGTAGCCAATATGGGCCGGTGCGTTTGGCAATGGCACGTCGGGTCTTCGGTAGTTCGCCTCGAAGAATCCACGCAGAAAACTCCTGATATAAGCATCCCCATCAAAATCCCGTCCATACGGATCATCCATCAGGAACTGTTCCTCCGGCGTACTGCCGTAGTTAATGCCCTTGGGCCGCAGCTTGAGCAGATAGATGCCCTCAACGTAATCGACGGTGCGAGTAATCTTTTCTCCAGCGGTCTTGCAATGCTCGTTGAACATCGCCTGCGCCTTGGCCTGGCGTGCCTTCGCTGCTGTCTCCCCTGTTCCGCTTTGCGTCGGTGCTGTACTGCAGGCGGCGAGAACGAGAATTGCGGCAATGAGTGATGGGATGAGTTTCATGCAGCGCGTCTCCATTCGAGGTTCGCACCGACAGTTGGCGAGTCGGTGATCTGGAACAGGTCGCCTGAGACACCCGCGTCAAGAATTTGTCCGGAATATTTCCCATCTACGGGCACCACTCCTTTATTCGCATCAAAGCCATACAGTGCTTCTGCCGCCATTTGCAGATTGGCGTATTTCAGGTAGTCAGCAACAGTGGGAGTGGCCATGGTTACTTCTCCTTGCGAGGAATCAGAATTTGATCGACGAATTTGCGGGTGGCAGCACTAGTGCCAACGGCATGATCAGGGCAGCGCCATGCCGTTAGCCACGGACTCGGATTGGTCCTACTTGGTTTCGTAGCTCCCCAGGCATATCGGGTCATCTCTCCCAGGACTTCCTGGGTTTGGAGGTCGATCACTTTGACCGTGCTGCTGGCGACGCCTAGTTCGCGCTCTTCGGGAACGACATGATCTTCATAGGTCACGCCGTAGCGGGGAGCGGGGGAAGTGGCGGGGGTCTTATCCAGAAAAAATTTGATATACCCCTTCAAGTAAGACTTGTCGTACTGCCAAGGTTCTTCCCAACGCCCTGTATAGCGATACCGTTTCCCATCCTTCTCGTCCATGACGTCGACGTAGCGATAACCGGGAAGATTTGAAGGATTCCTAGGTTGATAGGTCGGCCCGATATATCCTCGGTGATTGGGTGTTACAGGTTCTTCTTGAGGAGAGGAAGAATGTTCATATCCGAGAAATGTCGTAATGAATTCATCTTCTCTAGCTTCACGTGCAAAGGCAGCTCCTGGCCACATGGGATCTGCTAATTCACGGTCCCCTCTGTTCGGCCTCACCTTCAATAACAAGACGCCTTCAACATCCTCCACCTTACGGTAGATCTTCTCCCCTGCCACGGTTTGGCACTTTTCTTCAAACAGGAGTTGCCCCGTGCTTTTGGCGGGCGAGGCTGCCGGTGCGATGCCATGGGATTGGCATGCGGTAAGAAGTAACGCGAGAAGCAGGCTTGCCACTCGATGCATATGGAATTTCATCTTCATGCTGCAAGCCTCCAGACAGATGTGTCATTTGATTCCGCAGACAAGGTGGGTGCGTAGTGGGCCGCGTCATGGACTTTTATTGCTCTATCCAAGGCAAGGGAAATGCGCGTCTTGTCTTCGATGAGGGCCTTGTATTCCAGACTGTCTGGACTCAGTGTCAGCGAAGAGGGAATCGGAAAGCCGTCGATCATGGCCTTGGCCTGAGGCAGGGTGAGGCTGCCATCGGTAAGTCCCGCTCGCAGGGTTTGGTAGGTACTCAATAGGTCGACATTGTCGATGGTGGCGTCAACCTGCGCGGAGTCTTTGCGCAAGTCCTTGAAATACTGCATGACGCTGCCCAGGGTGCCCTGAGTGACGCTGCCGACACCGGCGCCGTTGAAGGTGTAGACGTTGTCGACGCGGCCTTGGGTGCCATCTTCTTGGCGTAGCAGGTTGAAGGCGGTGGCGAGGTGTCCGCCCAAGCTGTAGCCGGTGACGGAGTATTTCGCGCCGGCGGGAATCAGCCCGTCATTCGTCAGGTGTTTGTACCAAACCTCCATGTCATCGATCTGACCAAAGGCAAAGCCTTTGTCCTTGATCTCCAAGGTGTTGGTCGCGGTGTTGTCTCGTGCGGCGTCGTCGATGAATTCAGTGCTACGGAAGCTGAGGACGAGTTCGTTGGTGGATTGATTCTTGAACAGCGTTCCGCTGAAGCCCGTGGTGGTGTTCGACTTGTGTTCGACGACGACCCAGTCGCTGGTCAGGCCGGAGAGGGTGGCTTCGGTGGGGGTGAATTTGCTGGCGTGGAGATTGCCGTCGGTAAGAATTGAATCCGTAAGTGGGTCGTTGAAAATGGCACCTGGGGTCAAAACGACGCCAGGCAACGTAGCGTTAAAGTCATATAACGCTTCGGCGGCCATTTGCAGGTTGGCGTATTTGAGGTAGTCAGCAACAGTGGGAGTAGCCATGGTTACTTGTCCTTGCGAGGAATAAGAATTTGATCAACAAACTGGCGAGTCTGGGCAAAGCGCCATGTAACTCGTGGGCATTGGTTAGCTGTAAGCCAAGGACTGGGATTCGAGTAGCTAGGTTTCACTGCTCCCCAGGCATACCGAGTCATCTCACCCAGGACTTCCTGGGTTTGAAGATCAATCACTTTGACCGTGCTGCTGGCGACGCCTAGTTCGCGCTCTTCGGGAGCGACATGATCTTCATAGGTCACGCCGTAGCGGGGGGCAGGGGAAGTGGTGGGGGTCTTATCCAGAAAAAATTTGATGTACCCCTTCAAGTAAGACTTGTCGTACTGCCAAGGTTCTTCCCAACGTCCCGTATAGCGATACCGCTTCCCATCCTTCTCATCGATGACATCGACGTAGCGATAGCCGGGAAGATTCGATGGCTCTGTATTGAGAATCCCCCGCGTCTGGATAGAAGGGATTTCAGGTAAGTGTTCGTACCAAAAAAACGACTTGATGTACTCATCCGCTCTGAACTCGGTAGCAAATGCAGCCCCAGGCCACATTCGATCAGCCAGTTCTCGCTCGCCTCGTGCCGGCCTCACCTTCAACAACACAATGCCTTCCACGTCCTCCACCTTGCGGTAGATCTTCTCCCCCGCCACGGTTTGGCACTTCTCTTCAAACAGGAGTTGTCCTGGGCTTTTGGCAGGCGGCGCAGCCGGTGCAATGCTTGGGGATTGGCACGCGGTAAGAACTAGCGCGAGAAGCAGGAGTGCCCATCGATTCATCTGGGACTTCATCTTCATGCTGCAAGCCTCCTGAAATCTTGATGTAGGGAGTCGACGATCCTTTCCCGGTAGAGGGGCTGGTCTTCGATAAAAACCATTTTGTCGGCGCCGTAGTGCAACCTGACTTTCATCTTGAGTCTTCTTAGCTATCGCCATGAGGCCTTCCACTTTCCAATACAGCTGCCTTCACTCCGTGCTGTCCCAACGTCACCACTTCATCCACGTGCAAGCCCTTGGGCAACTGGTGCGCAATGAACAGCATGGTGGCCTTGCCTCTCAGTTTGTTGATGGTCTTGGCGAAGTGCTCCGCCGTTTGGGCGTCCAGGTTGGCGGTGGCTTCGTCGAAGATGAGGATGCGCGGTTGTTTGAGCAGGGCGCGGGCAATGGCGATGCGTTGTTTCTGACCACCGGATAGGCCCATGCCTCGCTCGCCCACTTGGGTTTGGTAGCCCTCGGGCATGGCTTCGATGGCGTCGTGGATTTCGGCCCATTTGCAGGCTTGGACGATCTGCTCGAAGGTGGCGTGGGGATTGGCCATGAGCAGGTTGTCGTAGAGGGTGCCGGAGAAGAGCACGGTTTCCTGGGGTACTACGCCCAGGTGGGCGCGCAGTTCGTTGGCGGCTAGGTGGCGGATGTCTTGCCCGTCCAGGGTGATGCGGCCTTCTTCGGGAAAGCGAAAGCCTTGGAGCAGTTTTGCGAGAGTGCTTTTGCCCGAGCCGGAGGGCCCCATGAGGGCCAGTACCTTGCCCGGTTTGAGGCTGAAGGAGAGATCGCGGTAGAGCCAGGGACGCTCTTGGTCGTAGCGGAAGGCGATGCCTTCGATGTCGATGCGTCCCGCCCCTTGGCCGGCCCGGCGCGGGGTGAGGGAGATGGGCTCGACAGGGGCATCGAGAATGTCGCCCAGGCGTTTGACGGAAATGCTGGCTTGCTGGAACTCCTGCCATAGCCCCACTAGCCGGAGTAATGGTTGCGACACCCGGCCAGCGAACATTTGGAACGCTACGAGCATGCCAATGGTGAAGCCGCCGCCGTTGGCACTGCTGTTCATGACCAACCAAGCGCCGACGCAGAGGATGGAGAGGGTCATGATCTGTTCGAGCCCGTTGGCGGCGACCGAGTAGCTGTTGTAACGCTGCTTGGTGGCGAAGGTGGCTGCCAGATATTCGGCGAGATAGTCGCCGTAGCGGCGGCGTACCAGGGGTTCCATTTGCAACGACTTGACGGTTTCGATGCCGGCTACGTATTCGGTGAGGAAGGCTTGGTTGCGGGCGCCAACCATGAATTGGCGATTGAGTTGCTCGCGGATCAAAGGGGCGGCCAAGGCACTGAGCAGGGCCACGGCGCCGAGTAGGCCCATGACGATGAGCGAGAGTTGCCATGAATAGAAAAACATCACGGCGACAAAGATGAGCAGGAAGGGCAAGTCCAGCACCAGGGTCATGGTGGCGCCGGTGATGAACTCCCGTAGCGATTCGACCCCGTGTATCCGGGCAATCAGGATGCCTGTGGGGCGATGTTCAAAATAGCGGCCCGGCAGCCCCAGCAGATGGTCGAAGACTCTGCTGCCAAGGGCTGCGTCTACGCGGTTGCCTGTGTGCAGCACTAGGTACTGGCGTATCCAGGTCATGGTGCTGTTGAAGACGAGGAATACGCCGAGGGCGACGGCAATGACGGTGAGCGTGCTGGTGGTGTGGTGGACGACGACTTTGTCGATGACAACCTGGGTGAAAAGTGGCGTCGCGAGCCCCACCAGTTGCAAGGCTAGGGATGCAAGCAACACGTCGCGCCAGATGCGGCGGTGCTTGAGGAGTTCGGGCACAAACCAGCGGAAGCCGAATTTGGGAGGGCCTTGGTCGTTGTCGGGATCGACCACTTCGTCGGGCTTTGCGTTGAATTGCAGGCAGAAGTTGGCGTAAGCAGCCGAAAGCGCTTCGGGGGAAAGTTCGGTGGGCTCGGGCTTGCCGGGCTCAAGGATCAGGCTGCGTTCCGCACTGTGGCTTAGAAGCAATGCGAGACGTAGTGGCTGGGGAGACGCTTCGGTGGGCGATGACGATGCTTCTTCGTCGTTTGGTGCAGGGAGGGAGGTGGTTGTGTCGACAGCGTCAGAAACAAGCGCAATGAGGGCGGGAAGCGTAAGGCCGGGTTCGGGTAACGATGCACTGACCCCGTGGTTCAACCCCAGGTCTTCAACGGCTTGTTGCAGCGACGCGATGGTGTGAGGCGGTGGGTAGGCTTGCTTGACCAGTTGCGGGTCGAACGGCTTGCGATGTAGCTGGCAAACGGCACCCAATGCCCATAGGAAGGCACTTGTATTGATGAACTGCACGACGCTCCCTTTTCTTCGGGAGGGCATTCGGCGAAAAATGCCCCCCTGGCTTTGTTGTCATTTGTAACTTCCAGGAGGGTATTAGGTTGCTCGTATGTCAGTCAATTAGGCGAAAGTCATAGATTGGCTTGATGGCTGTGAAATAAATCGCGCGGGTGCTTGGTTTAGGGAAGTGACGAACGAAGCCTTATAGGAAACACTGGTTAAGTTATTTCAGTTCGGGATGAGCCTGTCGAAGCCCTTGTGCCACAAGGCTTGCACTTCGATAGGCCTGTCCTGAGTTCACCAAAAGGGCTTAGTGCGAACGGACCTATTCAGTGCATCCCTATAGAAGCGTTTGGGCTTCTACCATCAGTGCCTGAGTCAGCGGCGTTTGCTGTGGTGCGATGGTGCGGCCAGGGATGACGAGGCAGGTGGCCCACCCCACGGACGGCTCCACCAGATCGACACGGCGCAGGCCTTCGGGGAGACCGATCTGTTCCAGCACGCCGCGAGGCAGGATGCCGGACCATTGGCCGGTGCGCACGTGGGCCAGGATGCTGACGATGGAGTTGGTTTCCAGGGAGGGTTTGGGGTCGCAGCCGAGTTCGTGAAAAACCCGGTCGGTGATCTTGCGGTTCTGCATGTCCTTGGTCAGCAGCACCAAGGGCATCTGAGCCGCTTCGCGCCAGGTGATGGATTCGCGCTCGGCTAGAGGATTGTTTTCGCTGGTGACGAACACGTGGTTTTCGTTCCAGAGGGGAACGCTTTCCAGGTCGGGTCCGTTGCCGGACTCCTGATACACCACGCCGGCTTCCAGTTGGAATTCCCGCAGTCGTTGCAGGATTTCGCCAGTGCTGAGGGATAGCACCTCAATATTGACCAAAGGATGGCGGCGGGCGAAGGCCGAGGTGAGGGAGGCAACCACAGTCAACGCTGTGGGGATTACGCCCAGACGCAATCTGCCTGAGAGGCCGTCGCGCAGGCGAGATAGTTCCTGGCGCAGGCCCTCAGCATTGGCTGCGAGGCGCTGGGCATATTCCACGACGCAGCGCCCCTCCGGCGTGAGTCCCGAAAATTGCTGGCCGCGCTCGGCGATGGTGACGCCTAGCTCCGCCTCCAGGTCGCGGATGGCCGTGGAGAGAGTGGAGGGGGATATATGGCAAGCGGCGGCGGCCCGGCCGAAGTGCTTCTCCCGGGCCAGGGCGATCAGGTAGAGGTATTTGCGGGAGATCATGGGGCAGGGCGGCGGCGTTAGGCGTTGAGCAAGGGCCGTAGGCTCAGTTCCTGCCAGACGCGACGCTCGTCGGTTTTATGCGCATAGGTCTGGCTTTCCTCGAGGGTCTGCTCCATGAAGGTTTCCAGCAGGCGGCGCAGATGGCTGTGCTGGGGCAGCATCACGCCATAAAACAGTACAAGATCGTCCCTCTGGATCAGTAGCGTGGGGAAGTTCTCCACGTCGTAGTCGGCAAGGAGGTCGCCTTCGGCTTCGATGTCCAGCCAGCGGAAGGCGACGTCGGGGAAGTCGGCTGCCATGGCTTCAAACCCCGGCTGGTATTCACGACAGGTGCCGCACCAAGCGGCGCAGAGGCAGGCGACCAGGAATTCTTCGTGACAGGGGGCAGTGGCTGGCATGGGGCGACGGTGCGGGACGAGTAACTGGGGGGGGCTGCGCGGCAATGATAAAGGGCAAACTCGCGGTAACGGCGCATCAATGGAAATAGGTTTGCTTATAAATGCTGCAACTGCTACAATCCGCCGGTTTTTTGGTGACCGCCCCTCGTGTTGGGAGGCGGAAGAAGAAAATGGGCAGTCGTGCCCATTTTTCATTTGTGGCGTCGGATTCATGCAGATTGTCGAAATTATTGAGCAGGCGGTAACCGGACTCGGTTATGAACTCGTGGACTTTGAGATCAGTCCCCGTGCCCGTCTGATGCGGGTTTTCATTGATCGCTTGCCTGGAACTGCTCCTGCGGGCGGCGAAGGCGATGCGGCGGCCCAAAGCGGTATCTCAGTCGATGACTGCGCCCTGGTGAGCAATCAGCTCACCCGCATCTTCACCGTGGAAAACATTGAATACGACCGGCTGGAGGTTTCCTCCCCGGGTATGGACCGGGTTTTGAAGAAGCCGGCTGACTTTGAACGTTTTGTGGGCTTGGACGCCCAAGTGAAATTGCGTATGCCCGTGGGCAATCAGCGCAACTTCAGCGGTGTGCTGGGTGGCTTGCGGGATGGGGCTGTGGTTCTGTTGTCGGAAGGCGTGGAATACGTGTTCCCCTTCGACAACGTGGAAAAGGCCCGTCTGATTCCCAAGTTTTAAGTGACGAACGAAGTTGGAACCGGGAACCGAATTTTTGAATTTGGATTGTTGGAGAAAAGAATGAGCCGTGAATTGCTGTTGCTGGTCGACGCCTTGGCGCGTGAAAAGAATGTCGAGAAAGACATTGTCTTTACCGCCCTGGAAATGGCCTTGGCTTCCGCTACCAAGAAGCGCGTCCATGACGACGCGGATGTACGGGTGGAAATCGACCGCAATACCGGCGAGTTCGAGGCTTACCGCCGTTGGCTGGTGGTTGATGAAGAAGACATGGAGAACTTCGAGCAGCAGATCGGTCTCGTGGAAGCTCGTGAGCAGCTGTCTGACATCAATATCGGCGATTACATTGAAGAATCCCTTGAGCCGGTGGACTTTGGTCGTATCGGCGCCCAGGCTGCCAAGCAAGTCATTCTGCAAAAGATCCGCGACGCCGAGCGCGAGCAGATCCTGAACGACTTCCTGGAACGCAAGGAACATCTGGTGATGGGTACCGTGAAGCGCATGGAACGCGGCAACGCCATCATCGAAGCCGGCCGTGTGGAAGCCCTGCTGCCCCGCGATCAGATGATCCCCAAGGAAAATCTGCGTCCCGGCGACCGCGTCCGCGCTTGGTTGATGAAGATCGACCGTCAGGCTCGCGGTCCTCAGCTGATCCTCTCCCGCACCGCGCCCGAATTCATCATCAAGCTGTTCGAGCTGGAAGTGCCTGAAATGGAAGAAGGCCTGCTGGAGATCAAGTCGGCTGCTCGCGATGCCGGTATTCGCGCCAAGATCGCCGTCAAGTCCAACGACCCCCGTGTCGATCCCATCGGTACCTGCGTCGGTATGCGCGGCTCCCGCGTGACTGCCGTGACCAACGAGCTGTCCGGTGAGCGCGTGGATATCGTACTGTGGTCTGCTGATCCCGCTCAGTTCGTGATCGGCGCGCTGGCTCCCGCAGAAGTGTCCTCCATCGTGGTTGACGAAGAACGCCACGCCATGGACGTGGTGGTGAATGAGGCCAATCTGGCCATTGCCATCGGCCGCGGCGGGCAAAACGTTCGTCTGGCTTCTGAACTCACAGGCTGGACGATCAATCTGATGACTGAAGAAGAGTCGGCCCAGAAGCATGAAGCCGAAGCTTCCACCATTCGTCAGTTGTTCATGGAAAAGCTGGACGTGGATCAGGAAGTGGCCGACATCCTCATCGAGGAAGGTTTCTCCACCCTGGAAGAAGTCGCCTACGTTCCGCTGACCGAAATGCTGGAAATCGAAGCCTTCGACGAAGCCACTGTGAATGAGTTGCGTGACCGCGCTCGCAACGTGTTGCTGACCGAAGCCATCGTCGATGAAGAGCAGTTGGAAGGCGTGGAAGACGAACTGATCCACCTGGACGGCATGACCAAGCAACTCGCCGCCAAGCTGGCGCGCAATGGCATCAAGAATCGTGACGACCTGGGCGACCTGGCCGTGGATGAATTGACCGAAATGACTGGTATCTCCGAAGAGGAAGCCAAACAATTGATTACTCACGCACGAGCCCACTGGTTTGCGGGTGAGGCTTAAAGG
>DASUJA010000030.1:0-6868 GCA_036279515.1 Rhodocyclaceae bacterium | reverse complement strand
GATGAATTGCAGTTGCCCCCAGTCGGTGCCGCCGAGGACGTCGTAGCGCAACTCCAGATTGAAGAGCCAGCCGTTGTCGCCGCTGCCCTCCGCACCGGGATAAGCTCGCACGCCGTTGGGGCCGCCGAGGAGAAATTTCTCGGAGGAATCCAGGTTCTTGCCGGCGGTTTGCCCGGAGAAATTGGCGAAGACGGCGAAGGTGCCGGGCAGCTTTTGCAGGCGTCCCAGGCCGTAGTTGTATTTGTCGTAGCGGCCCTGGGTGTTGTATTCCGAGGCATCCAGCGCGGCATCGTCAGGCATGGCGGACAGGTCTAACTTGCCGCCGGTCCAGCCCAAGTTCCAGGAGGTGAGACCTCCTCCTGCAAGGGTGTCGAGCCGGTCGCCGGAGACAGCCGCCAGCCAGGAATCCACCCGCTTCTTATGCAGAAGGCCGGCTTTGGAATCGTCTTTCAGCGCCTTGTCGTTGTAGCTGAGCAACCCGTAGATGTTGGTGGCCCGACTGCGCAAGAAGGGATAGGACAGGTTCAGCCCCATGGTTTCGGAAGCCCCCTTGAGCCCCGAAGCGCGCCCCACGCCGCGCTGGATTGCATAGTCCAGATTGGTCCACGAGGCGCCGAGCTTCATGCCGTCAGCCCCGACGGGCATGCTGTAGGCGGCCCGTGCCAGATCGATGCCGTCGGCCTGGGTCGCCATCATGCTGACCTGATCGCCCTTGCCCAAAGGGTCGTTGATCTGCATGGCGAGATTGAGCTGATAGAGGCCGGTGTCCCGATTGCCGTAGTTGTCCAGACTGGTGCTGCCGGTGACCGGCGGCCCTTCTTCCACGTCCACCACCACCCGCGTGCTGGCCTCCTCCGCACCGGGCTCCAGCCGGGCGCGGGCGGAAATACCGGGCAGGTCGTTCATGAGCAGCACGGCGCGCTCCATGTCGCCCTCATACACCGTGCTTCCAGCCGGCAGATGCTTGGCCGCGATGGATTCCAAATGGGAGGGATCGATGCGCGTGACAAGCTTGCCACCCGGCACGATGGCGTAGGGTTGGCCCTTGCCGTTCTTCCCATCCAGACGCCCTGCGCGAATGGCGATTTCGATGTTGCCGTCGGTCACGTCTTGCCGGGGCAGATAGGCTTCAGCCAGGAACCAGCCCTTGCTGCGCAGGTAATCGGTGACCTTGCGGGCCACTAACTGAAGGCCGGCGAAATCCAGTTCCTGCCCGATGGCGTTGGCAACGACGGCCTGGAGCTCCTGCTCGTTGGCGAATTCTGGAGCGCCTGTGAAGCGAATGGACTTGACCACCACCTTGGCGCCGTTGGTGTCCTTGAGGGCCGGCCGCACCACGGGAACTTCGGTCTCAGGCAATCGATCCGGCAGACGCTGCTGGCTGCGTTGCTCCTGGTTCAGCAGGGTGCCGGCATCAGGCTGGGCCTGGACGGCGGCGGCAGTGCCGACGAAAAACAAAGCGCTGAGACAGCGTGCAATGGTGTTGGGGCGCGGGCAGTGTAGTGAGTCCATGGCGGGCTTCTTCGAGAATGTGAGTTCGGACTCCGAAGCTCTGGAAGGCGAATTCCGAGACATGGAGGCACGATGAATTCTCGACAGAGGTGCCCTGCCCCATGTTTGCCAAACCGGACAAAACATTTGCGAATCGGAAAAATCTGCCCGCAATCGCAAAAAATCTTGAAAATGGCGCCCCTGAGTTCGCCACCCACCATGACAACCACAGCCCCTTCATCGCCCCGCCATTCATCAGCCCACGTCCTTCTTGTGGACGATTCGCTGGACGAATTGCGCCTGCTATCCGACATGCTGAGGGCCGAACGATTTCGTCTCACGGTGGCGAGCGATGGCCGCACGGGTTACCAGCGGGCCGTGGTCAGCCAGCCGGACATCATCCTGATGGACGTGTCGATGCCGGAACTGGATGGCTTCGCCGCCTGCCGTCTGCTCAAGGCGGACTTGGCCACGCGACACATTCCGGTGATATTTCTGACGGCCCAAAACGCGCCGGAAGAACGCCTGCGCGGCCTGCAACTGGGCGGCGTGGATTACGTTTCCAAGCCGGTGCTGGCGGAAGAAGTGATTGCCCGCATCCGCATCCATCTCAATCACCGGCACAACGCGACGCAAGAGACATCCGATCCAACCGAGGAAGTCCGCGATCCGGATGAAGTGATCCTGAAGGCGGCATCCGATGAGATCAGGAATCGTCTGGACGCCCTGCCATCCATGCCCGAAATCGCCCGTCTGGTGGGCACCTACGAGAAGCGGCTGGGACAGATCTTCCGCGAGCGCTTGGGTATGACCATGTCGGCCTTCGTGGCGGAAGAGCGCATCCGTCTCGCCCGCCGCCTGCTTTCCGAGACGGACATGAGCATCCAGCAAATCGCGGAACAAGTGGGCTTCGGCACCGGAGGCAACTTCACCACGGCCTTCCGCAAACGCATGGGCATGACGCCATCGGCCTACCGGCAGGGCCTGCAAGAAGGGACAGGCGAAACGGAATGAAACTCCATCGAAACCTTTGGTGCATCCTTGGACGCGTCCTATGGCGAGTCATCGGCTGCCTGGCCATACTGTCCGCCCCCCTCGCTCACGCGGCGGGTCTGCGACTCTGGGGCGACGAGACGATGATCCCCCTGGAGCAGGTGGTCACCATCTGCGAGGATAAGAGCGCGTCGATGACCATCGACCAGGCGGTGCGCCTGGGTCGCTTCGTCCCGAGTCCAGAGCGGCTGAACTTGCGCCCAGGGCACACCACGATCTGGATGAAGCTGGAGCTCACCAACACGTCCTCAACCGCCTTGGCGCGCTGGCTGGAAGTGAAGCCGGCACGACTGCGCGAGGTGTCTCTATACCAATGGCGTGATGGCCGCTGGACGGCCATGGAAGCCGGCAGCAACCGACCCTTTGCGGAACGCCCCCTGGCCGCTACCGCGTCCCTGTTCCCCCTTTCGCTGGCGCCCCACGAAGAGACGACGATCTACCTGCGTATATCCAGCCCCCTACCCATCGCCATCGCGCCTACCCTTTGGGAACCGCAGGCTTTTCGTAAAGTAGAACTTCGCGGCCACCTGATAGACGGTCTGCTGCTGGGTAGTCTGGCCCTCATGGCAGTGTTCGGGATTCTGCTGCTCGCCATGTTCCAGGAGCGCGCATTCCTGTTCAATGCGCTGGCCACGGCCACCTACTTTTTCGGCGAAGCGAGTGCCAAGGGTTACACCTTCATGTACCTGTGGCCCAATGCCACGGAATGGGCACTACGCGGCCTTCCCCTCTACGCCACGCTCGGCGTGGGACTCAACCTGCTGTTCCTGCGCAGTCTTCTGCGCACCCGTTCCAACTTCCCACGAATCGACCGTGTCCTGCTGGTGCTGCTCGCCTGCGAATGGAGCTTGGCTCCGGGCATTCTCTGGGGCGATTACGCCTACTGGGCCGGGATATCGTTCCCCCTGCACTTTCCCGTCACCGTCGTCATGGTGCTGGTCGGCATCTATGCCATGAGCCAGGGCATCCGCGCCGCCCGCTACTACGTTGCGGCTTACACCGTGCTCGCCCTCGGCAGCCTGCTCTTCGGCTTGCCTCCCGATTCTTTCGACATCCCGCCGCTGGTGCGCAGTTACGCGCTGCCCATGGGGATGCTACTCAACAACCTGCTCCTGATGCTCTCGGCGGTGGAGCAGATGCTGGACGTGAGAAGGGAAAAAGAAGCCGCGCAAAACGCCCTGCTGGCCGCTCACGCCACCCATGAGGCGCACCTGGAAAAGGCGGTAGAGGAGCGCACTACGGATCTCAACCAAGCCCTGACCGAGACTCGCGTTCTCAACGACTCCCAAACCAAACTGCTTGCTTACGTGGGCCACGATCTGCGAGCGCCCCTGGCCACCATCGTCAATTACGTGGCCCTCATCGGCGACCGCGGCGATCCGGACATCCAGCGCTACAAGTCCACCATCGAGCGCAGTGCCTGGCATCAGCTGGAACTGATCGACGATCTGGTGGAATACGCACGAGGACGTCTGGAGCAGTTGGAGCTGGCCCCCACTGCTTGCTACTTTCATGATTGGCTGGACGACATTTGCAAGCAGGCTGAACTGCTGGCGGGCCACCACAACAACCGTTTCGTGCTGGATGCCGCCAACGCACCTGCCGTGGCGGTCTTCGACCCCAAGCGACTGCGACAAGTCCTCGTCAACCTGATCGGCAATGCCGCCAAGTTCACCAAAAACGGCGCCATCCGCCTCCACGTCCATGCCTCGACAATCAGCGACACGGAGGTTGCTCTTCACTTCGCCGTCGAGGACACCGGGGCGGGCATCCCGGCCTACGATCTGGAGCGGATATTCCTTCCGTTCGAGCGACGCAAGACAGATCAGGCGGGTTCAGGCCTGGGGCTCACCATTGCTCGGCAGTTGGTTCAGGCCATGGGCGGAGAACTGACGGCCACCAGCACACCGGATGTGGGCAGCTGTTTCAAGTTCAGCATCAAGACCCGCATAGCCAGCGAAACCGAGGTTGCCCAGCCGACGCCCGTCTTCAGTTTTCCCGAGCCGTTCGGCAGCGGCAAATCCCTGCTCATTGCCGACGACAACCCGGCCAGTCGCGAGTACATGAAGGAAGTCCTCAACTCGGTGGACTTTGAAGTCGTCTGCGTTGAAGACGGCGAACAGGCCCTGCAACAAGCGCTGGAGCGCCCCTTCTCGGCGGTGATCGTCGATCAGTTCATGCCCGGACTGACTGGCTGGGAATTCCTGCGCCACCTGCGCGAAGCTCAGGGCGATGACAAGTTGCCCGTAGTGCTCTGCTCCGCTGTGCATCCTCAGCGTCCGACGGACTTTCCCGCAGGCATGGCCTTCGCAGCAACGCTGCTGAAGCCGGTTGCCCCCAACAAGCTGCTCAGGCTCGTTCAGGAACTGATCGACGAACCGCAGCCGCAACCCCAAGACGCAACAGTGGCCCCGCCGGAAATCTTCGCCCCCCTGCGGGATTTGATCGCCGCCGGCGCCATCAGCGACATCGAGGACTGGGCCGATGCCCTGGAAGCAAGGCATCCGGAGCTTGCCGAAACGGCGCAGCGGATTCGCGACGCAGCTATTCGCATTGATTTCGCCGAACTGACCGCATTGGCAAAGGATGTTGCGACAAACCTGGAATAGAGCAGTTGCGCGGACAGCCAAGGATGCCCCAGACGGCTCCCTGCCTGGCTAATCAATCCATCTAAATCTTGTAATACGATTTAGCCATCGATTAAAATATAGGCACCACTCCCTTAGGAGAACCCCATGCTTGCCGTCACCGTATCGCCCAAGTTTCAGGTCGTCATCCCTCAGGCCGTGCGGGAGCAGCTTCAACTGGAAGCCGGGCGAAAGCTGCAAGTGATCGCCTACGACAACCGTATCGAATTACTGCCCATTGAGTCACCGCAAAGCCTGCGCGGATTTCTATCGGGCCTCGATACCACGGTGACGAGGGAAGACGACCGGGTATGAATTTGGTGGATTCCTGCGGCTGGCTGGAGTATTTCGCCGACGGCGCAAATGCGGATTTCTTCGCGCCCGCCATCGAAACCATCGAACAACTGATCGTGCCCACCATTTGCCTCTTTGAGGTTTTCAAGCGGGTATTGCAGCAACGGGGCGAAAACGATGCGCTGCGGGCTATCGGCTTGATGCGCCAGGGCCGCTGCATTGATCTGGACGACAGCTTGTCCCTCTCCTCCGCTCGGCTTTCCGTCGAACTCAAACTCGCCATGGCCGACAGTATCATTCTCACCATTGCCCGCCAGCACAGCGCCACGTTGTGGACTCAGGACGCCCATTTCAAAGGGCTGGCCGGCGTGAACTACATTTCCAAACATTGAAATACGCAGACCCATCATGACTCAAATCGAAAACCTGAACATCGAAGCCTTCGAGCCCATGGCAACGCCGGAGGAAATCCATACCCGCGTGCCCATGACCGCCGCAGCCGAACAAACTGTCGTCGCGGGCCGTCGCGCCCTGGAAGCCATTCTCGACCGGCGCGATCCGCGCATCTTCGTGGTGGTCGGCCCCTGCTCCATTCACGATCCCGTCGGCGGCCTGGACTACGCCCGCCGCCTGAAGAAGCTGGCCGACGAAGTTTCCGACCGCATCCTCATCGTGATGCGCGTGTATTTCGAGAAGCCCCGCACCACCACCGGCTGGAAGGGCTACATCAACGACCCCCACCTGGACGACACCTTCCGCGTGGAGGAAGGCATGGGCAAGGCTCGCGAATTCCTGCTGGCCGTGAATGAACTGGGCCTGCCCGCTGGCACCGAGGCCCTGGACCCGATCTCTCCCCAGTACCTGGGCGACCTGATCGCCTGGACCGCCATTGGCGCCCGCACCACCGAATCGCAAACTCACCGGGAAATGTCCTCGGGTCTCTCCACCCCCGTGGGCTTCAAGAACGGCACCGATGGCTCCGTGGAAACGGCCCTCAACGCCATCGTCTCCGCCTCCCGCCCCCATAGCTTCCTGGGCATCAACGACCAGGGCAAGACCGCTGTGATCCGCACTCGCGGCAACAAGTACGGCCACCTGGTTCTGCGCGGCGGCGGCGGTCGTCCCAACTACGACACTGTGAGCGTGACCATTGCCGAAGAAGGCCTGAAGAAGGCCAAGCTGCCCGCCAACATCGTGATCGATTGCTCCCACGCCAACAGCTACAAGAAGCCCGAACTGCAACCTCTTGTCATGACCGACGTGATCCACCAGATCAAGCAGGGCAACCAATCCATCGTGGGCCTGATGATCGAGAGCAACATCGAAGCGGGCAATCAATCTATTCCCGCCGACCCCAGTCAACTGTCGCAACTCAAGTACGGCTGCTCCGTCACCGACGGCTG
>DASUJA010000029.1:0-2270 GCA_036279515.1 Rhodocyclaceae bacterium | reverse complement strand
TGCCAAAGTTGCCGGTGCCCGTACCGTCGGTGCCCATGCCGCCCGTCCCGGTGCCGCCAGTGCCCGTACCGCCAGTGCCGGTGCCGGAGCCGGTGCCACCAGTGCCCGTACCGCCCGTCCCACTGTTGGCAAAGACCGCATAGGGGAAGGAAATGGCCCACAGCCCGGGAATGGTCAGCGCCTGTCCCTGACTGCTTTCCAGCGTGCCGATCCAGGCGCCGGTGGCGGGGTCGTAGGCATTGATGTGGCCATCACCGAAGTTGCCGATCAGCAGGGAGGCGGAGTACTTGCCGAAGTTCGACGGAGCGACCGTCACGCCCCAGGGCGCGTTGAGTTCGCCGCCGGAGGCGATACGCCGCACCAGGCGACCGCTGCCATCGAATTCGTTCACATAGCCCAGGCCGGCGCCCGCCACCTCTTCGCCCGCGTGCTCGGGATCCTGCTTGGCGTAGGTGACGATGAGGTGGTTGCCGATGGCGTGGATGCCGAAGGGCGCGTAGCCCGCAGGCAGGGTGGTGTCGATGAAGCCCCCGAAGGTGGTGATGGGGTTGAAGCTGGAGTCCCAGGTGTCGATCTTGCCGTTGCGGAAATCGGCGGCGTAGAGGAAGCGACTGTTGTTCACGTTGAGCAACGCAAGGCCCTTGTATGAAGCATGGTTGGCGGAGTCGTCGTAGACCTTGAGGGCGGTGTTGCCGAAGCTGCTGTTTTGCGACCACACCGCGATGGTGCCGCCCTCGGTGGCGAAGATGACCTGCGCGCTGCCGCTGGCGCCCGGCGTGTTGACGTGGAAATCGGTGGCGTAGGGATTGTAGACAATGCCGGTGGGGCCGCCATCGCTGGCCTCGCCGGGGAGGCGGACCACGGTCGGCTGCGGGATGCCGCCCGCGTCGTAGACCGTCGCGGTATTGCTGCCGGCATTGGCGACCCAGGCCTTGCCGTTGGCGAAGGTCAGGCCCCAGGGATTGATCAGGTTGGCATCGTGCCGCGGCGCCGCCAGCTCGTCGCGGTCAGTGACGAGCGGAATGACGTTGTAGCTGGTGTACTGGTTCTGCACGCCTGCCGGGCTGCCGGAACCCGAACTGCTGCCGTTGCAGGCGGTGAGGGTGGTCAGGGTCAGGGCGAGTGCCGCAACCCCCGCGCTCCATTGCTTGCTCATCGCGAATCTCCTTTTCGGTGAGGGCCTTCGCCACACGGTGGTGCCCGGGGCGACGACTGCGATCCACATTGCGCGCAAGCTGAGCGGAAATCAGGGGCAACTCAGCGCATTTTTGTAAGAAGTGAGGAGGTTGAGCTAGTTCTCGGTAGAGGTGCGCAGGAGTTCGTAATGCGGATACGTTGCCTGCGTAAGCGCATTTGTCATGAGGCGCGGAAGATTTGCAGCGCTTTCGTACTAGAGGACTGTGGCTGCCTAAACTCTAGTCGTAGCCCGACCTGTGCCCTGTGGCACGGGTTGTTCATGCAACTTGAAAGCGAGGTGGTCGTGATGAAGGCAAGGACGGGATTCCTGCTGGCGCTGGCATTGCTGCTGGGCGCCTGCGCACACCGGCAGGACGCGCCGCAGACCTTCGGCGAAGCGATGCAGGAGCGCGGCGCGTCGAACAAGGAAGTGGGAGACAAATGGCAGCGCGGCAGTGAAAAGGTGGAGCGCGGTACGCGCATGACGGAGGAGAGCCGGAAGGACGAGGCGGAAGGCCAGCGCCTGATCCGCGAGGGCCGCAACGAGATGCGCGAGGCCGAGGAGGAGGGGCAGCGAGTGCGCCGGCAGCCGCTGGGCAATGAGCCGACCACGCCCCCCGGGCCGGCGGAAGCGCCGAAGGCCTACCCGCAATATTGAACGGTCCGGGCGTCCGTCGGCGGTAACGGGCAAAGAAGCCGCCGCCGTCCCCGCGACGGGACGGCGGCGGCGTGGCGCCGCCTTACCAGTGGCCCTTGAACACGCTGGCGAAGACCACGCCCTCCATCGACGGCTTCTGCTCCTCGGCCTTGACGCCCTTGGCGGCGGCGCTGGACGGGAACAGCTGGTAGCCTTTGGACAGTACCCAGTCGTTGACGCGCGGCCACAGCGCGTAGCTGATGGACATGCCCTTGCCGAAGGGCGTGGCGATGCTCTTGGGATGCTCGACCATGGCGCGCACCACGGTGGCGGCGGCGCGGTCCGGGCTCCACGTCGGCACGTAGTTGTAGAGCTTGGTGGGCGCGATCATGGGCGTGCGCACCAGCGGCATGTAGATCGAGGTGAGCTCGATGTTGTGCGCCTTGACCTCGGCCGC
>DASUJA010000028.1:0-29149 GCA_036279515.1 Rhodocyclaceae bacterium | reverse complement strand
GGGCCGGAATGACGAAGTTTTGTGGTCGGCGTCCAAATCGAGCGCCATCGAAGTTTTGAGTCTGTTCCTAGCTGCAAGGCCCGAATTGCAGTACCTGCCTACGCTTCCTGAAGGTTCTCGAAAATATTCCGGACAGCAGTGGGCCTCCGCCGGAATGACGAAGTTTTGAGGCGGGCGCCAAAATTGACCACCATCGTAGTTTTGAGTCTCAGCTCGACAGCAAGGCCAGAACCCCAGTTCCTTTCGGCGACTCCGAATGACCCATGGAAATATTCCGGACAGCAGTGGGCGAAAGCCGGGATCCAGGAAGGGCCGCAAGAACCCCTGGATTCCCGCTCGGGCGAAGCCCGGCCTGTCCTGAGTTTGTCGAAGGGCGGGAGTGACGGAGTTTTTCAGCAGGTGCTCAAGTCGAACGCCATCATCGTGTCGAGTCATGGTTTCCCCCCGGTCATCACAGCAGAATGAGACAACGGCTCATCTCCCGGCCCCGCCAAATCCGTCCCCATTTCCAGCAACTGCCGCGCCGCTTCGGCCACACGATGGGGGTTGGGGGGGCTGGGTTCGTCGTGATAGAGGGTGAGGTGGGGCACCATCCAGGGCACGTGCTGCGGGTTGGTGAGGGCATAGATGTCCACCACCGGCGTGCCCAGGGCGGCGGCCAAATGCACCGGCCCGGTGTTGTTGGCGATGAGCAGCGCGGCGGGGGCAATGACGGCGGCCAGTTCGCCCAGACTCAAGCGTCCGGCGAGGGACGCGGCAGGTGCGGCGAGCCGCGTGCTCAGTGCGTTGCAGAGGGTGGCCTCGGTCTCCGATCCGGTCAGCACCACCTGCCAGTCGTTCCAGGGATCGGCGGCGAGCCGGGCGCCCATGAGTACGCGCAGGGCTTCGGCAAAGGCATCCGGCGGATAGCGCTGGGACTCGGCACTGGCGCCGGGATGCACGACGATCCAAGGCCGCGTCGGGTCGATGCCATGGGCCCGTAGGTATGTCATGGCGTGGCTCATGTCGTCGGCGTGGACGCAGAAGGACAGGTGTTCGTCCGTGGCTCGCGCACCGATGGCCGCCACCAGATCCAGCTGACGGCGCACTTCATGACGCAGGATCTCTTGAGGCTCTGGATCCTCGATCCAGTCCGAGAGAAGTCGGTGAGGGTTCTCGTGGCAATGGGCCAGACGCAGAGGAATGCCGGCCTGCCAGCAAAGCATGGCGGCGGGCAGGGGGCTTTGGGTGTGGCTAGTGAAAATCACCGCTCCATCGAAGCGTCCGGCACGCAATTGCTCCACCGTGTCGTTGAGTTCCTGCGGCGTGGGCGGCGTGTTGCCGGTGCTCGCCATCCAAGGGCAAGGGATGGAAATCACCGCGTCCACTTCGGGCACGTGGGCGGCGGCTGTCGCGCCGGAACCCATGGACAGCAAGGTGATGCGTCTTCCCAGCAGGGCTTGCCGCAAGGCGCGCAGGGCGGGTGTGGTCAGCAGCACGTTACCCTGGTTGTCCAGACGCACGGCCAGAATGCGACGGGCTTGTCGCCAGGGCTGTGGGTCGATGCCTTGCCGTTTCAGCATTGGCTTCACCAGGGCGTCCATGGCTGGTCTCCAGACCAGCTTTGTTGAAACAGAGGAAAGGTTTTGCGCATCGTGTTCTGCACGACGATGGCCGTGGCTGTTTCCAAATTCGCTGTCCGATCGTGAGGACGGCGCGAGGAACCATCGCCCCACTCAGTCTCGTCGTGTGGAGCGATCAGCACTGTGCGGCAACCCGCACGGCGGCCGGCTTCCGCGTCATCGAGCGCATGGCCGTCCTGGTCGATGACAACGGCCCGCTGCTGCTGGGGTTCGTTCACGGCCACGAGGTTTCTCCCATGGGGAGCACCATGATTTCCGGCACCACGCTGGCGCCGGGCAGACTCAGCACTTGGATGATCGTCTCCGCTACGACGGTGGGCGCCTGTAGGTGGGCCGGGTCCAGATCGGGAAAACGATCCATCAGAAACGGCGTGCGCATGCCGCCCGCGATCATGGCCGTAACCTTGATGCCTTCGCCGCGCAGTTCCGCATGCAGCGCATGGGAGAAGCCGAGCAGGCCCCATTTGCTGGCGTGGTAGGCGGAGGCGTTGGGCCAAGCGCGTTTCGCGGCGGTGGGGCAGATGTTCACGATGTGCCCGGAGCGACGCTTCTTCATGCCGGGCAGCACCCGGCGCGAGAGCAGGAAGGGGCCGCGCAGGTTGGTGGCGACGATCTGGTCCCATTGGTCCACGGTGAGTTCGTCCACCGGCAGGGTGCAGTCGATGCCGGCGTTGTTGATGAGGATGTCGATGCGACCAAAGCGTTGGAGTACGGCGTTGACGCAGGCGTCGGCATCCGCCTCGCTGCTCACGTCCATGGTTTGGGCCAGGGTGTCGAAGCCTCGTTCGGAGAGGCCACCGGCCACTTCGTTCACCAGATCGGTGCGGAGATCGGCGACGGCCACTTTGGCACCCGCTTCGCAGAGGGCTTCGCAAAGGGCAGCGCCGAGGCCTCGGGCGCCGCCGGTGACTAGGGCGATTTGGTCGTGGAGGGTGAGGGGCATGGGGGCTAACTACCTAGCGGTAAAGAAAGGGTGAAAGGGTGAAATACACCAACCCCGTTCGTCCTGAGCGTCCCACAGGGACTTGCTTCGCGGCGTAGGGCGTAGCCCGAAGTCGAAGGACAGCCACGAAGTGAGGTTCTTTTCGTTGCTCCCTTCCTCCGTTCGCCCTGATGCTTCGGCAAGCTCCGCGCATCGAAGCACGAGCGCAAATTTCATAGGAGGTGACATAACGAGGTCCGCGCCGGGAGTTCGCCCCGGCGGGCAAGGGGCGAGCCCCTTGCCTTTGGCCCACGACAGCACCCCCACCTATCCTCCCCCGCCGAGCGGGGGAGGTAACCAGTCGCCTCCGCCCTCGGGGCGGAGGAAGGGAGGTGGGCGTTTTCTTCCAGCTTGCTGCGGCGAGCAGCCGCAGCCCCAGCTTCGCCGGCCCTGCGGGCTTCCCTCGCTGCGAAAGCCTCGCCGGGCCGGTGGCGCAAACTCGCCTGCGGCTCAGACACGCGCCCCCGGACTGCCCCCGTCGAGACTTCCTCACTCGGCGGCTCTGATGGGAATTCAAAAGCAAAGCTCGTAAAACTACGTTCGTCATTCCGGCGAAGGCCGGAATCCAGGCGACGGCCCAACTGGACACCGACTTCCGCCGGTGTGACGGAGATCGAGTGACGAGCGTCGCCTTGGCCCATCGCAGTCTCGCAGGTGGCGATGCGCCTTTAAATCCCCTTCCGCCGAGCCGCTGATGTGATGCGGGAAATGGGGTCGTCCGGGACCGCGTGTCTGAGCCGCACGCGAGTTTGCGGGACCGGCCATTTCCTGCTTCGCAGCAGCGGGTAGCCCGCAGGGCCGAGGTGGCGGGGCACGGCGCAAGCGCCGTGCAGGCACAAATTAATATGCCGACCTCCCTGCCTCCGCCCCAAGGGCGGAGGTGACTAGTTACCTCCCCCGCTCGGCGGGGGAGGATAGGTGGGGGTGCGACCTTGGGCCAAAGGCGATGGGCGAATGCCCATCGCCCGCCGGGGCGGGACCCGGCTGCGTTGTTATGGCACGGCGCACCTGAAACCCCAGTTCGGAAATCCAACCTGTGCGGGAATGACCGAGCTGTATGCAAACGATCTCTCACAACGTCACCCTCTGCTCTCTCTTCAACTGCACTACCGGCTCCGCTGTCTTCTGATAAACCTTCGTCAAGGCAGCCGCCACTCTTCGCCAAGTGAAGTTGGCGCGCACTCTCTTCATCCCCGCCTGCCCGAAGGCCTCGCAAAGGGTCTTGTCTTGATGAAGGGTCGCCAGCTTTTCCGCCAGCACCACCGGGTCGTTGGGGGGGATCAGGAATCCCGTCGCGCCGTCGGCGATGCTGTGTTGAAGGCCGCCTACTGCTGCGCCGATCACAGGGCAGCCGCAGGCCATGGCTTCTAGGGGGGCGATGCCGAAGGTTTCGTACCACGGGGTGCTGACGAAGACGTCGGCGGCGCAATAGAAGTGGCGCAGCAGGTGGCGCGGTTGTCTGCCGGTGAATCGCACTTGCTTGGCGACGCCTTCATCGGCGGCAATGGCGGAAAGGCGGGCCATTTCTGGATTCAGTGCGGCATCGGGCGTGTCAGTCTCGCCGCCGACGATGAGCAGGATGGCGTGGATGCCGTGGCGGCGTTTGAGTTCGGCAATGCCGCGAATCACGTTGTCGATGCCCTTGCGCGGCACCAGTCTTCCCAGGTGCAACACCACGAAGTCGTCATCGGACAAGCCGAGTTCGGCGCGTAGATGCCTGGGGCCGGGGCTCAGTTCGTCCGGGTCGAAGCCGCAGGGCACTAGGTCGATGCGAGTGGGGTCCGCATCGTAAAGATCGATCATGTCCTGCCTATCCTGCGGACATTCGGCAATGACGCGATCAGCGCTTGCCATGAGGTTCTGCTCGATGGCGATGCGCTCGGTGGGGAATCCGTCGGCCTTGCCTTGATGCAAGCGCCGTACTTTGCCCAGGGCGTGGAAGGTGATGACGAAGGGCGTGCCGTGGCGCTGGCGCAGATGAAGGGCGGCAAGTCCGGACATGAAGAAGCTGGCGTGGATCACGTCGTAAGGCGCGTGGTTCCTATCCCCTGTCCGACGGTTCCACCACTGGCCCGCGCGGTCTATGAATTCCGGCATGTGGGGCAGCAGGGATTCCTTGGCAATGAAATGCGGCGGTCCGGCAGGAATGTGGATGACGCGCACTCGTGGTCCGAGGTTTGTCACAGACGATAGCGACAGGCTGTCCCGTCGGGTGAAGATGTCCACGTGATGACCATTGCCCGCCAGTTGCTTGGCCACGTGGGCCACGTAGACGTTCTGTCCGCCGCAATCCACACCGCCCGGCGCGGCAAGGGGGGAGGCGTGTTCGCTAATGAGAGCAATCTTCATGTCGGATTCCGACTGTGTAGTGCCATCGCTTCGCAATCGGCATGCCCATACGCAGAAGGCAGTAGGGAGCGGTGAGTCGCCTGTCGAGAGCAGGGGTGCCGTGTGCCTTGCAGCGTGCCAACTTGGCTCTCCACTCTCGACGCCCCACTCACCACTGCCTTGTAAATCTTGCATGGCAGCGTAAGTCTTACCCGTAGCCGAGGCAGCCCGGATGCCTCGATGCGAAATCCAGGGAGGGTCGGCGCTAGGCTGGCCCTGGATTTCACTTCGCTGCAGCCAGGCGACGGGTGTTCGTCCTGGTGGGCATAGGGTTTGCGTCTGAGGCTTTGTTCGAGGGGCGATCGAACGCCAATCATCCAGGTCAGCGAAAGGAGCAACAAAATGGAAACCTCCACGGAGACTCTCACCCGTGCCATGGCCGACAAGGCCTCTTCTCAAATCGAACGGGCCACGGCTGCGGCACAGGAGGCGGTGGGGCAGGCGAGCACCGCGACCCTGGCGGCAAGTCGGCGCCTGCGTATTGCCAAGGAACAGTTGGCGGTGACCGCGGATCGCTGGACCGAGTCCACGCGAGACTATGTGAGGCGTAATCCCTTTGCCTCCCTAGGCGTGGCCATGGGCGTGGCGGCGAGCTTGGCCTTGGGGGCGGAGTTTCTCTACCGTCATCGGGAGCGGGATTCGTCGGGGCACTGAGGCCATTGCATTCGGGGCCATTGCATCCGGGCGCACGCACCGGAGAACGACCGAGCCCCGTAGGTTGGCGGTGAGCATCGCGACCCCCAAGGCCATGCCAATGCAAGAACGTTGGGGTTTGCGATGCTCGCCTCAACCTACATCCTGGCGCTGTTGTCGGCTTGAGATGGCTTCTCGGTTGATGTGCCTTGATGCAAGAGACTCGGCAGGACGTGAGGATCGGTCATGGCAATTGCATTGAAGGGGCGCCGGTTCTGGCATCGCACCCCCGGTCAGCCGGGCCGTTCGGCGCCGGATGCGGAAGTGTCCGCAGTGTCCTCAGTTGCCACGGTGTTGCGTCTGCTGAAGGCGGCGGTACTCCGCTACCGGGCGCGTACTGCCTTTGCGCTGGTGCTGTTGGTGGCGGCAAAGCTTTCGGTGGTGGCGGTGCCGCTGGTGCTCAAGGCCATCGTCGATACCTTGGGTGCGTTGGGTTCGTTGGGGTCGTCGGGCGGCACGCTGGAAAATCCGGCGGCCTTGCCGGTCGGGCTGCTGCTCGGCTACGCGCTGCTACGCTTCCTCGGCACCCTCTTCGGCGAAATTCGTGACCTGATTTTTTCCCTCGTTACGCAGGACACCACCACGGGATTTTTGCTGCGAGCCTTCCATCATCTGCATCGGCTCAGCGTGCGTTTTCATGCCCTGCGGCATACCGGTAGCGTCACGCGGGATGTGGTGCTCGGCACGCAGGGCATAGGCTATTTGCTTGGGGTGGCGCTGTTCACCGTGCTACCGACCTTGGTGGAAATCGGCGCGGTGGTCTTCATCGTCAGCTTCAACTACAGCCTCTGGTTCGTCCTCGTCATTCTCGCCACCTTCTTCTGTTACACCAGTTTCACGGTGGCCTATACGGAGCAGCGGACGGTTTTCCAGCGGGCGCTCAGTAAACTGGATTCAGAAGCCAATGGGCGGCTGACGGATAGCCTGCTCAACTACGAAACGGTGAAGTTCTATACCAGCGAGCAGTTCGAGCATAACCGCTTCGGCCACATCCTTGGCCGCTCGGTGGACGTGGCGGCGCAGAACCAGAGGGCCCTGTCGATTCTGCACATCGGCCAGAGCGCCATCATCGGCGTGGGGGTGGCGAGCGTCATGCTGCTGGCCGGGCAGCATGTGGTGAGCGGCACCATGACCGTGGGCGATCTGGTGCTGGTGAATGCCTACGTGATCCAGGTTTGTCTTCCGCTCAATTCCCTCGGCTTTGTTTTTCGTCAGTCGCGGGATGCCATCGTTCATGCGGACAAATTGTTCAAGCTGATGGAGGAAAAGCCGGAGATCGTGGACGCGCCCACGACCGTATCCCTGCGCGTGGATCGCGGCGAGGTGGTTTTCGATCACGTGAGCTTCGCTTACGAGCCGAACCGGCCCATCCTCCACGACGTGAGCTTCACCATTGCGCCGGGCCGCACCGTCGCCGTGGTGGGGGGCGTTGGATCGGGTAAGTCCACCCTGGCGCGGCTGCTGTTTCGTTTCTACGACGCAGGCAGCGGGCGCGTCACCATCGACGGCCAGAACGTGCGCCAAGTGAGCCAAGGCAGCTTGCGCGCATCCATCGGCGTCGTGCCCCAGTACACCATGCTCTTTAACGACACCATCGCCTACAACATCGCCTATGGCCGTGCCGGCACCATGCCCAAAGAGGTGGTGGATGCCGCCAAGGCCGCCCATGTGCATGACTTCATCAGCAGTCTGCCGGAGGGGTACGACACCCTGGTGGGCGAGCGAGGCCTGAAGCTGTCGGCGAGCCAAAAGCAGCGCATCGCCATCGCTCGCGCCATTCTCAAGAATCCGCCCATCCTGGTACTGGACGAGGCTACATCCGCCCTGGATGCCCGCTCGGCGCGCGCCATTGAGGAAGAATTGGATCGTCTGGCGCGCACCCGCACGACCTTGGTGATTGCCCGCCGTCTATCCACCGTGGTGAACGCCGATGAAATCCTGGTGCTGGAACACGGGTACGTGGTGGAGCGGGGAAATCACGAACAGTTGCTCGCCGCCAACGGCATATATGCACGGATGTGGCGATTGCAACGGGATGAGCAAGACCTGGCGCAAGTGGAGGAGGGCTACGACGCCAATGAATGGCCGGGCGGTCATGAGGCCGCGTGATGATGGGCTGCTTCGTGTGCGTCGCGAGTTCAGCCTTTTGGCAGGCTGCCATTTGTTCTCAGGAAACGCTGATTAGGTGATTACCGTTCGGGCTGAGCCTGTCGAAGCCCTCCTGCCACAAACCTGCATCGCGGGCGAGCACTTCAACAAGCCTGTCCTGAGTTCGACGAAGGGCGAGCGATTGGCACCCCATGTTCAACAGGTTCTTTCGTCATGCCCTTGCGCACACCCGAAGGCAGCCACAACGTCACGGCAGAGACGGCGCGACTCGCCGTAGCGCTGGTGGCGCCCCTGATCGAAACCCTGTGGCAGGAACCGCGTGTGGTGGGCAGCGGTTTCTTCTACGTGGTGGTCATGGATCCCGGCCTCAACCCCGCCGTATCCATGTTTGAGGACGCGATTCTGTACGAACAGGGCTTCGGCGACGAATCCTCGTGGGATGCGGATTACCGCAGCTTTGCCCGAGGCAAGGCGCGGCTCTCCTGGAGCCACGGCGCCGATGCCCATATGCTGCAATCGCTTTTGCCTCACTCGTTGCGCGGCGGCGACACCCTGCTCTGGGGCAGCGTCTATCTCGACGGCGTAGTCGTCGGCGCCAGCGGCGCCTTGCCCTGGTTCGACGAAATGCTGGCCGGTGCGGTAGCGCTAGCGATCAGAGCACTCGCAAAGGAAGCGCGGCAGGGTGAGTTGCTGGGGCGGGCGAAAGAGGACGAGTAAATGGCTTGCTCCGAGACAGCGCAGCAGAATTGGGGAAGACAGGCGTCGTAGAAGACCTATGATGTATTTAGGGAAGCACCGAACAAGTTCGTTCGCACTGAGCTTGTCGAAGTGCAAGCCTTGTGGCACAAGGGCTTCGACAGGCTCAGCCTGAACGGCAATCACTTAATCAGCGCTTCCTTAAACGCGGTAGGTCACTCGGGCCTGGAAGCCGTGACTGTTACAAGGGCGGCTTGCGGAAGTGTCGAGGTAGGGTGACCTGGCTCCAGCATAAGAGTCAGGTTGGGTTTCCCCGTGTCGACTTCGTTGTTGACCGGAATCTCATTCCTTAAACCGCGGTGGTTTGACAGGGCCGGAACGAAATTGGCTCATGCCGTGAGGCATGAAAATTGGCATATCCAGTGAGGTGGCCATGAACATTCTCAAACTGCACAAATCGATCGCACGTGGCACGCGTAGCCTGTGCGTGGCGGCCATCGCGCTGCTAGCCGTTCTGGGGGCGATGTCGGCGGCGTGCGCGGGAGAGACCGCCGCTCTGGCTCCTGTTTTGCTCGCCGCAGCGGCAACCGCCCCCGGGGGGGAGGGAAGACCGACCCCAACCGCTACAACGGCCCCTCCGACATCGCCTAAGGTGGCACGCAATACCATCAACTGGATGGGGCACTGGTACAAGGCCGACAAGCGATACGATCTGGTGCTTGAAATGAAGAGGGACTTTTCATTTCAGAATCAGGATACGAGCGTCAACCTTCAGTTTCCCGAGCAAATTGTCGGGACGAACGACAAAGTCGTTGTCGCCCGGTTGATCGCCGACATGATCAAGCGCAAGAAATTCGACTGGGACATCGTCTGGATGGATAACCATATCTACCAGTTCGTTGCCGAGGAGTTGAACGATCCATTCTGGGGGCGCAAGCATCTCGTCAACTTTGAGCAGGTACCCGGATTCGTTCAAAGCCAGAAGCCGTTCATCATCGAAGACCCCGCCTATCGCAATCAGACAGGCGGCATTCTCGTCGGCCCCTATATCGAGGGATATTTTTACGCGCTGTATTACAACCGGGATCTGGCAGCGAAAATGGGGATTCAGGTCAAACCGTTCGGAATGACCTTCGATGACCTGCTCGGCTACGTCAAAGCCGCCGCGCGCTACAACCAGAATGCCAAAGACAAAATCCCCATTTTCTTTGACGCCTATGATTTGCCCTCCATGGAGGCGCTCTTCCAGAACTTGGTCAAATCCTGGGTCGCTGACTACCCTGCAACGACAGCCGAGCAGAGCCGTCCGCAGAAACTTGCAGCCATGTACAAAGGGTTTCAGGCGTTTGAAGAACTCGGGAAGTACCGGCCCTTGATTCCCTCGTATGCGACCAACGCGTGGTTCCTCACTCGGGATGTGCCCCTGAATGACAAAGCGCTCTTCTATATCAGCGGCACATGGATGTATAGCCGCTGGCGGGACATCGACGTGGCCAAGTCCGCCAAGATGGTCCCGACCGAGCTGCCGGTATTCAAACCCGTCGACTACTGCCTGGGCGGGGTCATCCCCACATGGGCGGTGATGAAGGATTCACCCCACCGAGAGGCGGCGGTCCGACTGGTCATGTCGATGGCGACCCCCAGGGTTGCGGAAAGATGGGTGCAATACACGAAGACCCCCACAGGTCTGGCCGGCGATTTTTCCAAGGCAACCATGGGCAGCGATGTGTATGAGGTTTATCAACGAACCATGTCGGAAAAATACGGGAGCCGGGTGCAGTATTCATTCAACGCCGCATACCTGCTCGGCAAGAAGAACAGTCTTCTGCAAAAAGACATTGTGGAGATTCTCTGGAAACTGCTGGAAGGGAAAATGACGGCAGACCAAGCTCAACATTTGATTCTGGCCAAGATGAAATAGTGGCTCGGTGACCCTCGGTGACCATGAGCCATTTCGCCAAGAGCCTACGAGTCAAGGTCACCCTGGTGGTGATTGCGGTGGAGTTGTTGATATTTTCCGGGGCAGGCGTCTTTTACACACATCGGTTCAGCCAGGAAATCGACAACGCGGTCATCGCCAGGCTCTCCATCCCCGGCTTGCTGATGACCCGCGGAGAACTGAGCTTTGATGCGGTCAGCGACAAGCGGACGATGGAGGGGCTGCTCCGCGAGCCGTACAGCGAAGGTGTCGTGATCGGGCTTGACGGCCAGGTGTATTTTTCTTCCGATCCTGCCCGGCTGGATACTCGTCTGGATGTGATTGATGGACAGAGATTGCCCAGCCCTGAATCATCATCCGTCGCCGTCGACGCCCCCGATCTGATCACGTCAGTTCAGAACAGCAGCGGAACCTATCTGACCTGTCTTTCTCCCCTGCGGCCCAATGGAAAGCTCACCGGCTATCTCTATTTGAAGGTGGGAACCGAGGTGACAGAGGCCGAGAAAAGAAAAGTCGCTGTTCTCTTTGCCATCGGCTCGCTTGCGACCATCATCTTCACTGCTGCGATACTCACCTTGCTGCTCCACTGGTTGGTGAACAAGCGGCTCAATTATCTGGTCGAAGTTTTCCGCCGTTTCGCACTGGGAAATTATGCGACCCGTGCCCAAGTGATGGGGGGCGGCGACGAAATCGCTACCCTGATGAATGGTTTTAACGGCCTGGCCCAGCGCCTGGAAGAGGCCATGGCGAATTTTCGCGAAAGCGAACAAAGGTATCGCCTAGTCTTTGAAAACTCGCCAGTCTCGATATGGGAGGAGGATTTCTCCCGAGTGAAGGCACTGTTCGACGCCTTGAGGCAGCAAGGCGTTTCGGACTTCGATGCCTATATCGATCAGCATCCCGAAATGGTCGGGCAGTGTGCGGATCAGGTTCGGATCGTCGCGGTGAACCGGGCGGCGCTTGACTTGCATGCGGCAAAGAATGAGACGGACCTTGTTGCGGGTCTGGCGAACACCTTCACGCCCGAGTCCTTCGCTACCTTCAGGCAGGAGCTGCGCTGCCTGTGGAACGGGGTTACGGAAATGTTGAGTGATGCGGTCGTCAAGACCCTCGCTGGCGAGCCCCGCCACGTGACCGTCTATTTCTCCGTGTGCCCAGGCTACGAGGAGACGCTTTCAAAGGTCATCGTGTCACTTGTCGATATCACCGAGCGTAAGCGTACCGAAGATGCGCTGCGCTTTTCCTCCGAACGGCTGCAACTGGCCACGCGCGTTGCGAACATTGGCATCTGGGACTGGGATGTCGTCAAGAACGAGTTGTTATGGGACGACTCGATGTACCTGCTTTATGGCATTCGCCGGGAAGACTTCGGTGAAGCATATGATGCATGGATACGCACTGTTCATCCCGAGGACAAGGCATATACGGATGGAGAAATCCAAGCCGCCTTGCGCGGCGAGCACGAGTATGGACCCGAATTCCGCATTGTCCGGCCCGATGGTTCCATCCGTTTCATCAAGGCGGATTCCCAAACGTTCAAGGATAAAGATGGCAAGCCCGTGCGCATGATCGGCACGAACATCGACATCACCGAGCGCAAGCGGGCCGAAGATGAGCTGAAGCGCTATCGGGACAATCTGGAGGAAACGGTTGAGCGGCGCACCGCCGAGTTGCGGCTGGCTCGGGACGCAGCCGAGGCCGCGAACAAGGCCAAGAGTGGATTCCTCGCCAACATGAGCCACGAGCTGCGCACGCCGCTCAACGCCATCCTTGGCTTCTCCGGAATAATGCGGCGCGACCCGCAGCTAACCAGCGCCCAGATCGAGAGTCTCGACATCATCAATCGTAGCGGCGAGCACCTCCTGGCCCTGATCAACGACGTGCTGGAAATGGCCAAGATCGAAGCCGGCCGTGCGCAACTGGAGATCGCGTCCTTCGATCTCGGCGGCATGGTCCGCGACGTCACCGACATGATGCGACTGCGGGCCGAGCTGAAGGGACTCTTCCTGCAATTGGATCAAACCTCCGAGTTTCCCCGCTACATCCGGGGCGACGAAGCCCGCCTGCGGCAGATCCTGGTGAACCTGGTCGGCAACGCGGTGAAATTCACCCACACGGGTGGCGTCATGTTGCGCCTAGGCGTCAAGCAGAATGACCGCCAGCACCTACTGATCGAAATCGAGGACAGCGGCCCGGGCATCAGGCAGGAAGATCAGGAGCGCATTTTCAGGCCCTTCGTACAGTTGGAGGAAGGCGCGGAACAGAAGGGCACAGGCCTGGGGCTCACCATCACCAAGCAGTTCATCGACCTGATGGGTGGCCGTATCGAGGTCGAAAGCACCGTCGGCAAGGGCTCCCTGTTCCGGGTCGAAGTGCCCGTGGAACTGGCTGACTTTCCTTCGGGCCAGCCCTTGGAGCAACGTGACGTGGTGGGGCTCGTCCCAGGGCAGCCCGCCTACCGCATATTGATCGTCGAGGATCAGAAGGAAAATCAGTTGCTGCTCACCCGGCTGATGAGCACCCTGGGCCTCGAATCCAAGGTTGCGGAGGACGGCGAGCAATGTCTGCGGCTCTTTCAGGAATGGCACCCAGACCTGATCTGGATGGACCGGCGCATGCCGGTCATGGACGGTCTGGAGGCCACCCAGCGCATTCGCCGCCTGCCAGATGGCGGCAAGGTCAAGATTGTCGCTGTGACGGCTTCGGCCTTCAAAGAGCAGAAGCAGGAGATGTTCGACGCAGGAATGGACGACTTCGTCTCCAAGCCTTACCGCTTTGGCGAGATCTACGACTGCCTGGCGCGGCAACTGGGACTGAAATACCTCTATCGCGCCGAGGCCGCCGAGACGGAAGGCAAGCAGGCCACGCAGGTGCCCGAGACGCTATCAACGTTGCCTGCCTCCCTGCGCCAGAATCTCAGAGACGCCCTGGAGTGCCTGGACAGAGAACAGGTTATGGCTTGTCTCGATCAAATTGGGAAGGTTGATGCCGATCTTGCCGCCGCGCTGTCCCGCCTCGCCAAAGGCTTCGACTACCCGGCCATGCTGCGCCTGCTCGATGAAACGGGTACCTAGCAGGCGGTGCCGTTCGTATTGAGCGGCCCACGGGGACTTCCGTAGCGTGTAGGTGGGTGGTGAGCAAAGCGAACCCCAACGCAAGGCATCTCGTCATCTCTTTCTTGTACAGAATCGACGGCGGGACGTTGGGGTTCGCGATGCTCACCACCAACCTACGTTTTTTGTTCAGTGCTTCCCTATTGATTCGGCCCGCAAATGTCTAAAGTCGTCACCCCGGCGAAAGCCGGGGTCCAGGAGGTAAATCCCCAACGGCACTGGATACCGGCTTTCGCCGGTATGACGACAGCTTCACACTTCATCGTACCGAATCAATAATCCCCTTCATTGCCAAGCCGTGGAAACACACGATGCTCCAAGCTGTGTCGCGCCAGCAGGAACATGGCGGCGTTCCAAGTTTGATGCGGCATGCCTTCTGGTTTTCCTGTGGCGCCGTTGAACCACTCGTTGAATTGCCAGTCGTTCACTTTCGCCGCTTGAGCCAGTCCTTCCAGTTCTAGTAGCGCCTCTTGGCGCTGGCCTGCTGCGGCTTGGGCCATGACCCAGAAGCCGCCGACGAAGGGCCAGATGCCGCCGTTGTGGTAGCGGTGCTCCAGGTTCTGCTGGTGGCGGCCCATGTAGGTGCGCCAGTAGGGATCGTTGCGACCGATGGGTGTGCAGGTCACGCGCACTGGGTAGGCGGCGCCGACTTGATTGGCGCGGATGGCGGCGAGAATGCGGTTGCTGCGATGCTCGTCAGCGAGGCCGAAGAGCAGGGCCAGCAGATTGCCGAACACGTCGCCCTCGTCGCCCCACGCGCCCAGGTTAACAAAGCTCAGGTACAAGTCCTGGTGCTTCACTTTGTTGCGGGCGTAGTGCATCAGCAGACGCAGACGTTTGTAGTCGGGCTGCTCCTGGCCGAAGGGGTGGAACAGGTAGTTGAAGTGCTCGCGCGTTTCCTCCGCGTGGGGTAGTCGATAGAGCTGCTTCACGTAGTACCAGAGGGCGTTGGTGTAGAGCACGAAGCCCGAGCGCGGCATGATGTCGGCCCAGTCGCTGGCTTCGTTTTGCTGGAGCAGAAATATCTGCTGGTGCTCCTGGCAGTGCAGCCAGTCGATGGCCTTGTGGATGGCCGCGTAGAGCCGCAATTCCAGGCCCGGCAGGCGATGGGTGAGATGGGCCAGGGCGATCAGCCACCACAGCGTTGCGTCGATGCAGCCCAGATACCAGAAGTCCGCGTGGTCGCCGGAAGGATCCACGTACTTGGGGATTTGTCCGTTGCGTGCCTGATGAGCGGCCAGGGTGCGCAGGCTCATTTCCGCGCCGCGCAGGAGTTCCCGGTCACCGCAGTGGACGGCGGTGATGGAACAGATGGCGGCATCGCGGCCAAAGACTCGGTCGTAGCCTCGTTCTTCGGCGCCAGGGCCGGGTGTGGCGGCGAGGAAGCCACCAGGGCCGAGGTTGGCGCGAAGGAGGGATTTGGCTCGAGCGGAAGCGTCAGCGATCAGATCGGCGGGGGCTGGCGATGGTATTTGTGGCATGGGCAGTACGGGGCTACGAAGAAGGAACGACGACGAGTACGTACCGTTCGTGCTGAGCGTAGCGGTGCAAAGCGCCGCGAAGTCGAAGTACGGGATGCAACTCGCCCTTCGACTTTGCGCTGCGCGCCTTGGCCCGTCCTAAGCTTGTCGAAGGGAAAGCCTTGTGGCACAAGGGCTTCGACAGGCTCAGCCCGAACGGTCGTCGCTTGATCTGTGTTTCCTGCAATTTGCAGACGTGTTTCTGCACGTTCTCAGGCCTCTTTCGCTAACAAGCCCACCGGAAACCGCCTCAACACCTGCGCCACCGAAACCCATTTCCCCTCGGTCACATTGACCGCTTGCCCCGTCATCACGTTCATCCATCGACCTCCTTCCATCACCGCCACCCGCGTCTCCCCCCAATCCGCCGCACACACTTCCGTTCCACCTTGCGCCTCCACCAGCTTCGCCATTAGCCTCGGCGCAATCGTCACCGCTGTGCGGTCATCGAAGCGGCGTGCAAAGGCCACCACGTGGTCCGCCCATGGGCCTTCCACCGCGAGCGGCAGGTACTCCCCTTCCTCGAACACATCGGCCCATTCGCGGCGCAGATGCAGGGTGCGCCAGATCAGGTAGAGCTTGATGCGGCCATCGTCCATGTGCCGGCTCAAGTCATCCAGGCCCTCGTGGCATCGGTCCATGGGCTGCTCCGCCATGTGGCGCACCTCCTCCAGCAGGCGGCGGCGCTGCTCGTAATCCACCGGGCGGCGATTGTCCGGATCCACCAGATTGAACTGCCACAGCTCGCTGCCCTGGTAGATGTCCGGTACGCCGGGGGCGGTGAGGCGGATCAGGGTTTGCGCCAGACTGTTGAGCAGACCGAAAGGCGCAAGGCCTTGCACCAGGGGCACGAAGTCAGCCAGAAAGAGATTTGTCGGGCCGGCCGTCAGCAGGGTCTCAACGAAATGGGCGAGGGCGTCTTCATACGCTTGGTTGCAGTTGATCCAGCTCGTATGCTCCTTCGCCTCCCGCACCGCCTTCTGCATGTAGGCCTGGATGCGGGCGCGGTAGTCGGCCAGGGCCTGCTCGTCCGGCACCTCGCCCGGCCTGATCCAGGGCCAGCTACCAAAGAGAGTTTGGTAAAGCAGGTACTCGTCGTTGGCGGTCGGTGCGGGGCGTTCGTCCACTTCCTGTTTGCGGCTGCGATTGAGGCGGCTCCAGCGTTGCACCGAAAGCTTCCACAGGGCCGGCACTTCCGTGAGCACGTGGATGCGCGCCCGCACGTCCTCGCTGCGCTTGCTGTCGTGGGTGGAACCGGCCAGCAATTGGTGGGGCCAGTGTTCCTGCTGCTGGGCCATGGCCGCGTGGAAGGCCGTCACGCTGATGCCGAAGCGACGGGGATCGCCGCCCACTTCGTTGAGGGACACCAGCCGGTGATAGCGATAGAAGGCCGTGTCCTCCACGCCCTTGGCCATCACCGGCGCCGTGTATTGCTGGAACTTCATGGCGAAGCGCAACACCTGGGTGTGATACGCGCTGGATTTGTCCGAGGCGATGTCCTTGGTCAGCACCGCGCGGATGAAGTCGTAGACGCTCAGGTCTTCCGCCGGGCTGTGCTTCTTCGCTACGGCCACGGCCCATTCGATGTGGCGCCTGTCGTCGGGGGAAACGCGGCTGCCGGTGATGTAGGTGCGATAGACCGGGAAGCAGGCCACCACGTCGGCCAGGGCGCGGCGCAGGCTGGAGAGGGTGAAGTCGCAGGTGTGGCGGCTGCTGGCGGCGATGCGGGCGAGCCGATTGGCGAGCATGTTCAGTTCGCTCTGCAAGGCGCTGCGGATGATGAGCAGCTTGCAGTGGACCATCAACTCGTTGAAGTCCGTTTTCTCTTCGATGAACTCGGCGTAGATACGACTCATGCGCCGCTCGGCGGCGGATTCCACGAAGAGGCCGTCCACCAGGTGGGCGAAGCGATACCCGGTGCCGCCATGGATCGGCCAGTCGTCCCGCAGGCGTTCGTGCTCGGCGAGGATTTTTTCGATGACGATGTAGAGGGGGAGGGGGCGTAAAGCCGTAGCGGAGGTTCGGTCCTGGCCTTTGGCCAGGTCCTTCGACGGGCTCAGGACGAACGGTGTCGACTCACCACCCGCTCCGCTGCAATGTTCTTGCAACCGACGGAAATAGTTTCCCGGATCGAACAGTCCATCGGCGTGGTCGATGCGCAGGCCTTGCAGGTGGCCTTGCTCCACCAGCGAGAGAACGAAGCGATGAGTGGCGTCGAAGGCCGCTTGGTTTTCCTGGCGCAGGGCCGCCAATTCGTTGATGTCAAAAAAACGCCGGTAGTTGATTTCGTCCGAGGCCACGCGCCAATGGGCCAGACGGTAGCCCTGGGTCTTGATCAGTCCGTGCAGTAGATCCTGGCTGGCCGGTTCATTGGAGCGGCTATTGGGGCGGCCATTGAAGGCGGCCACGTTGTCGCCGATGTGTTGGGCGATGTCCGTCGAGTCGGCACAGAGGGCGGCCAGGTGGCGCTTGTGCACGGCCTTGTCGCGGCTGCGTTCGGCGATCTTCTGGGGCGTGGACACACTGCGGGCCGGCAGGTGGCCCAGGGCCGTGAGCAGGGTTTGCAGTTCCAGCAAGCGGCTGTGATCTTCACCGAGTAGTGAGGTGAGGCGCTCGAAGCGATAGCCGATGATTTGCGGATACTCCGCCGGGTCCACCGGCAGATGGTGGGGGCCGTAGTGGATGCTGAATTCGCCCGCCGCTGCGTCGAAAGCCAATTGCAAATCGCCACGGGTCAGTACGGTGCCGTAGTGGTCGGCCAGAATGGGCAGCAGCACCTTGCCTTGCAACTCGGCTTTGCCCGGCTGCCATTCAATGTCGAAAAACTTTGCATAGGGCGAGGCGCGGCCATTCTCCAATACGTCCAGCCACCAGGCGTTATCGGCGCCCAGTACCGCCATGTGATTGGGCACCATGTCGAGAATCTGGCCCATGCCATGGTCGTGCAGGGTTTCGGACAGGGCTTGCAAGTCCTCGCTGGTACCAATCTCGGGATTGAGTGCGTTGTGATCCACGATGTCATAGCCGTGATTGCTGCCGGGCCGCGACTTGAGATAGGGCGAGGTGTAGAGGTGGCTGATGCCGAGGCTGTGGAGATAGGGCACCAGACTCGTGGCGTCGCTCAGGGTGAAGCCGCTGTTGAACTGCACACGGTAGGTGGCGCGGGGAATGGATGCGCGGCGTTTTGCCTCCGGAGACGGCGCAGCCTCATGCACGGGCAGGGTCGCCGGCCCCCGCGTGCGGCGCAGGGCTTCGGCCAGGGAGATGAAGCGGGGATCGGCGGCCCAGGTTTCCAAGGGGGGCAGATCGCGGCGGCGCCAGTTGGGATAGGGGTCCGTGGTGCCCGGCAGATTGGCCTGATCCACCACGCCGAAAATGTCCTCGGCCTGGACTGACAACATCATGCAAGGCGTGCGGGCCATGAAGGTGTGGACGGCCTGGGCGAGGGGGGCGTCCATGGGGGGAGCGAGGGAGGAGGCGTCGGAATTGGGTTCCCTCTCCCCTTGTGGGGCGGAGGCGGGGTTGCGCGAAGCCTGCTTCGCGCCGCCATAGCCGGTTGGCTGTGAAAAGCCAACCGTGGGGCGCGGAGCGGGGACAGGGTGAGGGGGCGTCTCCCCGTGTCCTAGCCCCCCCTCACCCCGTCCCTCTCCCACAAGGGGAGAGGGAGCCTCTCTGCTGAGCGACGGTGAATGAAGGAGCTCTTGAAAAGGGGGGGATTCACCTTCTGGCAGCAACTTTTCTTTGTCCAACGCGCGCATCAATCTCCGCCTGTCTTCATCCCGCTCCGTCCAGGCCCCATCAGTCAGCGGACCCGCCGGCAGCAATCCCAAACGCGCGCGTTCCGCGATGTCGCGGCCCTGCCAGAAGCCGCGCAGGGTGGGCAGGTCGTGGGTGCTCACCACCGCCAGGGCCTGACGGGGATATTCGCCAGGGGGCTTGAAGTTGTTGCTGCCGTCCCGCTCGAAATACAGGGGGCGGTAGGAAAGCACGCCCAGGGCCGCCAGGGTGGGGCGCAGTTGTTCGGGCACGGTGCCCAGGTCTTCGCCCACCACCATGCAACGCTGACGCTGGCTTTCCAGGGCCAGGATGCCCAGCAGGTCTTCCAGGGGATAGCGCACGTAAGCGCCGTCGGCGGAAGAGGCGCCAGCCGGCACCCAGTAAAGACGCATGAGGCCCATCACGTGGTCGATGCGCAGCACGCCGCCGTGGCGCATGTTGGCGCGCAGCGTCGTGATGAAGGGCGCGTAGGCCGCATCCCGCAAGCGCCAGGGCACCAGGGGCGGCAGGCCCCAGTCCTGACCGAGGGGGCTGAAGTCGTCGGGCGGTGCGCCCAGGTGCATTTCCAGGGCGTACAACTCCTGATGCAGCCAGGCTTCGGCGCCGCCCGGATCCACGCCCAGGGCCAGGTCGTGATACAGCCCCAGGCCCAGACCCAGCAGCCATGCCCGTTGGGCGGCGGCGCCCAGTTGCTGATGGCAGAGCCATTGCAGATACAGGTGGTATTCGATTTCCTCCGCGTACTCGGCGGCAAAGTTGCGCACGGCGGAGGATTGGGGTGAGCGATATTCCTCCGGCCACGCGGGCCAGCCCCACACGTTGGGGGCGATGGTTTGGAAGTGGGCATGCAAGGCCTCGAACAGGGCGAACTGGGCCAAGGGCTGGCTGCCCTTGTCGCGGAAGCGGAGGAAGGACAATGCGTGTTCGGTGCAGGCCGCCAGATGTCGTTCGCGGAAGTTCGCATAGGCCAGTCGCAGGACTTCGCGCTTGGCTTGCGTCACTTGCGGGTAGTCCACCAAGGCCTGACTACGCAAGGTGTTCAGGCGCTCCTGAAAGGGGGCGGACTGCCAGAGGGTTTGTGCTGCCTCGCATTCCTGAAAGTCGGGCACTGCCTCCACGTCCAGGTAGAGCGGATTGCAGAACAGCCGGCTCGACGGGCTGTAGGGGCTGCAACGCTTGTCGCCGAACAAGGCGTGGAGCGGATTGAGGCCGATGAATCCAGCACCTGCCGAGGCGGCGATGTCCACCAGCCGACGCAGATCGCCGAAGTCGCCCATGCCCCAATTGCGCTCGGAGCGGAGGCCGTAGAGCTGCACGGCGATGCCCCAGACGCGGCCATCTCCATCACGGCTTTCGCTGCCGCCATCTCCGTTGCTTTTGGCTTCCTCGCGCACGTGCTCGGACCAGTAGCAGCGCGTGGGTGTGACGATGATGCCGGTGCCCAGCCCTGGCCCAATCGAAAGTCCCCCTTGCGCGCCGGTCGCCTCCACGGCGGGTTCCAGTTGAAGGCGGTGATAGCCGGTGTCGACGATGGGTGGCAGCGCCAAACGCCAGCGCACCAGGGGGCGGCCATCTAGCTCGCGCCGCGCCAGTTCTTGGAGTGATGAAGGAACGAAGCTGCCTTGGCGGCGCTCGCCGTTTTCCAACAGCAGCGCCCAGTGCCACGTACTGTTTGCCTCGTCCTCGGGCAGGGTGAGGTCCACCTCCATCTGCGCCGCATCCTCGCGCAGCACGCGGACGGGGGGCAAGGCGCTGCGCCATTCGCGCTCCTCCGCCGCAACGATGAGAGGCGTCAGGTCTTCGCTCATGGGCAGCCCCATGGCGGCCAGCAGCTTCTCCCGCGTGGCGTCGGAGGTGACGTGCTTGACGCCCTTCACGTCAGTGAATTCAGCCTCGATGCCGTAGAGATCGGCGAGATGGCGGAGGGCGGCGCTACGGGTCATGGGGAGGTGACCGCTTTCAACGCAGAGGTACAGAGGGCACAGAGGAAACCGAAGCCTCCGTCATTCCGGCGAAAGCCGGAATCCAGGGGTTCTTGCGGCCCTTCCTGGATCCCGGCTTTCGCCGGGATGACGGCATAACGACCGGGGTCGCTTTTCTCTGCGTCCTCTGTCCCACAGGGACTTCCTGCGGTCGTGTTGAATGCGGTTGGTTTTATACGGTCCACCTCAAACCTCCTGCACCCACCACGCCACCGACCAAGCCGACAGGCGGCCTTGGCGTAGGTCTTCGTCGCGCAGGTGTTCGCTGCGGTAGATGAGTTCCGCTCTGACCATGGGTACGTTGCTCACGTCTTCGGCGCCCAGATTGGCGGCGAGGTACAGGCTGCTGCCGTCGCCCAGGCGCCAGGTGGCGCCGAGGGCATGGGGACCGTGGACGGCGTAGCCGGTGCCGCGCGTGCCGGCAAGGCGCGGCACCAGGCGGTCGTGGCGAATCTGGAGCAGGTGGCGATGGTGGGCGAGGGCGCGGGCGTGGTTGGGCTGATTCAGCACGCTCCAATCCAGCTTTGAAGCGCGGAAGGTGAATTCGGCATTGGGATCGGGAATGTGATCTCTCAGGACTGGGTCGGCGAAGCGGGTGAAGCGTGCGAACCCCTCGCGTCGTCCGGCAGTGATGGATGCGGCCAGGTCCGGCGCCTGTTCCGTGTAATCGCAGAAGTAGAGAAAGGGTTGTGCGGCGGCGAACTCTTCACCCATGAAGAGCAGCGGCACTTGAGGCGAGAGCAGCAGTACCGCGTGGGCGGCTTCCAGGGCGCGGGGCGCGGCCAGCTGGCCGATGCGTTCGCCGAAGGCCCGGTTGCCGATCTGGTCGTGGTTTTGCAGAAAAGCGATGAAGGCGGCGGAAGGCAGATGGGCGCTGGGCTCGCCGCGAGTCGCCTTATGCCGATAGGGCGAAGGCTCGCCCTGATAGTCGAAACCTTCCGTGAGGCAGCGGCCCAGGCGCTCGGCGGCATGGCGGGCGTAGTCCCGGTAGTAGCCGTCGGTTTCGCCCGTGAGCAATACGTGCATCACGTGGTGGATGTCGTCGTTCCACTGGGCTGTGGCGTAGTGCGGTTTGCCTGATTCTTCCCGGTCGAGAAAGCGCGACTGGTTGTTGTCGTTCTCCAGAATCAGATGCACCTGTCGGTCCCGAAAGGCGGCGTGGATCACCACGGCGAGTTCTTTCACCACATGCAGGGGCGAGTCGTCGTGGATGGCGTGCACGGCGTCGAGCCGCAGACCGTCGACGTGATATTCCTCCAGCCAGTAGAGGGCGTTGTGTAAAGTGAAGTCGCGCACTTTCTCGCAGCTGAAATCGATGGCGGCGCCCCAGGGCGTACTCAGTTGCGATGGGTGGTCGATGAAGAAAGGCGCGGCGTAGGCGTGGAGATAATTTCCGTCGGGCCCGAAGTGGTTGTAGACCACGTCGAGCAACACCATGAGGCCGAGACCGTGAGCTGCCTGGACGAAGCGCTTGAGGTCTTCGGGGCGGCCGTAGCGGCTGTCGGGGGCGAAGGGCAGGGCGCCGTCGTAGCCCCAATTGCGGCGCCCGGAAAAATCCGCCACGGGCATCAGCTCCACGGCGGTGATGCCCAACTCGGCGAGATAGGGCAGCTTCTGCTCGGCGGCTTTTAGCGTGCCCTCGGGTGTGAAGCAACCTAGATGCAGTTCATAGATCACCGCGTGTTCCCAAAGGCGTCCGCGCCAGTCTGCATCCTGCCAATCGAAGGCGGAAGGGTCGATCACTTCGCTGCTGCCGTGCACGTCGTCTGGGTTGAAGCGTGAGGCCGGGTCAGGCACCAGCAACTCGCCGTTGATGCGGAAGCGATAGCGTGTGCCCGCCTTGGCCTCGGGCACGGTGCATTCGTGCCAGCCTCGCGAATGGGCTGCCATCGGATAGTCGGCGGAGGCAGTGTCGGCGGATTGGATGGATTGGATACACAGCTCCACCTTGTCCGCTGACGGTGCCCAGAGGCGAAAGCGCACGCCGCCTGCTGGCTGAATCTCAGCGCCGAAGGGGAGAGGGTGGTGGCGGATCATGGGGAGTTCCTCATTACGTCAGTCTCAATTGCGTCCCCGGCAACTGATGACTGGTGGTGCTTTGTGCGCCCCTTGCCTTTGGCCCACGGTAGCACCCCCACCTATCCTCCCCCGCCGAGCGGGGGAGGTAACTAGTCGCCTTCGCCCTCGGGGCGGAGGAAGGGAGGTGGGCGTTTCCTTCCAGCTTGCTGCGGCGAGCAGCCGCAGCCCCAGCTTCGCAGGCCCTACGGGCTTCCCTCGCTGCGAAAGCCTCGCCGGACAGGTTGCGCAAACTCGCCTGCGGCTCAGACACGCGCCCCCGGACATCCCCCGTCGAGACTTCCTCACTCGGCGGCTCTGATGGGAATTCAAAAGCAAAGCTCGCAAAACGACGACCGTCATTCCGGCGAAAGCCGGAATCCAGGGGGCGTCCGAACTGGACACCGGCTTCCGCCGGTGTGACGGGGATCGAGGGACGACCGCGCTTCGTTGTGCCTTGCTCTTGCCACGAAGCTCCAACCCCGTTCCGCCGAGCCGCTGATGTGATGCGAGAAATGGGGCCGTCCGGGACCGCGTGTCTGAGCGGCGCAGCCGCGAGTTTGCGGGACCGGCCATTTCTCGCTTCGCAGCAGCGGGTAGCCCGAAGGGCCGAGGTGGCGGGGTACGACGGCAAGCCGTCGTACGAGTACGGAGTTGTGTGCCCACCCCCTGTCCCCCGCCCCGAGGGCGGGGGCAACTTAGTTGCCTCCCCCGCTCGGCGGGGGAGGATAGGAGGGGGAGCGACCTTGGGCCAAAGGCGATGGGCGAATGCCCATCGCCCGCCGGGGCGGGACCCGGCAGGGGAACTACGAAGGAAGAACCCAATCGCAGCAGGGGCCGTCTCTCTCTCGATCATGGTGCTGCTTCCGTGCTTGGTGGCGCGGCTTCATTGCGCGGCGTTTCGCGCACGGTTTGACGAACCAGACGGAACAGCGCCAGGGTGCGGCCTTCCAGAAGGTAGGGATGACCGCCGGGGAGGCGTTTGTGTTGATTGCCGCGACCCATGTCCTCGTTGCCCGTGGTGTCGAGCATCAGTTCCCATACACGGCTGTGGCGTGGCCCGCTCCAGTCGGGCAACTGGAAAGGCGTGGATTCGTGATGGGCAGAGAGCAGCAGCAGGAAGTTGTCGTCGCGGATGCGGCGGCCTCGGGCATCCCGCTCTTCCACGCCGCAACCGGCGACAAACATGCCCAGGGCCTTGGCGTCGCTCTGGTGCCAGTCGTCGTCGCTGATTTCGCAACCCGTGGGCGATATCCAGAGGATGTCTTTCACCGCACTTCTCTTGAGGCGGCGGCCCTGAAAAAAACTGCGGCGACGGAAGACGGGATGGCGTCGGCGCAGTCGTATCAGTTGGCAAAGAAAATCCAGGAAGTCTTCCTGGGACCGCGACAGTTGCCAATTCACCCAACTGGTGGCGTTGTCCTGGCAATAGGCATTGTTGTTGCCGCTCTGGCTGTGACTCATGGCGTCCCCAGCCTGAATCATGGGCACACCCTGGGAGAGCAGCAGCGTGGCGACCAAGTTACGTTTCTGCCGCGCCCGCAGGGCTTGTATGGCGGAGTCGCAGGAGATGCCTTCCGTACCGCAGTTCCAGGAATGATTGTTGTTGCTGCCGTCCCGGTTGTCTTCCTGGTTGGCTTCGTTGTGCTTGTCGTTGTAGCTGACCAGATCTTCCAGGGTGAAGCCGTCGTGGGCGGTGACGAAGTTGATGCTGGCGTAGGGCCGCCGTCCGCTGTTGGCGTAGAGGTCCGAGGAGCCGGTGAGGCGATAGGCCAGCTCGCCCAGCACGCCGCCGTCGCCCTTCCAGTAGGTGCGCACCGTGTCGCGGTAGCGGTCGTTCCACTCGGCCCAACCGTAGGGGAAGTTGCCTACCTGATAGCCGCCCTCGCCCAAGTCCCAGGGTTCGGCGATGAGCTTCACGCGGGACAGCACCGGGTCTTGGTGGATGCTGTCGAAGAAGGCGCCGAGGCGATCCACCGCGTGCAGTTCCCGCGCCAGGGCGGAGGCCAGATCGAAGCGGAAGCCGTCCACGTGCATCTCCTGCACCCAGTAGCGCAGGCTGTCCATGATGAGTTGCAGCACCCGTGGTTGCTGCATGTCCAGGGTGTTGCCGCAACCCGTGTAATCCATGTAGTAGCGCGGGTCTTCGGCGAGGCGATAGTAGGTGGCGTTGTCGATGCCGCGAAAGCACAGGGTCGGGCCCAATTGATTGCCTTCCGCCGTGTGGTTGTAGACCACGTCGAGGATCACTTCGATGCCCGCCGAGTGGAGGGTTTTCACCATGCTCTTGAACTCCTTGATGGAGCCGCTGGCGAGAAAGCGGGCGTCGGGGGCGAAGTAGCCGATGGAGTTGTAGCCCCAGTAGTTGGTCAGTCCCTTGGTGACGAGGTAGCGGTCGTCCACGGCCCAGTGCACCGGCATCAGCTCCACGGCGGTGACGCCCAGGCGGCGCAGACGATTGATGGCCGGCGCCGTGGCGAGGCCCGCGTAAGTGCCGCGCAGGTTGGGCGGCACGTCCGGGTGAAGAATGGTGTAGCCCTTGACGTGGAGCTCGCAAATGACGGTTTCGTGCCAGGACGTGCGGGGCGGTCGGTCGTCGCCCCAGGTGAAGGCCGTATCCACGATGCGACAACGGGGCATGCCCGATGCGTTGTCGCGTCGGTCGAAGGAAAGATCGGCGTAACGGCTGTCGATGCGATAGCCGAAGTGGGCGTCGCTCCAGCGGATGGCGCCGACGATGTCCTTGGCGTAGGGATCCAGCAACAGCTTGTGGGGGTTGAAGCGCTGGCCATGCTGGGGATCGTAGGCGCCGTGGACCCGGTAGCCGTAAAGCATCCCCGGCTTGGCTTCGGGCAGGTAGCAGTGCCACATGCGATCCGTTTGTTCACGCAGACGAATGCGCTGGGTTTCTCGGTAGGTCTTGGGATCGAAGAGGCAGAGTTCCACCAGCGTCGCGTGCTCGGAGAACAGGGAAAAGTTCACACCCTGCCCGTCCCAGGTTGCGCCGATGGGATAGGGGGAGCCGGGCCAAACGGCGGAGAGGAGGTGGGGCAGGGGGGGGCGGCGGGCGGCCTTCAGTGGGGAGGCGAGTCTTTTTCGGTCTCGACCTCTGATGGCGGATGGTGCTTTGTGCGACCCTCGGCGCCGGGAGTTCGCCCCGGCGGGCGACCTAGTTTCTTGCTTCTGCAAGAAACTAGGCAAAGAAGCAGCCCCAGCTTCACCGGCCCTTCGGGCTTCCCTCTCTCCAGAAGGATTGACGGGCCGCGGCGCAAACTCGCCTTCGGCTCAGACATGCGCCACGGACTTCCCCCGCCAATCCTTCCTCCGTTCGGCGGCTCAGATGGGAATTCAAAAGCTTGCATAGCGACCACCGTCATTCCGGCGAAAGCCGGAATCCAGGGAGAGTCCGACTGGACACCGGCTTTCGCCGGTGTGACGGGGATCGAGTGACGATCTGCCTTTGAATTCTTGGCTGCTCTTGCCACGAAGCACCAACCCCGTTCCGCCGAGCCGCTGATGCGACGCGGGAAATGGGGCTGTCCGGGACCGCGTGTCTGAGCCGCAGGCGAGTTTGCGGGACCGGCCATTTCCTGCTTCGCAGCAGCGGGTAGCCCGCAGGGCCGAGGTGGCGGGGTACGTTTCTTTGGTGACTTTCTTGTCGTACAACAAGAAAGCTACCCGCCCGCCGGGGCGGGACCCGGCAGGGTTGTTATGGCAAGGCGCATCTGAAACCCCAGTTCGGTCCTCAGGGGCTTCCTGCGGTTGCGCTAAAAAACTTTCGCTTTTCATCCCTCCCCCATCATCTTCAGCAACCCACGTAGCGGAATCTCCACCCACTCAGAACGGTGGCTCAGTTCGTAGCGCAACTCATAGAGCGCCTTTTCCAAAAGGAACAGGTCAAGCAGACCACGGCTGCGCTCCCAGTCGCCATAGAGGGCCGGGTTGTCTATCCGTTCGGCGTAGCTCTTGAGGAAGGTCTGTTCGGTTTCCTGCCGCCATTCCTCGGCCAGTTTGTCCAGGGCGCCGGTTTCCCGTTCGTGCTTGCCGTCGAGGTTGAACAAGGCAATGCGTGCCGCGTAGTCGAAGGAGCGCAGCATGCCTGCCACGTCGCGCAGGGGGCTGTGTTTTTCGCGGCGCTGTTCGATGGGGCGGGTGGGCTCGCCCTCGAAGTCGATGATGATGAAATCGTTCTGGGCCAGCAGCACTTGTCCCAGGTGAAAGTCGCCGTGGTGGCGGGTTTTCTGGGCAGTCACTTCCTGCGGCACGGCGTCGGCGATGCGCTGCTTCAACACCTTGCGCCGTGCCATCAGGTCGGTGGCGAGGCCACGGGCTGCTTCGGGGAGCGTGGGGAGAAGGTTCCATATCTGTTCGATGCTCGCGCCGGCTTCTACGTCGATGCGTTGTGCCAGGCCTTGCAGATCCGACTGGTGCAAGGGTTCTGGCTTGAAGGCCGGGTTGTCGGTGTCCATCGCCAGGGCTAGATGCAGTTCCGCCGTGCGGCGGCCCAGGGTTTCGATCAGGGCCAGGTAGGCGCCGTGGGCTTCGGCGGGAGACGATGTGGCGCCTTCGGATGCGGCGGCGGCGGCGAGGCTGGTCTCGAAGGATCGGGCCAGGTAGTCGAGAGTGTAGCTCCAGCCATCGCCCTGGTTTTCCACGTAGCCCTGGAGCAGGGCCAGGACAGATGTGGTGCCGTCGTCGGCGTGGTATTCCATGCTGCCCATGAGGGGTACGCCGTTGGCGAAGTGGGCCACCTCGGTCAGGTAGCGGCCCACTTCCAGTTCAGGGCTGATGCCGTGCTGGACGCGGCGGTAGATCTTGAGGAAGAGCAGATGGCCCAGGGCCACGGTGCTGTTGCTGGTCTCGTTGCCGGGGCGGCGCACGGGCAGTTGCGTCAGATCCGTTTCCTTCAGATGGCCGTAGGCGGTGCCGGGCACGTAGCGGATGTGGCCTTTGCTGCAGGGTAGCTCCATGCCGCTGCCGATGGCGGCCACGGTGGCGCGGACGAATTGCTCGTCGGCCATGGCGTCGCCCACGCGTCCGATGTGCGCGTGTTGGCGGATGCGCGCCACGGTGACCGAGTGCAGGGCGCGAGTACGTTCTTCTTCCGAGTCCCACACCAGGGAAAGGGGAATGAAATAGTCGTGGCCATGATCGGCCTCGGTGCCGTCGACGGTTTCGGCCCGGTAAAGGCCCAGCAGCCAGCTGCCGTTAGGGGCAACCCATAGGGCGTGGTCGAGCAGGTTGGCGCGGGCGGGTGTCTTGTCGCCTGCATACCAGCGTTGCGCGGGAAGGAAGCGAGGGAGGGCTTCGTACTCGAACTGACGTCGCAGCAGATTGGCCATGGCGCCTCTGCGGGCGGCAACGCGCTCCGGGAACAGGCTGGCCCAGCCGTCGAAAAACACTAGCATCGGCGTCTCCTCCCGCTGCAACATTTCCTCGTGCCAGATGGGGGCTTCCTGGCTGTCGCTGAGGCGGAACCAGTAGAAGCCGTGGCCCGGCAACGTGACCATATAGGGCAGGTCGCCGATGGGGGGGAAGGGCGTGCGGCCCAGTAGCTCCACCGGCGTGCGGCCCTTGTGGGCGGAGAGGTTCAGCTCCACGGGCTGCGCGGTGCGGGACAGGTTTGCGACGCAGAGCAGATGCTCGCCGTCGTAGCTGCGCACGTAGGCGAGGATCTTGCGATTGCCGGGCCGCAGGAAGGTAAGGCTGCCTCGGCCAAAGGCGGCGTGGCTCTTGCGCATGGACAGGAGCCGGCGGGTCCAGGAAAGCAGGGATGAGGTATCGCGGGTCTGGGATTCCACGTTCACCGATTCGTAGCCGTAGACCGGGTCCATGATGGGCGGCAGGTAGAGGCCCTGGGGATCGACGCGGGAGAAACCGCCGTTGCGGTCGGGGCTCCATTGCATGGGCGTGCGCACGCCGTTGCGGTCGCCGAGATAGACGTTGTCGCCCATGCCCAGTTCGTCGCCGTAGTAGATGACGGGAGAGCCTGGCATGGAGAACAGCAGCGCGTTCATGAGACGGATGCGGTCAATGTCGTTGCTCATCAACGGCGCGAGGCGGCGACGGATGCCGAGATTGACCCGTGCGCGCGGGTCGGCGGCGTACATCTGGTACATGTAGTCGCGCTCCTTGTCGGTGACCATCTCCAGGGTCAGCTCGTCGTGGTTGCGCAGGAAGATGGCCCACTGGCAGCTCTCGGGAATGTCCGGCGTCTGCTGCATGATCTCGACGATGGGGTGGCGATCCTCCTGGGCGATGGCCATGTACATG
>DASUJA010000027.1:0-6965 GCA_036279515.1 Rhodocyclaceae bacterium | reverse complement strand
CCCCCCGTTCTCTGATGTTGGGCGGTCGTTACCGCTTCTAAGCATTACCCGGCGTAGCGCGGAGTGGAGAGCCGCGCTACGCTTTGGCCCATTCAATGCAGCACCGATTACGTAAAGGAGCAATCCATGATGTCCTCACTTTCTCGCCTGTTCGGCGTCGCCGCTACCGGTCTGACGCTAAGCATTGCGCCGGTTGCCAATGCCCAGGTCCCTGCCGGCTATTCCTCCGATTACGCCTCCGTGATCGACGCTGCTAAGAAGGAAGGCAAGGTCCTGATTTACGGCGCCACCGATACGGCAGCCGCCAGTCCGCTGATCAAGGACTTTGAAGCCATGTATCCCGGCGTCAAGGTTGAATACAGCGACATGAACACCACCGAGTTGTACAACCGCGTCATCAGCGAAAAGGCTGCTGGCGGTACTTCCGGTGACGTGTTCTGGAGTTCCTCCATGGACCTCCAGATCAAGCTCATCAACGACGGTTATGCCCTGACTTACAAGTCCCCCGAGGTGCCTAAGCTTCCCGACTGGTCCGTGTGGCGCAATGAAGGCTACGGCACTACCTATGAGCCCATCGTCTTCGTTTACAACAAGCGTCTGCTGAAACCTGAGGAAGTGCCTCAGAGCCATGCCGATCTGGTCAAGGTGCTGACAGACCATGCCGACCGCTTCAAGGGAAAGCTGACTTCCTACGACATTGAAAAGTCCGGTGTCGGCTTCCTCCTGATTACGCAGGATGCCAAGATCAATCCCGCCTTCTGGAATCTAGCCAAGACCGTCGGCAACGTGGGCGCTCGCTTCCAATCCAGCAGCGGCACCATGATGGAACGCATCGGCTCCGGCGAAAATCTGCTCGGCTTCAACATGATCGGTTCCTACGCGTTGCTACGTGCCAAGAAGGATCCGAGCATCGGCATCGTGATGCCCAAGGATTACACCCTGGTTATGTCCCGGATCATGTTCATTTCCAAGACGGCGAAAAATCCCAATGCCGCCAAGCTGTGGCTGGACTACATCCTGTCCCGTCGCGGTCAGACCATCATTGCCAACCAGTCTGAACTTGGCTCCATCCGCGCCGACGTGGATGGCGACCTGACTGCCGCCCGTCTCTCCAGCACTCTGGGTGGTGCCCTCAAGCCCATTCAGGTGGGCCCTGGCCTGCTGACCTATCTGGACCAAGCCAAGCGTCTGGACTTCATCAAGCAGTGGCAGCAAACCGCAGCGGTACGTAAGTAACAAGCTAAGTAGCAAGCTAAGTAGCAAGCAGCCTCCTGGTAAGAGCGATCTTGAAAGCCGCGCGATTTGCGCGGCTTTTCTTTTCGGCTGCTTATGGGGGGGGTAATGCTGGTTTCTGATTAGATTGTTTATATCGAAAGGACATCGAAAGCTACTTACTCTTAAATACCCTCAAGCCCGTATAGCGCGGGCGATGCCGCCGTAAGCGCAAGCCTTGATTGCTCGGTCCCCTCAACCTCATTCGTCTCAAGTCGCCAGCCCGGAACAAGACCATGACCCAGAACCTATCCGGCACCACAGCCGGAAAGCCGCCTCTCCAGCTTTCCCGCGGCCTCGTCATCGGCGCCACCGCCATCGCGGTGCTCACGCCCTTGCTCTTGATTCTCTATCAGAGCCTGCTCAACGCGCCCTTCTTCGATCCTGCGGCACAGCAGGGCCTGGATGCCTATCGCTTCATCTTCGACGATCCCGATTTTTGGGATTCGGCGAAGAATTCCATTTTCATCGCCGTCGGCATGACGCTGATCGCCGTGCCCATGGGGGCCTCCCTGGCTTTCCTCATGGTGCGTACCGATCTGCCCGGCGGACGCTGGATCGAACCCATGCTGCTGATCCCGGTCTTCGTCTCGCCCATGGTGCTGTCTTTCGGCTACGTGGTCGCCGCCGGCCCAGTAGGCTTCTATTCCGTATGGGCGTCCCAGTTGATTGGCTTCGTGCCCTGGAACGTCTATTCGATGACCAGCATCGCCATCATCGCTGGTCTGACCCACGTGCCTCACGTCTATCTCTACGCTTCCGCCGCCTTGAAGAACTTGGGCTCGGACGTGGAGGAAGCAGCACGCATGTCCGGCGCCAGCCCCCTGCGCGTGGCCTTGGACGTGAGCCTGCCCATGGTGATGCCGGCGCTGCTGTATTCCGGTGTGCTGGTGTTCTTCCTCGGTTTCGAGATCTTCGGTCTGGCCTTGGTGCTCGGCGATCCCGAAGGCCACCTCGTGCTGTCCACCTATCTCTACAAGCTCACCAACAAGCTGGGCACGCCGTCCTATCACCTGATGGCGGCGGTGGCGATCTGCATCGTTGCCGTGACATTCCCCCTGGTCATGCTCCAGCGCTTCCTCATGCGCAACTCGGCCAAGTACGTGTCGGTCAAGGGCAAGGCCACCCGCCAGCATCCGCTGCCCCTGGGCGTTTGGCGCTGGCCTGCTGCGGCGCTGATCGTCTTCTGGCTGTTCATCACCGTGTTCGTTCCGCTCTCCGGTGTGGCCTTGCGCTCCGTAGTGGAGTTCTGGGGCGAGGGCGTGGTGCTGTCCGACGTGCTGACCCTCGATCACTTCCGTACCGTCTTCGACCAGCCAGCGCTCATGCGCGGTATCTGGAACACGGTCCTGATCGGCGTCATCGGCGGCGGCCTGTCGGTGATCTGCTACACCGCCATCGGCCTTGCCACCCATCGTCGCGTGGATAGCTGGTCCCGTTTCATCGACTACCTAGTGTTGGTGCCCCGAGCCGTGCCGGGTTTGCTCGCCGGCTTGGCCTTCCTCTGGGTCTTCCTCTTCATTCCGCCCCTGGCGCCGCTGCGCTCCACCATCTTTGCCGTGTGGATCGCCTACACCGTGGTCTGGCTCGCCTACGGCATGCGCCTAGTCTCCAGCGCGCTGCTGCAAGTGGGCGCTGAACTGGAAGAGGCTGCCCGTAGCGTCGGCGCCACCCGCGCCCGCACCAGCCGCGACGTGACCCTGCCCCTGATTCGCCACGGCCTGCTCGCCAGTTGGTTGCTGGTGTTCATGATTTTCGAGCGCGAGTACTCCACCGCGGTGTATCTGCTCAACCCCGGAACCGAAGTCATCGGTTCCCTGCTGGTTTCCCTCTGGGCCACCGGCGGCGCCGACATGGTTGCTGCCCTGTCCCTTATCAATGTGGTCCTGGTCGCCATCGGCCTGGGCGTTGCCCTTCGTTTCGGAGTAAAGCTCCATGATTAAGCTCACCGTCGATAACCTTCATCTGTCCTACGGCAGCAACGCCATTCTCAAAGGCGTTTCCATGCAACTGTCGCAAGGCGAGGTCGTCTCCCTGCTCGGTCCCTCCGGCAGCGGCAAGACAACTCTGCTGCGGGCCGTGGCCGGTCTGGAGCATCCCCATCAAGGCGCCATCCGCATTGACGACCGCGTGGTCTTCGACGGCGATGCCGGCGCGGAACTTCCCGCAGAGCAACGCAACCTGGGCCTCGTGTTCCAGTCCTATGCGCTCTGGCCCCACAAGACCGTATTCGACAACGTGGCCTACGGCCTCAAACTGCGCAAGGTCTCAACCGCAGTCATCGCCGAGAAGGTCACCTCCGCCTTGAAGAGCCTGGGTCTCGGCCATCTGGCCGAACGCTTCCCCCATCAGCTCTCCGGTGGTCAGCAGCAGCGCGTCGCCATTGCTCGCGCCCTGGTATACAACCCGCCCGTCATCCTGCTTGACGAGCCTCTTTCCAACCTGGACGCCAAGATGCGCGAAGAAGCCCGCGCTTGGCTGCGCGAGTTGATCCTCGAACTGCAACTCTCCGCCCTGGTGGTGACCCACGACCAGTCAGAAGCCATGGCCATGTCCGATCGCATCCTGCTGCTGTCCGAAGGCAAGATCGAACAGCAGGGCACGCCTCAGCAGATGTACAGCCAGCCCGAGACGCTCTTCTGCGCAGAGTTCATGGGCAACAACAACCGCATCGATGGTCGCGTTGCCGAACGCCGAGACGGCGCCGCGCTGCTGGTGGGCGACGGCTGGCAACTATGGGGCGCCGCGCGCGGCGAAAACGCCGGAAGCGGCGGCACGGGTCTCATTCGTCTCGAACAGGTGCGCATCGCCGAAGGCCCCGGCCACAACCGGCTGCAATTACCCCTGGTCACGTCCATGTTCCTGGGCGATCGTTGGGAGCACTTGTTCCACAAGGACGACCTGCGTCTGCGTGCCTACGGCCCCACTCCCTTGGCGGCCGGCGACCATTGGCTGGATCTGCCCCAGGAAAATTTCTGGGTTTTCTGAGTTTGTACGGAGAGCGCCATGAATCAAGAACAAACGCATAGTTCATCTTTGTTCCAACAACCGCCCGAACCCCTGGCGGTTGTTCCCGAGGCAGGCGAGGCCCAAAAGGTCTGCGCTTCGCCAAGGGAATCCGAAACCGCAGACGCGGTCGTGCTCGGCTACAACTGAGCGGACTTGGAAGTCCAGCGATGAAGCTCTTCGTTCTCGACGATTACCAAAACGTGGTGAGCCGCCTGGATGCGGCGCTTCAGTTGGCAGGCATCGGCGTTCAACTTCATACGCAAGTCGTGCACGTGGACGATGAAGCGCAGCTCATTGCCGATTTGCAAGAGGCCGACATCCTGGTGCTGATCCGCGAACGCACCACCATCACCGCTGCCATCATCGACGCCCTACCGCGCCTCAAACTGATCGTGCAGACGGGGCGCCAGTCCGGGTGCATTGACTTGGAGGCCTGTACCCGGCGCGGCATCCAAGTACGGGAAGGCGGCGGCTCTCCCGTGGCGCCGGCGGAATTGACCTGGGCGTTGGTGATGGCGGCGAGCCGTCGTCTGGTGGGCTACGCGGAGCAACTTCGCCAGGGTCGCTGGCAGCGTAGTGCCGAGCGAATGGCCCAGGAAGAACTTGGCGCCGTGCTGCACGGACGACGCTTGGGCATCTGGGGCCTGGGTCGCATCGGCAGTCTGGTGGCCGGCTACGGCAAGGCCTTCGGCATGGAGGTGCTGGTTCATGGTCGTGAGCAATCCCGTGCGGCAGCGAAGGCGGCGGGTTACACCTATGTGGCCGATCGTCATCAATTCCTCGCTTCTGCCGATGTGGTGTCGCTGCATCTCAAGCTCACGCCCCAGACCCGCCACATGATTTCCGCGCAGGATTTGACCGCCATGGGCGCCGACAGTCTGCTGGTGAATACCAGTCGTGCCGAGTTGATGGCCCCGGGCGCCTTGCTGATCGCCATGAGTGGTGACGGTCCGGGTTTCGCCGCCCTCGACGTATTTGAAAGCGAGCCCCACGGCGTGGCAGCGTATTTGCATCACCCCCGCATTCTCTGTACGCCGCACATCGGTTTCGTCGAACGCTCCACTTACGATCTGTATTTCGACACAGCCTTCCGCCAGGTGCGTGAATTTGTCTTGGGCGGAGGGGCTTGAGAAAGGTGAATCGAAGTGTCGTCATTCCCGCCAAAGATATGCGGGGATGACGCTATCTAAGCGTGACTGAGAAAGAATCCATGGAACACAACGTTCCCTCATTTCCTCCCAACGTCACTCGTAGCGAACTCTTCATTGGATTCTGCCGCATCGGCCTCTCCGGCTTCGGCGGCGTGCTGCCCTGGGCGCGACGCTATCTGGTGGAGCGCTATCGGTGGATACGTCCGGATGAATTCAATGCGCTCCTCGGCCTGTGCCAAATCCTGCCGGGTCCCAATGTGATGAACCTGTCCGTGGCCGTGGGGCGTCGTTTCCATGGGGCAGTGGGCGCCGTGCTTGCGCCGCTGGGCCTGATGGCCGCACCCATGGTCATCGTTCTCTGCCTGGGGCTGCTCTACCAACGCTACGGCGACCTAGCCGGTGTGCAGGCCATGCTGCGCGGCATCTCGGCAGTGGCCGCCGGACTCATCCTTGCCATGGGTTTCAAAATGGCTACGGGCCTGCGTTTGCGTGTCATGTCCTGGCCTCTTGCGGCGACGGTATTTTTCGCCATCGCCCTCTGGCGCCTGCCCATGATCTGGGTCGTGGCCCTGCTCGTTCCCGTTGGCATCGCGCTGGCGCGGCGTTTGAGTAAGGAGTCCTGATGGTTTCCATTGCCGACATCGTGGCGTCCTTTTTGCTGTTGTCCCTCATGGCTTTCGGCGGCGGTAACGCCGCCCTGCCGGAGATGCATCGTATTGCCGTGGAGCAGTACCACTGGATGACGGACAAAACCTTCACCGAACTCTTCGCTGTGGCTCAGGCCGCACCCGGCCCCAACATTCTGGTGGTGGCGCTGATTGGACTCAAGGCGGCTGGGGTCGCCGGCTTCTTCGCTGCAACGGCGGCGCTCTGCCTGCCGTCCAGCGTTCTCATCTATTGCTTGTTCGGCGTATGGGAGCGGCTGCGCAACTGGTCTTGGCGGCCCGCCATTGAATTGGGCGTGGCGCCTTTGGCCGTGGGCTTGGTGCTCTCCAGCGGCTGGCTCATGACCAATTCTGGTGGCGCCCCGCTACGTAGCATTGTTCTGGCCCTCGTTACCGTCATCGCGGTACTGCGAGTCCAATGCAATCCCCTCTGGTGGATAGCTGCCGGTGCCGTACTCGGACTGGCTGGGATTGTTTAGGTCTCCTCTATTGCGGTTATCCACATTGCGGACGGCCCTTTCGTTCGCTAACTTGTCCGTAGTTTTTTCCGTCTCTCCGATCCCCTTTCGACACATTGAGCCGCCCGGTCGCGGCCATTCCCAGGCCGCTCTTCTATAAGAGTGGGTGTAGGCCGAGGAGTATCATGACGACCGCTTTAGAGGAGCTGCACTAAAAAAATGGATACGAAATCAAAGGACTTGCGCGAAGCCGCGCTTCAGTACCACGAATTCCCCACCCCCGGAAAAATCGCAGTTGTTCCCACCAAGGGGCTGACCAATCAGCGCGATCTTTCCCTCGCATACTCTCCCGGCGTCGCCGCAGCCTGTAACGAAATCGTAGACAACCCCGCCAACGCCGCGCGCTATAC
>DASUJA010000026.1:0-32475 GCA_036279515.1 Rhodocyclaceae bacterium | reverse complement strand
CATTCCGCTCGGCAAGAAGAGCCCCTACGCCTGCGGCGACCGGGTGGAACTGGAACGTTCGTCACCCAACCAGGGCCAGATCCTGCGACACCTGGAGCGCACGTCGTTGCTCTATCGCAGCGATGAATGGAAGCAGAAGCTCATCGCCGCCAACGCCACGCAACTGGTGCTGGTCTGTGCCACGGAGCCGGGGTTTTCGGACGAGCTGTTAAGCCGCGCCCTGGTGGCTGCGGAGCACGACGGCATCGCCACGCTGATCGTGCTCAACAAGTGCGACCTGCCCGCCAACCTGGAAGCGGCTCGCGCTCAGTTGGCGCCTTACGCGGCTTTGGGTTGCCCGGTGATCGAACTCTCCGCCCGCTTCGATGCGGCACCGCTACGGGAGCGGCTTCACGGCCATACCAGCGTGCTGGTGGGGCAATCGGGCATGGGCAAATCCACCCTCATCAACGCGCTGGTGCCCGGCGCCGCTGCGGCCACCCGCGAGATTTCCGAAGCACTGGATTCGGGCAAGCACACCACCACCCACGCCCGGCTTTATCAGTTGGACGACGAGAGCGCGATCATCGACAGCCCCGGTCTCCAGGAATTCGGTCTCGCCCATCTCACCGTGGGCGACATCGAAAATGCCTTCCCTGAGTTCCGTGCCCACGTGGGCCACTGCCGCTTCCGCGACTGTCATCACGAGGCCGAGCCCGATTGCGCCATCAAGCAGGCGGTGGCCGATGGGGCCATCCACCCGCGACGGCTGGAACACTTCAGAAAATTGATGATGGGGCGCTAGCAACGGGTAGGCATGGGAGCGGCTTTAGCTGCGAAGCCGCCCCATCAAGCCGCTACTGCCCCCTCACCAGCCGATTGCGTCCGGCAGCTTTGGCTGCGTAAAGCATCTGGTCGGCACGATGAATCAGTCCTTCGACGGGTTCGCCCGGCTTGTAGGTAGCAACGCCGACGCTAACGGTCATGGGAATCGACTGCTGATCAATAACGACAGGAGTCGCCGAAATGGCGCTGCGCAAACGCTCGCCCATCATGGTCGCGACACTCTGATCCGTGAATGGCAGCAATACCAGGAACTCTTCGCCGCCATAACGACAGATGGAATCCGTAGGACGTACCGCGTGATTGCACCGCTCCACGAGCTTGACCAGCGCGGCATCACCCACCACATGCCCGTAGGTGTCGTTGATCTGTTTGAAATGGTCCGCATCCAGCAACAGGATGGACAAGAAGTCATTGTCACGACTTGCCCGCTCGCATTCATCCTCCAACAAACGGAATAGTTGGCGACGATTGAACGCGCCGGTCAGGGGATCGGTGGTCGCCAGTTTTTCCAACTGCTCGTTAGCGGCCACCAGCTCCTGGGTCCGCTCGGCGACCCTATGTTCGAGGATTTCGTTAGTGGCGGCCAGTTGGGCCATGTACTGACGCCGCTCGCTAAATACGCGGGTCATCGCATCCACCCAGGTCTTCCATTGCGGAGGCACCACAGGCGGAGGCGGCGAAGCATCGACAGTTTCGTTAACCACAAAGTTTGCAACGGCCAAGGCCGGGGCCACGTACAAGCGCCAGAGGATTCGATGCACGATCACCAGGCTGATCATGAGCAGGATGGACACGATCAGCTGCGGTACATAGTGTTTCAACGTCCGTGCGGTAACGACGGAACGGGGCAGAACGTAAAGGATCGTCCAGCGCGGATCGTCCAGGGTGACGGCAATCACATAGTTGTCGCCGATTCGCTGGCCTTGCTCAAGCCCCTGAGTGTTCTGTTGAAGCCAAGGCCGCAGGGAGGCGGGAAGTGTCACGTCCACGCTCTGAACGTCGGCAGCGGCCGTCGTTGCGCCCCTTCGGTCGGCAAGCAGTTGCCCGTATTCGTTGGTAATGACCAGCAGACCATCCGGGTCAGGGAATTGCCATAGAAACTCAGAAAGGAAGCCGAGCAGCACGTCGGTGCCCATGACGCCGATGAACTCGTCACCCCAGTAGATCGGAGCGCCGAGAGAAACCATCATGCCGGCGCCTGCTTGGTCCAGATAGGCCTTGGTCCAGTAGCGCACGTGCTTTGGGTTTTGCACAGGCAGCCCACGCTTGGTGATTTCATAGGTCCACGACTCCTGAAGAAAGGTGCGAATGCTCTGCTCGGCCCCCAACACCTCTCCACTGGAAGCCCAAGGGGACATCACATGGAGGTCTTTCTTGGCAGAAAAGAAATAGCTCCAGCGCAAGAAGCTGGAAGTGCTCTGTCCATACTTGAAGTGGTCAAGGAGGGAAATGGCCAGATCCAGATTGGACGGCTTGCCATGAGGCCGCGGCTGGGCTGCCGAATTCAAGCTATTGAGCAAGCCGAGACGCTGATCGGTGGGCAAGTTGCCCAAGGCATCCAGATTGAACTCGCCTCCCTTAGAGGCCGCCATGGCGCTCTGCACCGCTTTTCTAACTTCATTGGCACCCAAGTCGGGGTAATGCTTCGGATAATCCTCCGCCCACCGCGTCAGTTGCAGCACATGGTCGTCAGCTGCCTTCAGCATGTCCTTGAGCCGAATGGCACGCTCTTGCACCTGGTGAACGGCGGTAGAGACCTCCTGCTCACTGGCATGCTGCCAGCCGAACCACAAAGTCATACCGATCAGCACGGCAAGCACCAGTGTGCCGACCAAGATCAAGCGCTGGTAGTACTTGGCGAGCGCGACCGCACCGGTCGCATCAACTTGCTGCACTTGGCCGCTGACTACCAAGTTAGTTTCACCTTCCTGATAGGTGCTGCAAATTGTCTTACCTGAATCCTCTGATGGCACTAAGCCCCCTATTACTTTGGAATTATTCGTTTATCGATTCATTTTACTTAACGAAAAAAAATAACCACGAGAAATCTTACAGTTACCCAACAAAATCCTCACACCCAGTAAAACTATCCGCACACATAAACGACCATCGATCTGAAGTCATTGGATTACAAAAAAGTAATCCCCCAGTCAGCCGTTCAACAGGGGCATCGCTTCACAATGGTTCCATCCGATCCTTGATGCGAACTTTTGCCGGAGAGTCTCAATGAAGCACCAGCCCCCCCTGACGCCAGCCCTCCAAAGCCTGCCGCGCCGCCGCTTCGTCCAGGGCCTGGCCGCCGGCGGGGTTCTTATGGGGCTTTCCCCCTTCGTCTTGCCGACTCAAGCAGCGGAGGCAGCGAAAACACTCTCCGGCTCGGCCCCCGTCCTAAGTGGAACGGAATTCGATCTGGTCGTCGCCGAGACGGCCGTGAACTTCACCGGCAAGCCCGGCATGGCCACCACCATCAACGGCTCCCTGCCCGGCCCCACCCTGCGCTGGAAGGAAGGCGACACAGTCACCATCCGCGTCACCAACAAGCTCAGCGAGGACACCTCCATCCACTGGCACGGCATCCTGCTGCCCTACCAGATGGACGGCGTGCCCGGCATGAGCTTCGACGGCATTCCGCCCGGCACCACCTTCACCTATCGCTTCAAGGTGCGCCAGAGCGGCACCTACTGGTACCACTCCCACTCGGGCATGCAGGAAGTGACCGGCATGTACGGCGCCATCATCATCGAGCCGGCCCAGGGCGAGCGCATCCGCGCCGACCGGGATTACGTGGTGCATCTGGGCGACTGGACCGACGAAGATCCCATGCGCGTCATGGCCAAGCTCAAGGCCCAGAGCAACTACTACAACCACATCCAGCCCACGGCCCAGGATTTCTTCCGCGACGTGGCGGACAAGGGCTGGTCCGCCGCCCTGCGCAAACGCAGGATGTGGAACCAGATGCGCATGAACCCCACCGACTTGTCCGATCTGTCGGCGGCCACCCTTACCTACCTGATGAACGGCAAGACGCCGGCGGGCAATTGGACCGGCCTGTTTCGGCCCGGCGAGCGGGTGCGGTTGCGGGTCATCAACGGCGCTGGCAGCACCTTCTACGACCTGCGCATTCCGGGCCTCAAGCTGACCATGGTCCAGGCCGACGGCGTGGACATCGAACCGATCACCGTCGACGAATTCCGCATCGGCCCGGGCGAAACCTACGACCTGCTGGTGACGCCCACCAACGACGCCCACACCATCTTCGCCCAGACCATGGACCGCACCGGCTACGCCCGCGGCACCCTCGCCGTGCAAGCTGGCCTGACGGCTCCCGTGCCCGCGCTCGACCCACCCCAATGGCTCAACGCCGCCGACATGATGGGCGCCATGGCCGGCGGCACCATGGGCACCATGCGCGAGGTGAAACACGCCAGTAGCGAATACGGCCCCAGCGTGGACATGCGAGTGGACATGCCCCGCATCAATCTCGACGATCCCGGCGTGGGCCTACGCAACAACGGCCGCCGCGTCCTCACCTTGGCCGATCAGCACACCATTGGCGGCCCCCTGGATCGCCGTGAGCCCGGGCGGGAAATCGAGATGCACCTGACCGGCAACATGGAACGCTACATGTGGTCCATGGACGGTCTCAGTTTCGGCGACTCCACGCCCGTCCATTTCCGCCCCGGCGAGCGGGTGCGCATCGTCCTCCACAACGACACCATGATGACCCACCCCATGCACATGCACGGCCTCTGGAGCGAAGTGGAAGACCCGGACGGCAAGTTCCTCGTCCGCCGCCACACCATCCCCGTGCAACCGGCCCAGCAGATCGTCTACCAAATCACCGCCGACGCCGTAGGCCGCTGGGCCTGGCACTGCCACCTGATGATCCACATGGACATGGGCATGTTCCGCGAAGTCGTGATTGCTTGATTGAGAGATGCCATTGAAATGATCAACAGTCACCGACACCGGCTCCCTCTCCCCTTGTGGGAGAGGGTTGGAGTGAGGGGTGGAGTAGTGCCGCGAACATCCCCCTCACCCTGTCCCTCTCCCACAAGGGGGAGAGGGAACCCAATTTGTTCCTCCTTCACCAGAGGTTTGCAATGAAAGAACTTCTAAAACCCGCACGCTTCCTCGCTTTGCTGATGGCAACCGCGCTAGCCCCCGTCATTGCCCACGCTACAGACACCCCGCCTGAAGACGCAGACATGGCGGACATGAACCACGAAGGCATGCAGCCCCAAGGCGGCGCTGCCCCCGACGATGCCCGCGATCCCCACGCCAACGCCGACGGCTACACGATCCACTCAGGCAAGTACGTGGTGCCCAGCGTTCACAGCCTGCATCTAGCGGACCAGCACAACTTCGGCAGCCTGCGCGTCGGCCGCCTGGAGCGGGCCTACGCCAGCAACGACAACAGCAGCAACCTCACGGCCTACGACGTACAAGGCTGGTTCGGTCGCGACATCAACAAGCTGGTGGTCAAGGCAGAAGGCAGCCACGCCCAAGGCCATCTCCAGGACGCCCGCAGCGAACTCCTGTGGGGCCACGCCGTCGCCGCCTACTGGGACACGCAACTCGGCATGCGCTTCGACAACGGCACCGGCCCCAGCCGCAAGTGGCTCGCCGCCGGCATCCAGGGCCTCGCCCCCTACTGGTTCGACGTGGACGCGACCCTCTACCAGGGCGAAAGCGGACGCAGCGCCCTGCGTCTATCCGCCGAATACGAAGTGCTCATCACCCAGAAGCTGATCCTGCAACCCCGCTTTGAAGCCACCGCCTACGGCAAGCGCGATCCTGCGTGGGAACTGGGCAGCGGCCTCGCCACCGGCACCGCCGGCCTGCGTCTGCGCTACGAAATCAATCGCCAGTTCGCCCCCTACCTGGGCGTGGAGCGCACCGCCAAATACGGCGAGACCCGCGACATGGCCGCCGCCGATGGCAAGCCCCGCGCAGAAACCCGCTGGGTGGCCGGCTTACGGATGTGGTTTTGATGGAGTTTCTTCATACCCCGGAAAGACGCATTGCTGTCCGGGATAAATCGCGACTGTCAAATTTGCCTCCAATCCCGTCATTCCCGCGAAGGCGGGAATCCAGGTTTTATCGGCCTCCGCATGGATTCCCGCCTTCGCGGGAATGACGGAAGTTGGTAGGCCTGGCGCTTACTTTTACGATCATCAATCACCTCAACTTCAACAGAGAGACCCACAACATGAGCATGACCAAATGCCTGACTACCCTCCTCGCCGCCGCAGCCCTGATGACGGCCCTGCCCAGCATCGCCCAGGAGCACAACCACAGCGCGCCCCAAGCCGTTACCGAAACGACGTGGGTAAACGGCATCGTGCGCAAGGTGGATGCGGCCGCGGGCAAAGTCACCCTCTCCCACGGCCCGCTGACCAACCTGAAGATGTCCGCCATGACCATGGTCTTCCGTGTGGCAGACCCGACGTGGCTTGAGCAATTGAAGGCCGGCGACAAGATCCGTTTCACCGCCGACCTGGTGGACGGCGCCTTGACCGTGGTGCAACTGGAAACCGCCGCGCCGTAAACGCCCTCGGCGCGGCTAATCCTCGGTCAGGATCCCAACGATCGCATCCGCGACGGCCCTCACGCGAGGGGAGCGGCGCACGTCGGGATGCATGACCAGCCAAAGGGTGCGCGTGACCGGGCAATCCGGAGCAAGCAGCATCAGGGAAGGATCGTCGGCTGCAAGAAAATGCGGCAAGGCGCCTACCCCGAGGCCGGCCTTCACCGCCTGATGCAGGCTTCCCAAATCGTTGGAGCGGAATGAAAACGCCCGGCTGCCTGCGGTCTTCTCCAGCCATTGCTGCTGAGGCGTCCCGAGCAGGCTTTCTTCATACCCTACGAATTCCCAGTTCTCGGAACTCACTTGAGCCACGTAGGTCCGCGCCCCGTACAAGCCGTAGCCGATGTCCACCAGGGACCGCGCCACCAGGCCCTCGGCGGAAGGCCGCGAAAGCCGCAGAGCAATGTCCGCTTCGCGCCGGGTCAGGTTCGCCTCCCGAGTTTCCCCCACCAGTTCCAAGGTAACACCCGGCAAGCCCCGCCTCAGCGGTGCCAGCCTGGGCACCAGCAGATGGCTCGCCATAACCGGCGGCGCCGAAATGCGCACCGTGCCGGAGAGGGGCGCGACGCCCACCGCAGCCCGTTGCAACGACAGGGCCTCCTCTTCCAGCCGCCGAGCTTGGGGCACAAGGTTTTCCCCTTCTGGCGTGAGGTTCCAGGCTCGCGGCAAGCGGTCGAACAGGCGAAAGCCCAAAGCCGCTTCCAGCGCCGAAATACGACGCGAGACCGTGGTGTGCTCCACGTCCAAACGGCGAGCAGCGCCGGTCACGCTGCCCTTATCCACCAAGGCCAGGAAGTAGCGGAGGTCGTCCCAATTGAGGTTATTCATTGTGCGATTATGCACAGCCATGGCGAACATTTAACGAATTCACGTGCATAAACAACCAACCTAAGCTGAGGGCTCCCTATACCAACGGAGTCCAGTCATGTCGCAAGAAACCGCCGTCTATCTGCACCAGCCCGGCGATGCATCAAGCCTGCAAACCGTCGCCATCGATCTGCCGCTGCCATGTGCAGGAGAAGTCCGAGTCCGCCATACCGCCATCGGCGTCAATTTTGTGGACGTCTATCACCGTATCGGCCTTTATCCCCTGCCGCCCTTGCCTGTGGTGCTCGGCGTGGAAGCTGCCGGCGTGGTGGAAGCTCTGGGCAACGGTGTGGAAGGCCTCGCCATCGGCGACCGTGTTGCCTACGCAGGCCCGCCCGTGGGCGCCTACGCCAGTGCCCGCAATGTGGATGCCTCACGGCTATTGCCCATCCCGCCCCACGTGGCCGACCATCAGGTAGCAGGCGCCCTGCTGAGGGGCATCACAGCCCACATGCTTTTCGAGTACGTGCGTCCGGTACGGCACGGCGATACGGTTCTCGTCCAATCGGCAGCCGGGGGATTGGGGCAAATACTGGGTCAGTGGGGATCATCGCTAGGCGCCCGCATGATCGGCACCGTGGGCAGCGCCGCCAAAGGCAAGACGGCCTTGCGTCGCGGCTACACGGATGTCATCCCCTACAAGGAACGAGATTTCGTGGCCGAGGCCATGAGCCTCACCGAAGGCTGCGGCGTCGATTTCGCCATTGACGGCGTAGGCGGCGAAACGCTGCTGAAGACGCTCCAGACCGTGCGTCCCTTCGGTCTCGCGGCCAGCATCGGCCAGGCCGGCGTAGCAGGCAACGAGGACAGAGCCCACATTCCGCTCAGCGCCCTCGGGCCCAGCCGATCCATCGCCTTGGCCCGGCCCGGCGTCTTCCGCTTCATGTCCGATCCGGCCCGCTACCGGGAAGGCGCCCAGGCCACTCTGGAGCGCCTTGCCAAGGGCCTCAGCGTAGACGTGGCTGCCGCACTTCCCCTCCAACAAGCGGGGGAAGCCCACCGCCTTCTGGAAACCGGCCAATCGGCCGGCGCCATTCTTCTTCACCCCTGATCGGAGATCCCATGCTTTACACCGTCACCCTCACCTACATCCGCCCGTTGGAAGAAGTGGATAGCCATCTGGACACCCATCGCGCCTGGCTCACCAAGCACGCACAAGCCGGACGCATCCTCGTTGCCGGCCCCCTGGAACCCCGCACGGGCGGCCTGCTCCTGGCCCATTGCGAGGACCGCGCGGCACTGGACGCCATGCTTGCGGAGGACTCATTCAAGATTCATGGAGTCGGCGACTACGAAATCCGCTGCTTCAACCCGACGATGCGCGCTGAGGACTTTCCTGCAGCGTGGGCACCAGAGGCACGGGCAGTGCCCGCAGTGACTCCGGCGCCGCCTGCGACACCTCACTCTCCTTGAACAGCATCAAGGCCACGAAGGCGGCCGCGCTGGCCGCCAGCCAGACCAAAGGCCAGCCCTGCCACGCCAGCAGATAAGGAATGCTGAAAGGTGTAATGAAGCAAACCGCAAACACGCTGGTATTGGCCATCCCCAGTGCGGTCCCGGCGCGGCTGGCGCCGGCGGCCGTCGCCAGCTCCGTGTACGCCACCCCATGCCAGGCCGATACGCAGATGCCCGAGATCGCCAGAAGCGCCACCAGCCCCCACGCGACGACCGGCGACAGGGTTCCCGCACTTCCAGCAAAGAGGGCGAACAAGGCCTGGGCGATGAACAAGACCACCGTCAGGGACGCGCAGGCCCGCAGATAGAAAGGCCGGCTACGGCGCCTGTCCGTCCAATGGCCGCTCCAGACTCGCATCGCCATGGCCCCGATCTGCAAGCTCACCATCGCACTGCTGATGACCCCGACCCCGGCCCCCGCGAAGTCGTGCAAGAACACCGAGCCGAAGGAAAGCACCGCGAACTGCGGCGCGCAAAGGATGCCGGTAGCCGCCACGAGCATCCAGACGCGACCGTTCCGTAATGGGCTGACGGACGCTCCGACGCCCTCAGCCGCTTTTGCACTCACTTGCCCCCCATGAGCGCCGGGCACTTCGTGCAGCCACAGCCAAGTCAGCAAAGCCGCGGCGGCACAGCCGGCAGCAAGCACCCAATAGATCACGGCGAACCCGGCGTGCACCGCCAAGGCCGGCAGCACCAAGGCACCGATGCCCCCGCCCAGAGGCACCGCCGTCTGGCGCACGCTCATGGCGAATCCCCGTTCGCCGCTCTGGAACCAGGCCATGACGGCCCGCCCGCTGGCGCCGTTGACGCTGCCGCCGAGCAGCCCCACGGACAGCAATCCCACCGCCAACAGCCACGTAGGCGGCACGGTGTCGGGCGTCGGTGCGGCAAACAGCGCCATGAGCGCCAAGGCGGCTGCAGTGGAGATCAACCCCGTGAGCAACACGGGGCGATCCCCCCACCGATCGGTCAGCAGGCCCCAAGGCAACTCGCTGATGGCGATGCCCAACCCCATGAGACCGATCACCCAGCCAAGGGTGGCGTTGTCCAGGTGATAACCGGCCCGAATGAAAACCGAAGTGATGGGCAAGCCGCTGAACGCCACGGCAAAACTGGCATTGGCGACGACACCGACCGCCAGGACTTTCCAACGATGGGCAGGTCCGAAATGCTGGGTACGGCGTGAGGACGACATGGGCAACTCCCGTAAATGGAGTTGCCAGTCTAGGGTGGTCAAACCATTCCGAAAATCAGATAATTTACAACCAACAATCCCGAAACACAGGACGATTAAATGAGCCAGATCCTGTTCGACCCCGACGCCCTGCGCAGCTTCGCCACCGGCATGGCCTTGGGCAGCTACGCCAAGGCGGCGGATCGCCTTGGGCGTTCCACCTCAGCCGTGAGCGCCCAATTGAAAAAACTGGAAATGCAGGCCGGCACGGATCTGTTCCGCAAAGCCGGACGCGGCCTGGCGCTGACGGAGGCCGGCGAAACCTTGCTTGCCTACGCCCACCGCTTGCTGGACCTGAACGAGGAAGCCGCCGCCGCCCTGCGCAGCGCGAATCTGCAAGGCCTGGTGCGACTGGGGTTGCAAGAGGATTTCGGCGAGGCCCTGCTGCCTGCGGTGCTGGGCCGCTTTGCCCGCGCCCATCCGAAAGTGCGTCTCGAAGTCTGCGTCGCCCGTAGCGCCGAATTACGCGAGAAGCTCGCCTTGCGTCAGATCGACCTGGCCCTGGTGTGGGAGGCCGGCGAGCAGACGCCCCTGCCCCACGGGGAAACCCTGCTCTCGGCGCCGCTGCAATGGCTCGCTGCAGCTGACGTGGAAGAGATGCGCCCCGCCTGGCTTGAAAGCCTTCACGGGGGCAGTGCGGGAGCCTTGCCCCTGATCCTGCTCGACGCGCCCTGCCCCTTGCGGGAGCTGGCGGCCGGCGCCTTGGCAAGCGCCGGAATTCCCTGGCATCACGCCTTCACCAGTGCCAGCCTTGCCGCCCTGTGGGCCGCCACGTCGGCGGGTCTCGGCGTCGCGGTGCGAACACCCATCGGCCTGCCGGCATCGGTGCGGCCCATCGACGCCAAGGCTTGGGGTTTGCCGCCCCTGCCGAAGATCGGCCTCGCCCTGTACCACTGCGCCGAAACGCCCGAGGCCCCAGTAGCGGAATTGGCGGCCTTGCTCAAACAGGCAGTGGCGCAGGCGTGATTGGGAGCCGAGATGCTTATTTACTGAAGGACCAGTGGGTCTGGATGATCCGCCACTGGTCGCCGGCTTCGCGCCGATAGACCTCGGTGCAGTTCCAGCGGTACTGGTCCTCGTTGCCGCCCCAGGAGTGGAAGTTGAAGGTCAGCACTGCCGCATCGCCCACCACTTGCACCAGGGTATTCAGCATTTCGTGGCGGGTGGCCTTGATCTGGCCGCGCAGGTTTTCGTAGTAGGCGGTCAGAGCATCCAGGCCGTCCATGCGGCGCTCCAGGAAGGGATCGAAATACACCACGTCGGGGGCTGAGATTTCGAGGAAGCCGGAGGGGTCGCCCTGACACCAGCGGTCCAAGGCGCGTTGTTCGAGGGCGATCAGGGTACTGCCGATGTCGTAGGCATTCATGGTTGTGTCCTTTCGAGAATCAGAGTTGGAAGACTTGCTTGAAGCCGGGGCCGTCGATCATGGTCATCAGCTTGGTCGCCAGATCGGGGCCGGTGTAGAAGGGATGTTCGCCGTAGAGGGCCAGACGGCTTTGTTCCATGGCCGCGTCGAACTGCTGCACCTTTTGCGGCGCCGCCTCGCGCACCTTGGTCAGGTGGGGCGCGACGAACACCAGCCGTTGCGGATCGACGATGCCGTCCTTGACGAAGGCCGCCGTCTTGCGGGCGCAGCGACAGGGATTGCGTTCATCCACCAAACCGCAACGCTCGCCGAGGAAGCTGTTCAGTTGCTCTCGCGCCCGGTGTAGCTGTTGGCGGAAATTGGCACGAGAAAGGCCGGTCACCTCCGCGCCGAGTACGTCACCCACATCGAGGATTTCTCCCAGGATGAACACCAGCCGCTGCTCCCGGTTGAAGCAGAGCAGCATGCCCATCATGCAGGACAAGCGCGCTTCTTCCACCAACACATGGCGCTCTTGCTCCGAAGCGCAGCCCTGCAAATCACCATCTTCTGCCTGCTCCAGATAGCCGGCGTAGCAGGTGAAATCGTGCACCGCTTCTTCCGCCTTGCTGCGTTTACGGTCGAGGAAGTGATTGGCGGCGATGCGGTAGGCCCAGGTGCGAAAGGCGCTGTCGCCGCGGAAGGAGGAGAGATGGGTGGCGATGCGGATCAAAGCTTCTTGAGTGGCGTCCTCCGCATCCTCGCGCACTTGGAATAGGCGCAAGGCCACGTTGTAGAGCCAGGACTGGTGGCGGCGCAGCAAGGCTTCGAGGGCATCGCGGTCGCCTGCGCAGGCTTGGGCAACAAGGGTTTCGTCGGACGCTTCGACAAATGAAGGAATGGAGGACACGCAAAGACTCCGTGACTATCAATACCTCTTAGACGGATGGCGAGGCGACCTGTGACAGTTGGACTGAAAGACCGTCACTCGCCCCCCTCCTCCGCCCCCACCGCCCGCAACAGCCCCCTGAGCAGCTTGGCCTGATCGGCGAAGCGGTCGTCCAGCAACTCCAACGTGCCCATGCGGTCCGGGCGGAAGCTGCGGAAGTCGCCGCGCAGTTCGCACCAGGCCCCCAGCGTCCAACTCTGGCCCCAGAAGAACAGGGACAGGGGACACACGATGCGCTCGGATGCTGTGCCATCGCTGCGCTGATAAGCGAACTTCACCTTGCGACTCTCCACCACCGCTTGGCGCAGCACTTCCAGGGGCTCCACCATGGCGTCGGGCACGTGGAAGTCCGGCACCATGACGCCGTTGCTGCTGGTCACGGCGCGTAGCTTGCTCGGCAGCACGGTTTCGATTTTCGCCAGGGCCGTTTCCGCCGCTTTGCCCAAGGCGCTGTCGGCCCAACCCTGGACCATGCGGATGCCCATCACCAGGGCCTGCAACTCTTCCTCGTCGAACATCAGAGGCGGCAGGCGATAGCCGCTGCGCAGCAGATAGCCCACACCCGCCTCGCCGTCGATGGGCACACCGGACGCCATCAGATCGGCGATGTCCCGATAGACCGTGCGATCCGAAACCTCCAGCGTCTCGCCCAGTTCGCGGGCCGTGACTACGCGGCCCCGGCCCAGCAGGAGGACGATGCGGAACAGACGATCAGCGCGACGCATGGGAAAATTACGCCCCCATGGGCGTGCACAACTCCACCAGGGTGCCATCCGGGCAGCGGACGTAGGACACGGTCTGCCCCCAGTGTTTCACTTCCGGAGCACTGATTTCCTCTGCACCACAGGTGACCGCGTTGCCATGAGCCTTAGCCACGTCCGCCGTCGCCAAGGCCACTTCCATCCCCAGCGGAACGGGAGAGGCGCTGGCGGCCACGTAGCCTTGGGGAAAGTGCATGGCCCCCAGTTCGTGAGCCGCGAACGCCAGGACCGTGGCGCCGGTCTCCAGTTCCCCATACATGCCCGACTCATGCAGAAAACGTCGGTTCAAACCGAAGGCCTTCTCGAAAAAACTCAGGGATGCGGACACGTCGGGGACATAGACGATGGCGTAGGCGAACTTCATGGAAGGCTCCAGGCAAGAAATAGTAGCCAGTCTGCTGACATGGCATTGTCAGCATAACACCGGGCTTCGCACGGCTCGGCAAGGCTCCTGACACCAGGGTGGCAGGAGCCCCTGCGCAGAATGGCGGCTCCCAAAACAACAAGGAAGCAAGCCATGAAAACTCTCATCAACTGGTTCGAGATCCCCGTCGCCGACATGGCCCGGGCCTGCGCGTTTTACGAAGCCGTCTTCGACATGAAGCTGCGGCACGAAAGCATGTGCCGCGACGTTCTTCTGGCGGTGTTCCCCTACGAGATGCCTGCCACTGGAGGCGCCCTGTGCAAGTCCGATTTGATCAAACCCGGCAAAGGCGGTTGCATCCCCTATCTGGACGGCGGCGCCGATCTAGCAGCCCCCCTGGCCCGCGCCGAAAAGCTGGGCGCCAAGGTTGTGCTGGGCAAAACGCTGATCGCGCCGGAGATCGGCTACATGGCCTTGTTTGAGGATTGCGAAGGCAATGTGATCGGCCTGCATTCCGTGGGCTGAGTTGTCGCCTGCGCCACGATCCGTGCGTTCATGCCAGTTTGGCCCGAACCCGTCCACGCACGCCGTTGATGAACCAGAGGCCCGTGGCGCGGGCGAGGTCGGCGCGGGTGATGATTGCCTCTGCGATTTCACCCGTCGCCAGCAGTTCGGCTCGCAGCGCGCCCGGCAGCAGGCCGCAGGCGAGGGACGGCGTCAGGAGGCGGCCATCCAGTTCCACCACCACGTTGCCCTTGGTGAACTCAGTCAGTTCGTCCCGCTCGTTGTAAAGCAGCACGTCAAACAGGCCCACCTCCGGTTGATGAGCACCATAGACGCCGCGCTCGGTTGTCTTGTGGCGCAGGAATTCGTTGTCACTTTGCACCGGCGTCGTCGCCAAACGCACGCGATATTCGTCGGGCGTCGGCTCCAGAGCGTGAGCCTCTGCGGTGAAGCGGCCATCACGATCCGCGAGCAGGCGCACGCGCCAAGCTCCTTGAGATTTTCCTTGCACCAGATCGGTTAGCACACGGGCCGCTTCGTCGTAGTTCCAGGCGAAGCCGAAGTGTTCGGCACTGGCGGCCATGCGCGCCAGATGGCGCTCCAGGAGCCAGTATTCGCCTGCCTCCAGGCGCAGGGTTTCGAGCAGTTGGAAGCCCGCGCTGGCACGCCAGAGGAAGCGGCGCTTGGCTTGCCATTCGGCGAACTCAGAATCGGGCCGGGCATCGATGGTGATGCCGGAACCGATGCCGCATTCGGCCCGGTCGCCTTCAATCACCACGGTGCGGATGCCGACGCTGAAGGTGGCATGGCCGCCGGGACGGATGATGCCCAGGGCGCCGCAGTAGGCGCCTCGGGGCGACATTTCCCGTTCGGCAATGGATTGCATGGCCGTCACCTTCGGTGCGCCGGTGATCGAGCCGCAGGGGAAGAGGGCCGCGAACACGTCAGTCAAATTCAGGCTGGGGCACGTCTTGCATTGCACGGTAGAAGTCATCTGCCACAGGCTGGGCAGGGCCTCCAGGTCGAACAAGTGCGGCACATCCACGCTGCCCGTCTGCGCCACGCGGGAGAGGTCGTTGCGCAGTAGGTCCACGATCATCAGATTCTCGGCCTGCTCCTTGGCCGAAGCGCGCAGGGCATCGGCGGCGGCCTGATCGGCGGAGGGATCGGCGAAGCGAGGTGCAGTGCCCTTCATGGGGCGGGTGGTGAGCAAGCCATCGGGCGACCAGTCGAAAGACAACTCCGGCGATACGGAAAGAATCTGCCAATTGGCCTCGGGGCCGCCGTCGAGAAAGCAGGAGTAACCGCCCGGCTGGGCCTGCACCAGTGAGTTGAACAGCGCCTCTGCATCGCCCGCAAAGTCGGCTCGCAGACGCGTGGTGTGGTTGGTCTGATAGAAGCGCCCGGCACGGATGTCGGCTTCAATGCCCGCCATGTCGGTATCGAAGCGGGCACGGGAAATCTCGGCCTGCCAGGGGCCGCAGCGGAAGCTGCCCTCCACCTTGGCGGCACCCGGCACTGGCGATTCATAGACGGCAAAGACGGCCAGGGGCAAGCTCCCCTCCGACTCTCGCACCGACAAAGCCCGGTCGAAAGCAGGCGCCGCTTCGTAGGCCACACAGCCTACGACCCAATATCCCTGCTTGGCCGCAGCATGAGCGGCCGCCAGTACGGGCTGCACCTGCTCGACACACGGGGCCGTCAGTACCTGCACGGGCGTATCGAACGCCAGCGTAGCGGCATCAACAGGGGCGAAGCGGATGCGGGCCTTCATGAATGGGCGGGGGAAAAGAGAAAAATCGAAAGGGGCGCATTGTGCCCCAGCCCGTGTCACGAAACACGCCCCGCGCAGCGCAGCATGACAAAGCCCGAACCCTGGTCTAGAACTGGGTTCTCTCCATCACCAAAGGGAGGCAATATGAGTTGGCGAAGCTTGGAAGCAAAGGCAAAGGAGCTGGGCTTTGAAGTGCGCCTCGGTAGCCCCGAGGGTAAGTCCAGGGTGTCGGCGGAAGATGGCTGGATCAGGGTTGCGCGGTACGAGGCCGGAAGCGGACTATGGGTACGGCCCGTGAGCGAGACGGCAAAACGCATGGCACCGCTACAGGTCATGCAGATGTTGGCCGCAAGTGATCGCTTCGTAATGTTGGAGCAGGACTACGACAGCGAATACGCAATGATGAATGCGCCCTATCTGGCCGCTGCAGCCAACCCCAACGCCGGACGCATGATTACCTGACGACACGTATCGATCACTGTCACAAGCCGCCTACGGGCGGCTTTTTTCCGCCCCGATATCCGCTACCATGTAGGCATCAACCGTCCATAACAACACCACATAACATGGCCGCAAACGATCCCACCGCGCTGACCCAGCCTCGCATCATCGACCGCGACTCCTTCGGGGACTTCTTCGACTCCCTGATCGACAAGCTGCCCACCATCGAGCGCGACGTGGCCCGCCTGCGCCGGGAGCCACACGATACGAACATCATCGCCGACCTATTCCGCGCCATGCACAACATCAAGGGCGACGCGGCGATCTGCAAGGTGGAGATGGGCGTACTGCTGGCCCACCCGGTGGAGAACCTGCTCTCCCGCGTGCGTGCGGGGACGCTGGAGTTCTCGGACATCCTGGCCGAAATCATTCTGCTGACCCTGGATCGCCTGGAAATGGCGACCGAGGCCCTGTCTCGCAATCAGCCCATCGCCAATCTCAAACTCGACGTATTGGCGAAGGGCCTCAACGAACTTTCCGATGCTCAGGGAGCGGCCCTGGATCGGGGCGCCGAGCAAGTCATCGAAGCCGTCACTGGCTTCCGCCCCAAACTTGCCAACGCACAGGTCAAGCCCCACACGACCACGGACCGCAAGGAGCGGGCCGAAGACTTGGCCTTCTTCCGCAAGTTGGCACTGCAACTGGAAACTCACTCCTCTCACTATGAAGGCCGCACCGGCCGCATCGTGCGACTTGCCCTGGAAACCAATGCCGCTGCCGGACGCCCGGTAGACCCGGTGCAACTGGAAGCCGCCGTGTACATGCACGACGTGGGCATGATGTTCCTGCCCGAATCCATCTGGCTGCAAAGCGGAAAAATGAACGATGCGGATAGGGAAGTGCTGCGCACTCATCCGGCCCTTGCAGCCGGCATCCTGCAACGCATGGCAGGCTGGGATGAAGCCGCACGCATGGTGGCTCAGCACCACGAAATGCCTGATGGCGGTGGCTACCCCGTGGGTCGCAAGGCCAAGGACATCGTGCCGGGTGCAAAGATTATTGCCATCGTCGATGCCTTCGAGGCAGTCACCCTGAAGCAAAGCCATCGCGGCACCAATCGCTCATTGCTGCGAGCGATTGCCGAGATCAACGCCTGCGACAACCAATTCGATGCGGCCTGGATCGGCCACTTCAACAACGTCATCAGGGCCATGGCCTAAGCGCTTGCGTGCCTAAGCGCATCTTCAAATGCAAAAGGGGCAGCCCATCGGCTGCCCCTTTTGCATCCTGCAACGATCATGGATCGTCGCTTTCCGCCTCTGCCCTGGCGAATCGACCAATGCGCCGAATAAGCTCTATCAGGGAGTAACGCGCACCGTCGGGAAAGTGAAACTCCTCCACGTCGCTCCCCATCGCACTGTGAATCGCCACCAGATCGTCGGCGCAATAGACCAACAAGCACTGCCCGTCGTCGCTCACGTCGATATTGAAGTGATCGAGGGTCGTTCCCTCCGCAAGCTTCAATATCTGCCCGCTGATTCCCTGCAACTCATGCTCGCTCACTTCCGTAATGTTTTGGCCCATGGCAATGGTGTATGACTTTCGGGACCGAGTCCCTGCAACTCTCATCGGGTAGAGACTATTTTTCAGCGAACACTTTTTCACCGCCGAAATATGTTTTTTAAATAGTGGCCGATGAAGTGAAAATGGTCAATTCAACGAAAGTCATAGATGAGCCGAATTCACTGGGGACGTGCGGCATACGGCACGATAGCTACATAAGGTCGCACGCGTCTGAGCCCGATGATGCTGGAACGGCAACGAGGCAGCGAAATCAGCAGGTGTGAAATGAAGAATGCAGGGGCGAGATGAACTGCGACAACCGGTCGCAGCATAAAAGCGCTGCAACCTTAACGATATGCAAATCGCGTTCTGGAAGAAGCCACAAAATCCTCCTCGGATTTCGCTAGGCTGCAATAGCAGCAGTCATAGAGCGGCTATTTATCGACCGACGGAAACCTGATGCAAGTGTTCAGGAATCCCATGTTCAAGTAATGATGCTTCAGGGAAACGGGTACCCCGGTAGCAAAGGAATTTGATTTCGTCACCAATACGCGACAGTGTTCATACGGGTGATCCGCATCAATTTTGTATTTGGCATCGCGTTCTGGAACAAACGAGAAGACCATCTGGCAATAGCGGTTTCCCATGGGGTAGTCCTCATATCCGAAGATAGCCTCCTTATCTGGAAAAACCCTGAGTCCTTTCTTCTCATTGATCTCCGTCTTCCCTGTGTAGCAACCCTCTTCGTCAAACGTGTAGATGTAAGTTCCCTTCCCGCCGACCACCACGGCGGAACTCGTCCCCTCCACAGGTTGTTTGTATTGCACGCCGACAGAGCTGCAGGCAGCCAGAACGAGTAAAGAAACCGCTGCCACGCCATTGCGCCACATACGCCGCTGCTCCCTAAAAAATGAAAACCGCATTAGCCCCCTAGGCCCACGCAAATCTCCCGCTGTCATTCACCCGACTTCGGAGTCGTCACTTCCGCGTGACGAGCCGCAGTAGAACGACAAGGACGACAGCCCCCACGGTGGCGACAATGATTGAGCCGACCAGTCCCCTGCTCATGGCAACGCCCAGTTGCCGGAACAGGAAGCCACCCAACAAGGCACCGAGTACGCCGACGACAATGTCGCCAATGAATCCGAAACCGCCGCCCTTCACGATGTGGCCGGCGAGCCAGCCCGCCACCAAGCCAACGAACATGATCCAGATAAGGCCCATCCTTTGCTCCTCGATAAATGTGGTCTTGGAACGCGAAGGCACATCTTTGCCCCGCCATTCCGGTATGGATTAGACAACCCGTCCAGCATTGCTGCCCATCGGAATTTCCGGATTTTCATTCCGAAAAAATGGAAAAGGCAGTACATCGGCAATCCGAACACTAGTTCGGCCAAATCGTCGGGAACCCGATACATCCAACCCATCGCTCAAGAAAAAACATTAAGAATCAATATCTGAAAATCAATCCTCACTGGCATGGCCCGTGCAATGAGAAGACAAATGGACGGCACCCCGACGCCGGACCAATACAACACTGCATAGGAGAGACAGCATGCCCAAACAACCATCCCACCGCCTGGAACATGACCTGCTCGGCGACCGCGAAGTGCCGGCCGACGCCTATTTCGGCGTGCATACGCTACGCGCCATGGAGAACTTCGACATCACGGGCATTTCCATCGCTGTCTACCCGGACCTCATTTGCGCCTTAGCCCAGATCAAGAAGGCCGCCGCCGAGGCCAACCGGCAACTCGGTCTGCTTGACGCCAAACGTGCCGACGCCATCGTCGCCGCCTGCCGCGAAGTCATCGATGGCAAATGGAATGACCAATTCGTTGTCGACGTCATCCAGGGCGGCGCCGGCACCTCGACCAACATGAACGCCAACGAGGTGATCGCCAACCGGGCGCTTGAAATCCTCGGCCACGCACGGGGCGAGTACCAATACCTGCACCCGAACGAACACGTGAATATGAGTCAGTCCACCAACGACGTCTATCCGACGGCGCTGAAGCTGGCCACCTACGTGGGTATCTTCCGCCTCCTGGATGCCATGGCTTATCTGCGCCGTTCCTTCGAACGCAAGGCCGTGGAATTCGCCGACGTGCTCAAGATGGGCCGCACCCAGTTGCAAGACGCCGTGCCCATGACCCTCGGCCAGGAGTTCTCGACCTATTCCGTGATGCTGGGCGAAGACGAAGAGCGCCTGAAGGAAGCCGCGCTGCTGATCCGCGAAATCAACCTGGGTGCCACCGCCATCGGCACCGGCATCAACGCCCACCCGGACTATGCGGCCATCGTTTGCCGCAAGCTGGTGGAGATCAGCGGCATCCCGCTCCTTACCGCGCCCAACCTGATCGAGGCAACCCAGGACTGCGGCAGCTTCATGCAACTGTCCGGCGTGTTGAAGCGCATCGCCGTCAAGCTGTCCAAGGTCTGCAACGACCTACGCCTGCTCTCTTCCGGCCCCCGCGCCGGCTTCGGCGAGATCAACCTGCCGCCCCGTCAGGCCGGCTCGTCCATCATGCCGGGCAAGGTGAATCCGGTGATCCCTGAAGTCGTCAATCAAATCGCCTTCGAAGTCATCGGCAACGACAGCACCGTCACCTTCGCCGTCGAAGCCGGCCAGCTCCAGCTCAACGCCTTCGAGCCCATCATCGCTCACAGCCTGTTCAAGAGCGTTCTGCACCTGGGCAAGGGCTGCAAGACCTTGGCCGACTATTGCGTCGACGGCATCACCGCCAATCGCGAAGCCCTGCGCGCCAGCGTCGAACGCTCCATCGGCATCGTCACCGCCCTGAACCCGTACATCGGTTATGCCAACGCCACCGAAATCGCCGCCGAAGCCCATTTGAGCGGTCGCGGCGTCGCCGAGATCGTGCTCGAACGCAAGCTCATGAGCCCCGAGCAACTGGCCGACGTGCTGCGTCCCGAGGTGCTGACCAAACCGCAAATGATCCAGCCTAGGGCGGCCTGACCGCATTTTTTATATCCAAGGAAACCCCTCATGAAAATGAACCGGCTCACCAGCCTGATCATGGTTGCCATGGTGCTCGGCGTCATTGTCGGCTATGCCTGCAACACGATGGTCGGCAGCCCGGCCGAAGCGAAGGAAATCGCCGGCTACTTCGGCATCCTGACCGACATCTTCCTGCGCCTGATCAAGATGATCATCGCTCCCCTCGTCTTTGCCACGCTGGTTGTCGGCCTGGCAGGCATGGGGGATTCGAAGACCGTCGGCCGGATTGGCGCCAGGGCGCTCGGCTGGTTCGTCGGCGCCTCCCTGTGCTCGCTGGCCCTCGGTCTGATCTTTGCCAATCTGCTGCAACCGGGCGCCAACCTCGGCGTACCGCTACCGGAAATCGGCGCGTCTGTCGGCCTGAAAACCAGCGCGCTGAACCTGAAGGATTTCATTACCCACGTCTTCCCGAAGAACTTCTTCGAGGCCATGGCGGCCAATGAAATCCTGCAAATCCTCGTCTTTGCCGTCTTCTTCGGCATGGCCCTGGGCCATCTGCACAACCAGGCGGCACGCAGCCTGGTGAACACGATGGAAGAAGTCGTGCACGTCATGCTCAAGGTCACCGACTACGTCATGCGCTTCGCCCCCATCGGCGTGTTCGGTGCCGTCGCCGGCATCATCACGACCCAGGGCCTAGGCATGCTGCTCGTCTTCGGCAAGCTGCTGGGGAGCTTCTACATCGCCCTGGCCACCCTTTGGCTGGTGCTGATTGCCGCCGGTTACTTCGTGCTGGGCAAGGAAGTCTTCCGTCTGCTCAAGCTGGTGCGCAGCCCCATGCTGCTCGGTTTCTCCACGGCCAGCAGCGAATCGGCCTATCCCAAGCTGATGGAGCAACTGGAGAAGTTCGGCGTCCGCGACCGCATCACCGGTTTCGTGCTGCCGCTGGGCTACTCCTTCAACCTAGACGGCTCCATGCTCTATTGCGCCTTCGCCGCCCTGTTCATCGGTCAGGCCTACGGCATTCCGCTCACCCTGGGAACCCAGGTCGCCATGCTCTTAGTGCTGATGATTTCGAGCAAGGGTGTTGCCGGTGTGCCGCGCTCTTCCCTCGTCGTCGTGGCCGCCGTGCTGCCGATGTTCGGACTGCCCGAAGCCGGCTTGCTGCTGATCCTCGGCATCGACCACTTCCTCGACATGGGACGCACGGCAACCAACGTGCTCGGCAACGCCATTGCCACCGCGGTCGTCGCCAAATGGGAAAATGCCGTCGATGCGGTTGATGAATCTCTGGACAATGAGGATGCCGCACTACCCGTTGTCGAAGAGAGCGCCGTGCCGGCCACCGTCTGAAACATTTCCTCTCCGAGGGTCGAGGCCGCTCAGCGCCGCACCCTCGTTCATGACCCGGTGCGCTTGCCCCGGGTCTATTTTTTTCGTAAGGGTGGAATCGAAGTGAAGAAGTGAAGTTGTCATCCCGGCGAAAGCCGGGATCCAGGAAGCGTCCCACAAGGACTGGCTGCGCGGCGCCCCCCCAACGCGCTACTCACCGCCAAGCCGTTGGGCATCGCTTCGCAGCCAGTCCCTGTGGGACGCTCAGCCCAACCTACGAACTACTTCCCCATTTTTTCGTTTGCCATGACGATCGATTGGTTCATCCTCGCCCCCGCCGCCTTCTTCGCTGGCATGGTCGACGCCGTAGTCGGCGGCGGCGGCCTGATCCAGATTCCGGTGCTGCTCTCCTCTTTCCCGCAGACCGCGATCCCGACCTTGTTCGGCACCAACAAGGTTGCCAGCATCGCCGGCACTAGTGCCGCTCTATGGCGCTATGCCCGCGCAGTGCGCATTCCCTGGCGCCTGGTGCTGCCGGCCACCGCAGCCGCGCTGATCGGCGCCTGGCTGGGTGCCGCCGTGGTCGCCTGGATTCCCCGCGACGCGATGCGGCCGCTGGTTGTCGTCATGATGTTGGCCGTCGCCATCTACACGTTCCTGCGCAAGCATCTCGGGCAAGAAGAGACGCACGAAACACGCCCTGGCGACCTGTGGCGCGGCGCCTTGTTCGGTTTGGTCATCGGCTTTTACGACGGCTTCTTCGGCCCCGGCACCGGGAGCTTTTTGATCTTCGGCTTCGTCCGCTTCTTCGGCATGGATTTCGTCCGCGCCTCGGCCAGCGCCAAGGTCGTCAATGCCACGACCAACATCTCAGCCATCGCCTTCTTCGCCAGCCACGGCCCGATCCTGTGGGTGGTCGGCTTGACCATGGCCGTCTGCAACCTCACGGGCGCTTACGTCGGCACCCACCTTGCGCTCAAACACGGTGCCGGTTTCGTTCGGAAGGCATTCCTCGGCGTGGTCAGTGTGCTCATCGTCAAACAGCTGATCGAACTTTTCTGAGCGCCTGTAGAAGCGCTAACCGATCCCTGCTTGAGTCGTAGCGGAGGGCGACGCCAGCGACAGCATCACCCACGCGATGGCTTAGCTCGTTAGTGCGCAGGCGGGATGTCCTTCACGCTGCGTTCAGCGAGTACCCGAATACCGGCGCGATAGCATTCCGCCACCTCAGTTTTACGCTCCAGCACCTGATCGAAGTTGCCATAGACGTATTTCGAGTCGACCGGTAAATCCTCATCGGAAGCGTGCAAAAACGGACCATAGTCAAGCCCCTGCGAATACAGGGATTCCTCATCCGCTCGCCGCAGAATTTCAATCTTGAATTCCAGTCGAGGCACATAGCTCGTGGATGAGTACCCGGATAAGAGGCCTGCGTTTTCGTAGTAAGCCACCACAACCGCATCGACATCCTTGGGCAGACTGTCGAACACAATCTCGTCGGGATCCTTCGGGGGGCGTTTAACGTCGGTGGCCACCACAACCTCATAGCCTTTGTCTGTGAGCCGTTGCTTCAGCACGGACGTCATTTCGTCTCCCAGTCTGAGAGATTGGTCGCGCAGCATTGCGGCTAATTCCTTGGACTGTCTTGCTTCGAGTTCCTTGGACACCGCATACCCGATCAATCCAAATATGCCTAGCGGAGTTCCTCGGTTCTCGATCTTTAACTTTGCAGGCTCCAAGACCGGAACCAAAGCAATTCGCCTAATCCCACCCATCGGGACCTCGTCATCACTTCTAGTGCCTGCAACGCAGACCGAAAAGAAAAGAATGGCGACAAGCCCAACCCAGACTCTGAGGCAATGCATAAGGTCTCCCATTTCGAGCTGCGGGATTTAACTATTGAAAGGTCATTTTCGCAATCAGGAAATTCTGTTCTCTCATGCACAACGGGCTCTACTTTTCTACGCTCCTTTCCATGCCTATGTCCCCCTCCACCCACGCCTCCGGCGCTCTGCGCAAGTCTAGGGTGAATGGATAGTCAGGATTGCGGCCTTCGCGCTTGAGGTGGAGGTCACCCGGCGTGTGGCCGTGGTTCCAGAATCTTGCAAGGCGGCGGGCTTCGGCTTCGTTGGCATTGATGGGGAAGGTGTCGTAGTTGCGGCCGCCGGGATGGGACACGTGGTAAGTGCAGCCGCCGATGGAACGGCTGCTCCAGGTGTCCACCAGGTCGAACACCAGGGGCGTGTGCACGCCGATGGTGGGATGCAGGGCTGAGGGCGGATTCCAGGCCCTGTAGCGGACGCCGGCCACGTACTCACCGCGCACGCCCGTGGGCGTTAGCGGCAGCGGGCGACCGTTGCAAGTGAGCACGTGGCGCGTGTCGTTCATGTGGCGCACGCGCACTTGCATGCGCTCGACGGAGGAATCCACGTAGCGCGAGGTGCCGCCGGCGCTCACTTCCTCGCCCAGCACGTGCCAGGGTTCGATGGCTTGGCGCGTTTCGATTTCGATGCCGTGATAGGCCACGGTGCCGTAGCGCGGGAAACGGAATTCGATGAAGGGTGCGAACCATTCGTGCTCGAAGGCGTAGCCGGCCCGTTGCAAATCGGTGACCACATCGCGAATGTCCTGCGCCACAAAATGAGGCAGCATGAAACGGTCGTGCAACTCCGTGCCCCAACGGATCAGGCGGCCTTGGTAGGGCTGCTTCCAGAAGCGGGCCACCAGGGCGCGCAGCAGGAGCATTTGCACCAGGCTCATCTGGGCGTGGGGCGGCATTTCGAAGGCGCGGAATTCCAGCAGGCCCAGGCGGCCCGAGGGGCTGTCGGGCGAGTAGAGCTTGTCGATGCAGAACTCGGAGCGGTGGGTGTTGCCTGACAGATCCACCAGCAGGTTGCGCAGCAGGCGATCCACCAGCCAGGGCTGTAGCGTTTCTTCGCCTGGTTGCAGGCGTTCGGCCATTTGCTGGAAGGCGATCTCCAGTTCGTAGAGGCTCTCGTGCCGCGCTTCGTCCACGCGGGGCGCTTGACTGGTGGGGCCGATGAAAGTGCCGGAGAAAAGGTACGAAAGTGCCGGGTGGTTTTGCCAGTAGGCGATCAAACTCATCAGCACGTCGGGCCGGCGCAGCAGGGGCGAATCGGCAGGCGTAAGGCCGCCGAGGGTCACGTGGTTGCCGCCGCCAGTGCCCGTGTGGCGACCGTCGAGCATGAACTTGTTGGTGCCGAGCCGCGACTGGCGGGCGTCTTCGTAGAGGCTGGTGATGTTCTCCACCAGCTCGGGCCAACTGCGAGCCGGGTGGATGTTCACCTCGATGACGCCGGGATCGGGTGTAACTTTGAATTCCTTGAGGCGCGGATCGTGGGGCGGCGTGTAGCCTTCGATGCGCACGGTGATGCCGGTTTCCGCTGCCGCGTCTTCCACTGCGTGGAGCAGGTCCACGTAGTCCTCCAGCGCGGGTAGCGGCGGCATGAAGACGTGGAGCATGCCGCCGCGCACTTCGGCGGCCAGGGCCGTGTGGATGATCTCGCGGGGATCGTAGTCGGCGGTTTTCTGCTCGGCCTTCTTCGCGGGCTTCTTGCGCTTGCCGGCTTCGGGCAGATCGTCGCGCGCTTCAAAGGGGTCGCGCTCGAATTCCACCTCCATGTCTTCGGGCGCTACCCAGGGCAGTGACGCCAGAGGCAGACGCAGGCCCACGGGGGAATCGCCGGGAATGAGGTACAGATGCTTGCGCTTGAAGGGCCAGGGGCTGGAGCGCCAGGACGTAGGAACGACGGCCTTCTTCGAGCCCTTGGAAGGCAGACGGGAAGCCGGACGAGATAGGGGTTTCATGGGCAGCACAAAGCCCACCGGCTTGCCCAGATCGCGGGAGATTTGCTCCGCCAGTTTGCGCCGCACGTCAGTGCTCTTTAGGTCGGCCTTCAGCGGGTCCAGGTTCTCAGGCCAGCGGGCCTCCTGGTCGATGGCGAGCAGCACGTCTTCAAAAGCGGGAATCACGTAGCGATCGGAAAGGCCCAGGTACGCGGCGAGGGCCTTGAGGAAGACGCCCGCCTCTTCCGGCTTGCGCGTGTCCCCTGCCCCTGTGTAGTCGCCTTGATCCAGCCAGCGCGGGTCGCGCCACAGGGGCTGGCCGTCGGCACGCCAATAGCAGCCTAGCGCCCAGCGGGGCAGCGGCTCGCCGGGATACCACTTGCCTTGGCCGAAGTGGAGCAAGGCGCCCTTGGCAAAGCGTTCGTGCATGCGCTTCAACAGGTGGCCCGCCAGTTCGCGCTTCTTGGGCGAGAGGGCGGTGAAGTTCCATTCGGCGCCGTCCATGTCGTCGATGGAAACGAAGGTGGGTTCGCCCCCTTGGGTCAGGCGCACGTCGCCCTTCACCAGTTCATTGTCCACCGCGTGGCCCAGGTTGAGGATGTTCTGCCACTGGGCTTCGGTATAAGGCTTGGTGACGCGAGGATCTTCGTGGATGCGGGCCACGCTCATGGCGAAATCCATGTGCGCTTCGCAGATGCCGGTGGCGCCGATCACAGGCGCGGCGGAGGACGGCTGTGCCGTGCAGGCCAGCGGAATGTGGCCCTCGCCGGCGAAGAGGCCGGAAGTGGGATCGAGGCCGATCCAGCCGGCGCCGGGCACGTACACCTCGGCCCAGGCGTGGAGATCGGTGAAGTCCTTGTCGGTGCCGGAAGGACCGTCCAGGGCCTTTTCGTCGGCGGTGAGCTGGATCAGGTAACCGGAGGCAAAGCGGGCGGCGAGGCCCAGATGGCGCAGGGCCTGCACCAGCATCCAGGCCGTGTCGCGGCAGGAGCCTAGTTTGAGTTCGAGGGTCTGCTCCGGCGTCTGCACGCCGGCTTCCATGCGCACGATGTAGTTGATGTCGCCCTGGGCCTGGGCGTTGATGCCCCAGAGGAAGTCCACAATGCGCTGGTCGGGCTTGACCACCTGCTGCCGCACCTTCTCCACCCAGGCGGTGAGCAGCGGACCGGCAGGGTCCGCCTCCAGGTAGGGCGCCAGTTCCTTCTTCAGCAGGGGCGGATAGTCGAAGGGAAATTTCTCGGCGTACTCCTCGACGAAAAAATCGAAGGGATTGATGACCGTCATGTCGGCCACCAGATCCACCTCGATGTCGAGATGATCGGAAGGCTCGGGGAAGACGATGCGGGCGATCCAGTTGCCGAAGGCGTCCTGCTGCCAGTTGATGAAGTGCTTTTCCGGCGACACCCGCAGGGAGTAGCCCGTCACCGGCGTGCGCGCACGGGGCGCGGGACGCAGGCGAATCTCGTGGGGCCAGAGTTTGACCGGGCGGTCGAAACGGTAGTGGGTCTGGTGATTGAGGGCGACGCGGATGGTCATAACGGTCCTTATCAGGGGCCGCGCCGCCTCCGGCCCCGATTCGGAGGCCAGTTGAGTCAGGCGCGGCTCAGTTCCACTCGAAATTCGGTAGCTGACTAAACACCTTGCGCAGGCCTTCGCTCCATTGCTGGCGCAGGCCGCTCATGTAGGCATCGCGATCGTCGAAGCGGCGCACTTTGGTCACTGCCAGGCTGTTCTTTTCGTAGCAGAGCAGGTCGATGGGCAGGCCCACGGACAGGTTGGAGCGCATGGTGGAATCGAAGGACACCAACACGCACTTCACGGCTTCTTCCAAGGAGGTGCCGGGGCTGATGACGCGGTCCAGGATGGGCTTGCCGTACTTCACTTCGCCGATCTGGAAATAGGGCGTCTCAGGCGTGGCCTCGATGAAGTTGCCTTCGGAGTACACCAGGAACAGGCGGGCTTCTTCACCAGCGATCTGCCCGCCGACGATGAAGTTGGCGCTGCAATCCACGTTGCTTTGCTGGAGGAAGGGGCCGTCGCGGCGGCGCACTTCGCGCAGGGCATCGCCGATCAGTTCCGCCACCTCGTACATGCTGCTCACGTTGTAGAGATTGGGACTGCCGTCGTTCTTGCGAATGACGTGATCGAGCTGATTGAGAGTGGCCTGGGTGACGGCCAGATTGCCGGAGCACAGAGTCACCAGCACGCGGTCGCCCGCCTTCTCGAACACCTTCATCTTGCGGAAGGTGGAGATGTTGTCCACGCCGGCATTGGTTCGGGAATCGGAGGCAAAGACGATTCCGTCGTCGAGCATGGTGGCTGCGCAATAAGTCATGAAACGGCTCCGCTAAGGCTTAAATTCAAAAGCCCGGCACCTTAGCGGAAGGCCCTGCGATGGGCAAGTCGGGAAACCTCTCATGCCGCTTGGTCTTCGGACGGCCAGAAGTAGCAGGAGTTAATGTGATCGCCCAGGTGGTAGATGCGATCCAGGAAGCGGGTCAGGTACTCATGCAGGCCGAGACTGAAGATGTCGTCGATGCTGCCGTAGCGCAGCTCCGCATGGAGCAGGCCCGAATGGCGCAGCAGTTCAGAGGAACGAGGTCCGTCGATGGCGATCAGCTGCTGATTGGCGGCGTCGATACACGCCGCCAGGGAGCGCGGCATGTCGGACCGCAGGATCAGTAGTTCGGCCACGCGGCGCGGAGAAATTACGTCCCGATAAATCTTGCGATAGGTCTCGAAGGCGGAGACGGAACGCAGCAGTGCGCCCCATTGGTAGTAGTCGGCAGCGCCGCCCACGTCTTGCAGGCTGGGCAGAAGGATGTGGTACTTCACATCGAGGATGCGGGCCGTGTTGTCAGCCCGCTCCAGGAAGGTGCCGAGGCGAATGAAGTGGAAGGCCTCGTCGTGGAGCATGGTGCCGTAGGTGATGCCGCGGAACAGGTGGGAACGTTCTTTCACCCATTCAAAGAAGCTGGCGACGCCATCGGGGGGCACACCTTTCTCGCGGATGGCCTTCATGTCCAGCCAAGTTGCGTTCAGGCTTTCCCACATTTCGGAAGTGATCGTGCCGCGCACGGTGCGGGCGTTTTCCCGCGCCGACTGGAGGGCGTTGTAGATGCTGGAGGGATTCTCCTCGTCCATCACCATGAAACGCATGACGTTGTCGGACGTGAGCGCGGAATAGCGCTCGCTGAAGTCGTAGTGGAGGCCGCTGATGTTCAGCATGGCACTCCACTCCTGGGCCGGCTCCAGGGTGCCGTGCTTGAGCAGGGACATGCGATAAGTCACGTCCAGCATGCGCGCCGTGTTCTCGGCGCGCTCCATGCTGCGGGCCATCCAGTAGAGGTGATCTGCGGTACTCGAAAGCATGATTGATCCTATGAAAACATAGGCCCTTAAAAGACGGAGGGCACGGAAACACAGAAGACGCAGAGGCGAAGGGCGGATGCGCCCATCGATTTCCATGCAGCGGTGTTGCGTTCCGTCGGCTTATGGTGGGCCAGCATTGAGAGCACTTTGCTTTTCATCGCATCAGCCCTCCAACACCCAGGTGTCCTTCGTGCCGCCCCCTTGGGATGAATTCACCACGAGGGAGCCTTCCTTCAAGGCCACGCGCGTGAGGCCGCCCGGGACCATGGTCACGTCCTTGCCGCCGGAGAGCACGAAGGGACGCAGGTCGATGTGGCGCGGCGCCACGCCGCTTTCCACATAGGTGGGGCAAGTGGAGAGGGAAAGCGTCGGCTGGGCGATGTAGTTGCTCGGATTGGCGACGATCTTTTCGCGGAAGAGACGAATCTCCTCCTTGCTTGCGGCGGGACCGACGAGCATGCCGTAGCCGCCAGAGCCGTGGACTTCCTTCACCACCAACTCGGGCAGATGATCCATCACGTAACCTAGGTCCTCACGCTTTGCGAGTTCCCAGGTGGGCACGTTGGAGAGAATGGGCTCCTCGCCACAGTAGAAGCGGATCATCTCCGGTACGTGGATGTACATGGCCTTGTCGTCGGCGATGCCCGTGCCTACTGCATTGGCAAGGGTCACCTGACCTTTTCGATAGGCGTTAAACAAGCCAGGCACGCCGAGCACCGAATCCTTGCGGAAGGCGTGGGGATCGAGGAAGTCGTCGTCGATGCGGCGGTAGATCACATCCACCCGACGAGGCCCCATGGTGGTACGCATGAAGACGCCGTCTTCATTGACGAAGAGATCGGTGCCTTCCACCAGCTCGACACCCATCTGCTGAGCGATGAAGGCGTGCTCAAAATAGGCGCTGTTGAACTGGCCCGGCGTCAGCACCACCACGTTGGGTTCTTCCACGTGAGCGGGCGCCACGGCGCGCAGGTTTTCTAGCAGCAGGTCGGGATAGTGCTCGACCGGCGCAATGGCCTGACGCGAGAAGAGTTCGGGGAAGAGCCGCATCATCATCTTGCGGTTCTCCAGCATGTAGGAGACGCCGGAAGGCGTGCGCAGATTGTCTTCGAGCACGTAGTACTCGCCCTGCCCTGCCCGCACCAGATCGATGCCGGCGATGTGGGCATACACCTGCCCCGGCAGATCGATGCCCACCATCTCGTGACGGAACAGGACGTTGTCCAACACCTGTTCCTTGGGAATGCGACCGGCCTTGAGAATTTCCTGGTCGTGGTAGATGTCGTGCAGGAAAGCGTTGAGGGCCTTCACTCGCTGCTTGAGCCCCGCCTGCATGCGTGCCCACTCGTCCGATGGGATGATGCGCGGCACGATGTCGAAGGGGATCAGCCGCTCCTTGCCTGCATCTTCGCCATACACGTTGAAGGTGATGCCCACGCGGTGGAAGGCCAGATCAGCCTCTTCACGCTTGCGGGCGATGATCTCCGGCGGTGTCGATTCCAGCCACTGAGAGTAAGTGGCGTAGTGAGAACGCAGGGTATCCGCGTTCTGGTACATCTCGTCATACGCAGTGCTCATAACCATGCCTCCGAAACGTCACTGACGTAATCGCAGGAAGCATGCCACCTGGAAACGGGCCATTTCCGCGGGAATCCGCACCACGCAACAGCGCAAAGCTGCACAAGGACGTGCGTCACGCCCCAGGCCGGTGCAGTTGTGAGGTTGCGAAAGGAAGTGAAGGGGCAAAGCCAAATCGCTGTCGGGAAAGGCCGTCTGAACGCAGGGCGTCAGCGAAATATTTTCCGGTGAGTACCGATTCACAAAGAGATTGTCTGGTTTATCAAAAACCCTGTGCGTCGGCTTAACGCAAACTCACCCAAGCCGCATCCTAAGCATGGAAACAGATGAGTCCCCTGCCGCAGGCTGCCGTTATGTCCAAACCACGTCAAACAGGAGATTTGAGGAAGCCTCATGCACTGCATCTACATCAACGCGGATCAGCAAAGCAGCCGAAGCGTTTTCATTCGGAAAAGTTTTGAGGCCTATGCCGATCCCGTGTGGTCCTTGCATCGTTTCTCCGCTGTCGATGCAAATGAGTTGCCGCTTCGATATTGGGGCGGCAGCCTAGGCCGTGAGGAAAGGGCCCGCTTCGCCAGCCACGAGGGTGCGCTAGCGATGGCCGTAGAGCTACCCGGCGACGCCATGATCATGGAAGACAAAGTGAGCTTTGGCCCCTGTTCGGCCGAGATGATCCGTCATGCCCTGGACACTGCCCGCAATGGGCACTGGGATCTGCTATTCACAGACCTCTGCATGATCGGCCCTCCGGACACCGAGAGTTTTTTTCCCGAGGGGGACAATCAGGAAGTCGGCCTTGAGGACCCACGCATGGTGCCCTGGTCGGGCGCAATGGCCTACATCGTGAGCGAGTCGACCAAGGGACGTCTGCTGGATTATCTGAAGACGCTGCCCTTGTTCAATACCCCGTATCACTTGGTGCTACGAGATTTGATCGAGCAAGAAATACTTTCCGCCCACGTGACGATGCCGCTCGCTGCGTCCCCATCCTGTTGCGGAGGCAGCTGCCCCGCAACGTGCTCCCACGAGCATTGACGCAAAGCTAGGTTACCGCGAGGTGTCCGGTGCACATTCCACCGATACCCCAATAGAAAAAGCCCGGCGCCTTGCGGCAGCCGGGCTTTTTATTCGGCATCCGAAGATGCCGAAAGCGCGAGAACTTAGATGCGCTCGAAGATCGTGGCGATACCTTGGCCGCCGCCGATACACATGGTCACCAGGGCGTACTTGCCGCCGGTGCGTTGCAGTTCGTAGATGGCCTTGGTGGCGATGAAGGCGCCGGAGCAGCCGACCGGGTGGCCCAGGGCGATGGCGCCGCCATTGGGGTTGGTCTTGACCGGATCGAGTTCCAGGCCACGGCTCACGGCGATGGCTTGGGCAGCGAAGGCTTCGTTGGATTCGATCACGTCCATCTGATCCATCTTCAGGCCGGCCTTCTTCAGAGCCAGCTTGGTAGCGGGGATGGGGCCTTCGCCCATCACGTCGTTGGGCACACCGGCCACGGCGTAGGAGACGAGGCGAGCGATGGGCTTGGCGCCAGACTTGGCGGCCAGATCAGCGGCAGCCAGCACGAAGAAGGCTGCGCCGTCGTTGATGCCGGAAGCGTTACCGGCGGTGACGGTGCCGTCCTTCTTGAAGGCGGGCTTCATCTTGGCCAGGGATTCCATGGTGGTGGCCTTGGGATGTTCGTCGGTGTCGAACACCACTTCGCCCTTGCGGGTCTGCTTGACGATGGGAACGATCTGGGAC